>VBOT01000096.1 GCA_005893225.1 Candidatus Eiseniibacteriota bacterium
GTGCTCTTGGGGTTCCATTCCGTCGGACCTGTCCTCTCGCCTGCGGCCCGGGAGCTCCCGGGCCCTTCCAGTGTTCGCCCGCCGGGACCTTCCCGCGGGCGGGCGCGCGACTCTCTCGCACCCGGGGAGCCGGGGCTCCCGCTCGGACGCGCTCCACATCGATGGCGTTGTCCGGTCTGTTCATGGCCTGCCGTCGGCAATCCCGCCGGGGTTCTCCGCGGGCGGTCAGCGACGCAGGCCGAGCTCCTTGACGACCTTGCGATAACGATCCACCTTCGTGCCCTTGAGGTAATCCAGCAAACGGCGCCGCTGACCCACCATCCTGAGCAGGCCGCGGCGCGACGCGTGATCCCGCTTGTGCACCTTGAAGTGCTCCGTGAGGTAGTGGATTTTTTCTGTCAGCAGCGCAATCTGCACCTCGGGCGAACCCGAATCTCCGTCGTGAATCTTGAACTTTCCGATGATCCCCTGCTTCTGCTCTTTGGAGAGCGTCACAGCGGTCACCTCCTGCATGGTTGGGGAAACCTCGAGCCCGGTTCATCGAGTGCAAGCTCTCGTCTGACCGAGCGTTAGACCAACGGCGCCACCCCGCGCCGAAGCGGACCGGACAACATAGCATCCGCCCCGTGACCTGGCAAACGGCTCGCTCCCGCCCCGGTCCGCCGGGGGAGGAGGGTCCCTTCGCGGCCGGGCGAGGCCGTCGGCCGGGCGCCCGGGAAGGTCCGGGCCCCCCTGGCGGGACCCCCTCGGCTAACCTGCTTGGGGGACCTCAGCCGGGGCGGCGGCGAGGCGCCGGCGGGCCTCCGCCAGATCCTCGCGCATCGCGACGCTCAGGGCCTCGGCGCTCTCGAACCGGAGCTCCGGCCTGATCCAGTCGACCAGCTCCACTTCGAGGTCGGCTCCCAGCAGGTCGCCGCTCCAGTCGATCAGGTGCACCTCGAGCGTGCGCTCCTGGCCGCCGAAGGTGGGACGCACTCCGATGCTCATCGCTCCGGGCCGGCGGACCGATTCGGATCCGATTCGTGCCCACACGGCATAGATGCCGTCGGCCGGCAGGAACTTCTCATCGTGGAGCCTGAGGTTGGCGGTCGGCACGCCGAGCGTGCGCCCGATGGCATCGCCCGTGACCACGGCGCCCCCCAGGGCGTACCAGCGTCCCAGGAGGCGCGCCGCCTCGTCCACGCGGCCCCGCACGAGCGCACCCCGGATGCGGGTGCTGGTCACCGGATCGCCGCCGATCTCGAGCAGCGGCACGGTCTCGACCTCGAAGCCCAGGCGCCGCCCGATCTCGCGCAGGCGCGGGACGTTCCCCGAGCGGCCGCGCCCGAGCGCGAAGTTGACGCCCACCACCAGGGCATGCAGGGCATGGGGGCGTACGAGGTGTCGCTCGACGAACTCCTCGGGCTCGAGCGAGGCGAGCTCGCGGGTGAACGGCAGCACCCGGAGCTCGTCCACGCCCAGCACCGCGAGCCGCTCGCGCTTCTCCGGGAGCGGGCTCAGCGGGGCGACCGCCTGGAACGACTTGGCGAGCACCAGGTCGGGGTGCGGATCGAAGCTCACCACCACGGAGCGGCCGGCGCGCTCGCGGGCCCTGGCGATGGTGCGGCTGAGGATCTGGCGGTGACCGAGGTGGAGCCCGTCGAAGGCTCCCACCGAGACGGCGCTCGTCATCGGGCCCCTGCGGCTCCCAGCGCCCCCCTCGCCCCCCTCGCCCCCCTCGCCCCGTTCGCGCCCCGCCCGCTCACCTCGGCCCCTCGCTCCTCGCCCAGGGGAACACCAGGTGCGGGCAAGCCAGCAACCCCGCGCCGCTCCCCTGGCCCTGAACCAGCTCACCGAGCCCGAGGAGCCTGCCGTCCGGACCCTCGAGCACGACCGATCGTGGTCCCCGGGCGAGCGGAAGACCTCCTCCGGACCTGAGCACCGCCCCGGGTGCCGCCGCGACGCTCCTGCCGTGCCCGATGTCCTCGGCCGCGGATCCGTCGAGCCTCACGGCGGGGAGCACGGAGAGCGCCTCCGCGATCGGGATGCCTCCCCGGTCCCATACGCCCTCCGGGGTGAGACGCTCGAGTTCGCTCCACTCGAGCGAGCGCTCGAGTCCGAACGGCTCGCTCCGCAGCCGCCGCAGCGTCTCGAGCGCCGCGCCCGTGCCGAGCCGCGCGCCCAGATCGTGGGCGAGGGTTCGGACGTAGGTGCCGCCCGAGCAGCGCAGGCGAAAGCTCGCGGTCGGAAGCGTGAAGTCGAGCCACTCCCAGGTGAAGACCTTCACGCGCCGCGGCTCGCGCCTCACCTCGACGCCACGGCGCGCCAGGCGGTAGAGACGCTGGCCGCCGACCTTGATGGCCGAGACCATCGGCGGGACCTGCTCGATCTCACCCACGAAGGCGCGCGACGCCTCGTGCACACGCTGCTCTTCCAGCCCATCGACCGGATGCCGCTCCAGGATCTCGCCGGTCAGATCCTGAGTGGAGGTCACCACGCCGAAACGCAGCGTGCCCTGATACAGCTTCTCCCCTCCCTGCCAGACCGTGGCGCAGCGCGTGGCGGCCCCGACCACCACGACCAGGAGCCCGCTGGCCGCTGGATCCAAGGTGCCGAGGTGGCCGGCGGCGCGGATCCGGAGCCCCCGGCGCACGCGCTCGACCACGTCGTGCGACGTGACCCCGGTGGGCTTGTCCACCACCAGCAGGCCCGAGGGGGTCTCGCCGGGCGGAGCCCGGCGTCCCTCCGCGCCCGGGCCGGCGGATCGGGTCTCGTCCGCGGCCGCGGGGGAGCCCCTCATGCTTCCTCCCCTTCTTCTCCTTCCGGGTCGATCGGCTCGCCCTGGCTGAGCTTGCGCAGCAGGTCCTCGACCCGCGCTCCGCGCTCGATCGAAGGGTCCAGGACGAAGCGGATCCCGGGCACCTCGCGCAGGCCGAGCCGCGGGGCGAGCTCGCGGCGCACGAACGGCGTGGCCCGCTCGAGCGCCTCGAGCGTCTGCTCGCACTCCGGGCCGCTCGCCAGGACGCTCACGAAGACGCGCGCGAACGACAGGTCGCCGGACAGCTCGACGTCGGTCACGCTCACCCAGTGGCTCACGCGCGGATCGCGCAGCCGGCTCGAGAGGATCTCGGCGATCTCGCGGCGGATGAGATGCGCCACGCGCTCGGGGCGGATCTTCACAGGAGCTGTTCTTGCCAGTCGAGGAGCTCCGCGGAGTGGGTCCCCTCCACCAGGTTGCGGACCGATTGGAGCATCTCGCCCACCTGCCGCCGCTCCCCGGAAACCACCGAGACCCCCAGGGCGGCGCGCTGCCACAGGTCCTGGTGATCGACCTCGGCGACGGCCGCGTGCACCCGGGTACGGATGCGCTCCTTCAGCGCGCGCACCACCGAGCGCTTGTCCTTGAGCGACGCGGCGCCGGGCAGGTGCAGCTCGATGCGAACGATTCCGACGAACATGGCCGTCCGCTCCTCGGCCTTCGGCGCTCCGCGCCGCCCCTCAAGCCAGGGTGCGGGCGAGCTCTTCGACGGTGAACGCCTCGATGACGTCCCCCACCTTCAGGTCGTTCATGCCCTCGAGGCCGATGCCGCACTCGAACCCGCTCGTGACCTCGCGCACGTCCTCCTTGAAGCGCCTGAGCGAGCCGATCCTCCCGGCCCACACCGAGGTCCCGTCGCGCACCAGCCGCACCCGCGCCGAGCGCGGCACGCTCCCCGACGTCACCATGCAGCCCGCCACCGTGCCGGACTTGGAGAGCTTGAACACCTGGCGCACCTCCGCCGACCCGAGCACGACCTCCCGGAACTCCGGCTTCAGCAGCCCCTCGAGCGCCTGCTTCACGTCCTCGACCGCCTTGTAGATGATGTCGTAGAGGCGGATCTCCACCTTCTCGCGCTCGGCGAGCTCGCGCGCCCGGCCGTCCGGCCGCACGTGGAAGCCGACCACGATCGCCCCCGAGGCCGCCGCCAGCAGGACGTCCGACTCGGTGATCTGGCCGACCGCCTGCCGGATGGTCCGGATCTGCACCTCGCTGGTGCTCAGCTTGGCGAGCGACTCCGAGAGCGCCTCCACCGAGCCGTCGACGTCGGCCTTGATGATGAGCTTGAGCTCGTTCGCCTCGCCGCGGCTCATTTGCGAGTGGAACTCGGTGAGCGAGATCGCCTTGGCGGCCCGGAACTCGTGCTCGCGGTGCAGGGCCTGGCGTTTGCCGGCGATGTCGCGCGCCTCGCGCTCGTCCTCGAACGACAGGAAGATGTCGCCGGCCGCCGGCGTGCCGGTCCAGCCCAGCACCTCGGCCGGGGTGGAGGGCCCGGCGTCGCGCATCCCGCGGCCGCGCTCGTCGAACAGCGCGCGCACCCGGCCGTACTGCTGCCCCGCCACGAAGGGATCGCCGACGCGCAGCGTGCCGTTCTGCACCAGCACGCTCGCGACCACGCCTCGCCCCTGCTCCACCCGGGCCTCGAGCACCACGCCCTTGGCGCGCCGCGCGGGATCCGCCCTGAGGTCGAGCAGATCGGCCGAGAGCAGGATCATCTCCAGCAGGCGGTCGACGTGGGTGCCCTTCTTGGCCGAGATCTCGACGCACACGTTCTTGCCGCCGTACTCCTCGACCACCACCCCGTGGCCCGCGAGCTCCTGCTTGACCAGGTCGGGTCGAGCCGTGGGGAGATCGATCTTGTTGATCGCGACCACGATCGGCACGCCGGCCGCCTTGGCGTGATCGATCGCCTCGATGGTCTGCGGCATCACGCGGTCGTCGGCGGCGACCACCAGCACCACGATGTCGGTCACCTGGGCGCCGCGCGCGCGCATGGCGGTGAAGGCCTCGTGGCCGGGCGTGTCGAGGAAGCAGATCTTCTTGCCGTCGGGTAGCTCGACGTCGTAGGCGCCGATATGCTGGGTGATGCCGCCCGACTCGCCGGCGATCACGTTGGTCTTGCGGATGTAGTCGAGCAGCGAGGTCTTGCCGTGGTCCACGTGCCCCATCACCGTCACCACCGGGGCGCGCGGCAGCAGGTCCTCCTCCACCGCCTCCTGGACCGCCTCGGGCTCGGTCTCGCCGTACTCCGAGACGAACTCGACCTCGAAGCCGAACTCGTCGGCGACCGCGACGATCGAATCCTTGTCGAGCCGCTTGTTCATGGTGGCCATGAGCCCCAGCCGCATGCAGGTGGTGATCACCTCCTGCGGCCTGACCTCCATCTGGTTCGCGAGCTCCGCCACGGTGATGAACTCCGTGACCCGGATGACCTTCGCCTCTTCGACCGCCACCTCG
Source organism: Candidatus Eiseniibacteriota bacterium (assembly GCA_005893225.1). Classification (GTDB taxonomy): domain Bacteria; phylum Eisenbacteria; class RBG-16-71-46; order RBG-16-71-46; family RBG-16-71-46; genus WS-3. The sequence continues at coordinate 5,255 of VBOT01000096.1, forward strand.
CCGTCCTCGCCGTCGCGCCGGCGGTGGCGCCGGCGCGCACCGCCCTGGTCGAGGCTGGCGAGCGTCTTGCGGACGCTCTCCAGGACGAGCTTCTCGTCCACGATCTTCTTCTTCTTGCGGTCCCGTCTCCTCAGGCCCCGCGGCTCGGCCGGGCGCACCGCGGAGACGCCCGGGCGCGCCGGCGCATCCGGGCGGGCGGGCGCCGCCGAGGCCGTCTGGGCCGCCGCGGCCACCCGGGCCCGCTCCTCGCGGGCGCGCTGCAGCTCCTGCTCGTGCTTGCGTGCCTGCTCCTCCCGCACCGCGGACTTCTCGTGGGCCATCTCGGCCTGCACCTTCGCCACCGTTTCCGGCAGCAGGGTGCTCATGTGGTTCTTGACCTCGACCCCCAGCCTCCGCACGATCTGGAGCACCGCCTCGCTGGACATGCCGAGGTCCTTCGCCACCTCGTAGACGCGCAGTTTCTTGGCCGCCGCCTCAGACACGGTTCTCTCCATCGGTCGAAGCCTCGAGCGGCGCTGCCGGCGCCGGATCCTGGACCGCCCGGGGCGAGCCCTCGCTGTCGGCGGCCCCGCCGGTCGCGGCCGCCTCCCCTGCCTCGGCACTCGGCGTCTTCACTCCGGCCGTCGCCGGCTCGGCCACCGCCGGCTCGGCCACCGCCGCCTCGGCCACCGCCGCCTCGGCCGCCGCGCCCTCCGGCGCCGCCTCCATCTCGGGGGTGAACTCGAGCTCGCTCGGCGCGGGGGCCGGCGGGTGGGCGGCCAGGTATTCCTGGGCGACGGTCAAGAGCTTCTCGGCCGTCTTCTCACCGATCCCCGGGATCTCCACCAGTTTTGCGAGCGGTGCGTCGACCAGTTCCTGCACCGTCTCGATCCCGGCGGAGATGAGCTTCTCGGTGGTGGCCTCGCCGAGCTCGAGCTTCTCGATCTCGATGCGGCTCGCGCGCTGGAGCTCCTGCCGCTTCTTTTCCTCGCTCTTCGAGTTCAGGTCGATCTTCCAGCCGGTGAGGCGGGCCGCCAGCCGGGCGTTCTGGCCGCCCTTGCCGATCGCGAGCGAGAGCTGGTCGTCGGCCACCACGACGTACATGCGCTTCTCCGCCTCGTTCACCCGCACGTCCATCACCCGGGCCGGAGACAGGGCCCGCGACACGAACACCGTGGGGTCCTGGGACCACGGAACGATGTCGATGCGCTCGCCGCCAAGCTCGCGCACGATGCTCTGCACCCGCGATCCCTTGAGCCCCACGCACGAGCCCACCGCGTCGACGCGCGGATCGGTGGAGTACACCGAGATCTTGGAGCGCGCGCCGGCCTCGCGGGCCACCGCCTTGATCTCGACGATCCCCTCGGCGATCTCGGGCACCTCGCTCTCGAACAGCCGGCGCAGGAAGTCCGGGTGGGTCCGCGACAGGATCACCTGGGGCCCCTTCGCCGACTTGTCCACGTTGATCACCACCGCGCGCACGTACTCCCCCTGGCGATGATAGGAGCGCGCGATCTGCTCGCGCGCCGGAAGGAATCCCTCCGAGTGGTCGAGCTTGACGATGACGTTGCCGCGATCGACCTGCTGCACGACGCCCCGCACCAAGGTCCCGATCTTGTCCGAGTACTCCTTGAACACCCGGTCGCGCTCTGCCTCCCGGACCCGCTGGATCAGCACCTGCTTGGCGGTCTGGATGGCGTTGCGCCCGAACTCCGCGATCGGCAGCGGGAAGGTAAGCACATCCCCGACGCCGGCGTTCGGCTGGTAGGCCCGCGCCTCCTCGAGCGTGAGCTGGAGGGCCGGATCCTCGACGTTGTCCACCACCGTCTTGCGGATCGCCACGATGATCGCGCCGGTGTCGTTGGAAAACTTGACCTCCACGTCTGCGGTGGCGCCGTACTTCTTGCGCACCGCGCTCGCCAGGCCGGCCTCGAGCGTCTCGATGAGCAGAGCCCGGTCCACGCTCTTCTCGCGCGTGATCTGGCTCAGCGCATCCAGAATCTCGTTGTTCATCCCTCTCCTCCCCGCGGTCGCTCCTGCGCCCGGACCTCACGGCGGCGCCGCCCGCTCGGACCGTTCTGGCCCGGGAGCTTCCTCAGACGCGCCCACGGATCCACCACCAGGCGGGCCGCCTTCACCTCGGCCCACTCGAACCAATGGTCCACGCCGTCGTCGGTGCGAACCCCGACGCGGGCGTCTTCCGCACCCAGCAACATCCCCTCGTAGTGCCGGCGCCCTTCGCGCGGCTCTCGCGTGGCCAGGGCCACGCGCTGTCCCGAGAACCGCTGCACCGCCTCCAGCGTCCTGAGCGGCCTCTCGATGCCCGGCGAGCTGACCTCGAGCTGGTAGCTCCCCGTGACGGTCTGGTTCATGTCCAGGCAATCCGAGAGCCGCCGGCTGAACCGGGCGCAGTCTCCCACCGTGATACCCCCCGGCTTGTCGAGGAGCACCCGGATCACCCGATGCCGTCCGAGGAAGACCTGCTCCACGTCCACCACCTCGAAGCCTGAATCCTCGGCGAGGGGCTCGGCCAGCTGGCGCACTTCTTCTCGGACTTCCAAAATCGACCCCGGATCAAGACAAAAAACGGAGTGGTCGCACCTGCCCCACTCCTAGAGGCGCACCTTACAAAAGGTAACGATGCCGCGCAAGTCTTAAGTCTCAAAGGAGCTGGGCCGGCGGGAGTCCCCCCCGGCCGGCAGCGCCCCGAAGCGCCTAGGAGCCAATTCGGTAGGGCTCCCGGCGGTACCTTGGGGTGCCTCAGGAGCCCCTGGGGCTGGCCCGGTAGGGGCGCGGCGGATCCCCGGGGGCCCCGCCTACGGGCGGGCGATGGGACTCCGGTACGCGATCCAGGCCGCCACCCGGGCCACCTCCGCCAGGCTCTCGGCCGAGACGCGGTCGGGAAGGTCCAGGTGCGTGTGCCAGGCCGGGTAGTCGAAGTCGATGATGTCCACCGCCGGAACCCCGGCCTCGAGCAGGGGCACGTGATCGTCGGTGAGCGTGTAGCGGGGTCGGGTGTGGAAGTGTCGCGCCCCGGTGGCGCGCGCCCCGTCCTGCACCAGCGCGACCAGGTTGGCGGCGCGCTCGCTCGATTGGACCTCGGGATAGATGTCGAGGTCGCGATCCCCCACCATGTCGAACAGGAAGGCGGCAACCGGCCGGGCCTCGCCGGCCGTCCCCGAAGCCAGCCGGGCGGCAAAGAAGCGCGCCCCGAGGCAGTACTGCTCCGCGTGCGGGCTCCTCCCCTGGTCCTCGCCGTCCAGCAGCACCAGGTCCACCCCCACCGGCGGGGAGCGCCTGCTCATGAGCTCCGCGACCTCGAGCAGCACGGCCACGCCCGAGCCGCCGTCGTTGGCGCCCGGCAGCGGCTCGTTCCGACGCGCGCTGTCCGGGTCCTCGTCGCACCAGGGGCGGCTGTCCCAGTGGGCGAGGAGCGCGATCCGGCGCCCGGCCGTGGGGCCGAAGCGGGCGACGATGTTCTCGAGCTCGAGGCGGCGCCCGGTCGTCGTGTCGGTGAAGCTCTGGCGCTCGATCCGGCCGCCCAGGCGTCCGAGCTCGGAGAGAAGCCAGGTTCGCACGGCCTCGTGACCGGGGGTTCCCGGGATCCGCGGCCCCGCCGCGACCTGGTGGGCCACCCGAGCGTACGCCCGCGCTCCGTCGACGCGGAGGTCCGGCGAGCACGAGGCGGGTGCGAGGGCCAGGGCCACGAGCCCCGCCGCCAGCCGGGCGAGGGGGCTCCACGCGTGCCGAGCCCGCGGACACGGCCTCAGAAGGTGAACGATGCCCGCAGCTCCACGCGCACGTTGCGGTGAATGATGTCCCTCACCAGGTCGCGGTCCTGCCCGAAGCCCAGGACCAGGTTGCCCGTCACGTTGCTGCTGAATCCGTAGGACCCGGTGCCGTTCAGCGACAGCCGGTCGTTCTTGACCGGCAACCGCGTCCGCTGGTCCTGGGTCTGGATGGTCTCGCCCGATTGCCGCGAGTAGACCGCGGTGAGCCCCAGGTTCACCGAGCTGCGCACGGTACTCTCGCGCCCCAGGAAGTTGACCTTCTGGCCCTGGCTGTAGGAGCGGTTGACGCTCAGGTTGACGTCGGTGTTGCGATCGTTCGTGATCGAGCTGCCGAACTGGAGCGCCTCCGTCCTGGTGTTGCGCCGCTCGACGCTCATCTCCAGGCGCGTGCCGTTCTTGAGGTCTCCGGCGAGCCCCAGCATCGGCTGCCACTGGCTGCTGGTTGCGATCCGGCTCTTCTCGTTCCGACTCACGTACTCGACGGTCTGCGAGCGGTTGTACGCGGTGCGCAGCCGCGGGTTCTGCATCACGCGCTTGAGCTGGAGCGCGTCGGCCACCCGGCCGTAATCGACCGTGAGGTCGGGAAAGCGGGAGGAGTCCTCGCGCCGCTCCACCTGGTTGGTATTCGAGAGCCGCGACGAGAGCTCCGCCTGGGTCTGGATCGTGGCTCCGAGTCCCAGCGCCAGGCGGCCGTGGGCGCCGCCCCGCCAGTTGAAGCCCCTGGTGCTCTGGTTCCCGAACCGTTCCGACATCCGCGGGCGCGACCCGCCGATCCCGGGATTGCCCGACAGCCCGGCCAGGTAGAAGAAGTTCGGAATCCCGGACAGCCGGGAATAGGAGCTCGACCAGTCGATCGTGCCGTCGGTCGAGATGGTGCCGAGCCGGGAGAGCAGGGCCCTCCACGTCGCCGGCTTCGAGGCGGACGACCGCGCGCTGTCGGCCGGCGAGCGTCCCCCGGGCTCACCCGCCGGCATCACGATCCCCGGCGCGCGCGGGACCAGGCCATCGAATGGGAAATCCCATTTCATGTTGACGGACTGCCCGTTGTTGATCTGCTTGATGTCGAGCGCCGGCGAGATCTCGGGCCCGTTGTCCTGAGCGTAGCGCGAGTTCCAGCTCAGCTGTGGCCTGAGCCACGTGCCGCGATTCAGCGAGTAGCGGCTGTCCATGGTCTGGTTCCAGCTCACCATGCGGCCGAAGTTGATGAAGCCGACCTGTCCGCCTGGAAGCGCCAGGTTACGAAGCCCCTCGAAATGATGGTGGAAGAGCTCGACCGGCCGCGTGTCGGCCCCGAAGGACACCCTCGCCGCCCGGCCATCGATCGAGCTGCGCGGGATCAGTTGGCCGTTGTCGCGGTTGCGGTCGGCCGTCTGGCTGGACCGCGAGTCGACGCTGTAGTTCCAGAAGAAGCGCTCGGGCAGCGGATAGATCCGGAGCTTGGTGCCGGGCAGCCCGATCGCGAGCAGGGAGCGCGGCGCGATGTTGTAGTTGACCGTCCCTGAGACCGCGCGGCCGCGGTCGGCCCCGGTGGGGCCATGGTTGTGGGCGTTCTGAGTGTTGGCGTTGGCGCTGATCCCTCCGATCGTGTAGCGCAGGAACGGGTTGGATCGCTCGCTCCAGTTGCGGGAGTAGCTCGCCGACCAGGAGCGCGAGTCCCCGAAGGTCTCGCTGGCCGCCGACTGGGCGCCGCTCCGTACCACGTCGTCGCCGGCCGAGAACCGCGGCCGGGAACGGTTCTGCGAGAAGTTGAACGACACCGGAAGGACGATTCCCGTCGCCTCGAAGAAGCGGTGGAGGTCGAGGCTCCCCGACAGCGAGAGCCCATCCACGCTGTTCCCGGTGCCGCGGTTCTCGCCCACGCTCAGGAAGTCGGCGTCACGCCCGTTCCAGCCCAGGCTGTACTGGAACAGGTTCGCCATGCGCCCGCTCACCTGGACTCGCTGGGCCCGGCCCGCGTCCTTCGCCACGTCGGTGGCGCGCAGCTCGTTGAACCACAGCTGCCCCGAGGCGAAGGTGCGCGCCGCAGCCCGGTTGGCGAGCCCGACCGAGATGCGCCTCAGCCGCGTGAACGACGGCCGTCCCCTGACGATCAGCGTGTCGCTCGGATGACCCGGTCTAACCTGCTTGAAATAGATCGGCTCGCTCTGGGGGAAGCGCGGGTCCAGCTTCAGACTGGAGAGCTCGGTCAGGTCGAGGCTGACCTCCTGCCAGTTGAGACCGTGCTCCAGGCCCGACGAGGGAAGCGGGGAACGATACTCGTAGTAGTTCTCGCCCCGCTCGTCCGAGGCGAAGCGCACGAAGTAGTCGAGGCTGTCGGCCGAGCGCGCGCCGAGGGTTTCCGTCACGTCGAACCCGGTGACGTACCAGTCGAGCTTGCCGTAGCGGCTGTAGTCCTCCTCGATGGAGAAGTTCTTGAAGGCCTCGAAGGTGCTGTCCCGGGGCTCGATCCGGGTGAACTCGAGCGCGATCGACTGCTCGCGCCGCGACAGCTCCTGGCTGCCGTTCCG
>VBOT01000211.1 GCA_005893225.1 Candidatus Eiseniibacteriota bacterium
CCCGATGCCTCATTCGTGCCCCAAAACATTGCCCGCGCCACAATCACCGGCGGCTCCCTGGAGTTGGCCGGGCGCCTCGCGCCGCGCCTTGGCGGTGTGATCAATGTCACTGCCACGCGTGCCGTTGACGAGAGTACGGGCGCACAGCTGCTGCGTGTTCCCTTCTTGACTGGGTCCGCCGCCTTGCATGTGCAGGTCGCCGGCGGCACCCTCAGCGCCCTGGCCACGTACGTGGGGAACCGTCCCGACGTTGATCCGGCGAGCTTCGCCCGTGTGGACATGCCTGGCTACCTCGTGACCAATCTGCGATTCGCGCTCGGGGCGCCGGAGCGAGGCCAGTGGCAGATCGGCGTGGACAACGTCGGTGATGTACAGTATGAGCCGATCGCGGGTTATCCGGCTCCGGGTCGGACCGTGTTCATCGCGTTTGCTGAGAGGTTCTAGCCGTGCGTAGAGCCGTGTTGTTCGTCGCGTTCGCCGGCGCGGGATTCTTGATGCTGGTGTGGCTCACTCCTCACGGACGGCAGGTACGGCCCGATCGCCCCTCCGCTCCGACTGCGGCCGAGGAGGGCGGTGGGGGGGAAATCGGCATGGCGTCTCCTCGGGCGCAGGTATCCAGCCCAGGGACCGCTGCCCCGGCCCGGCGGCCCGTCGCGCCTCACCATCTGGTCCACCTTGGCCCATTGGCGCCGCCGGTGATGCCTGAGTCTGGGGTGCGGGTTCCCAGCGGGAAGGGTCAGATCGGCAAGCGTGAGGATCCCTCCAGACCATCGCCGGCTGGAGAGCAGCCTCTTGCGGAGAAGCCGGCAGTTCCTGTGAGGGAATCGGGTCGTGCGCCAGTGCTCACACCGCCGGTCTTGCTCACCCCAGTCGCCGGCTATCCGGCCGAAGGCTACCGCGTGACGCTCGATCACTCGATCCTGACGCCGCAGTTGCGGATTGACGCAGCACAGGGGCGCGTCGTGCTGCGGATTCTGGTGCAGTCCGATGGATCCGCGGGGCAGGTGAACGTCGTTGAATCGTCCGGCTTCCGGGTGCTTGATGAGGCTGCGGTCAACGCGGCCGTCAAGTGGAGGTTCGCACCTGCCTCACGCGATGGGCAGCCGATCGATGCCTGGGCGGTAATCTCAGTTCGGTTTGTGGTCCATTGATGCGGATTCTTGCCATTGACCCTGGTCGAGAAAAATGTGGTGTCATAGTCGGTGACGACAACCTCGTTCTCAATCGTGCGGTCGTTTCGACCACGAACCTGGCATCAGTGCTGCGAGAGTGGTGTGATCGGTATCGAGTCACCCAGGTCATCGTCGGTGACAAAACCGGTCGCGAAGAAATCCGTCGCCTTGTCGCTAATGAACTGCCGGGGATCCCCGTCGCCATGATCCAGGAAATTGGCACCAGTCTGATGGCCCGGCGCCGGTACTTTGCCGACCACCCGCCACGTGGGTGGCGGCGGCTGCTGCCGCTGTCCATGCAGGTCCCACCTGAGCCGTACGATGACTACGCGGCGGTCATTATTTTGGAGCGGTTTCTGGAAACAGGAAGATTAAGTGCGGCAAAACATGGTCCCGATCCAGGCCGCGTGTAAGATCAGGGGAGGATTCTAGCCCGGAGCGGAGTAGGGAGTTGGACCATTGTTCAAAGTGTCACCTACCGTTCGAAACCACGGCATCCAGGCGGGGGAAGGGGGCGCCAAATCCGTATTATTCGCCGTTGCCAGACGGTAGGCGGCAGTGAGCCGACGGCCATCGTTGCAGCAGAGAGAAAACATGGATACTCGTTTGCACGCGGCCTGGCCGGAGGCTTGATTACCAACTCAAGGGGGTAACGAGCAGATGAGGACACTCGCAGTTTCAGTTGCAGCGATCCTCGTGCTCGCGGTTGTCTCTCCTGCATTTGCTCAGCCGTTTGCGGACGTCCCGACGGATCACTGGGCGTTCGACGCGATCGCTGAGCTCGCCGCGAAGGGCATCATCGAAGGCTTTCCGGATGGTACCTTCAAGGGCGATCGGGGAGTAACCCGGTACGAGGTGGCCATGATTGTCGCTAGAATCCTGGCGCGCATCGAGGCCATTAAGATTCCCACGCCGACGGCACCTGCGCCGACGGCGCCGCAGGTCACCCGGGCCGACGTGCAGACCATCCAGCGGCTCGTCAACGAGTTCCGCGCTGAACTGGCGGCTCTCGGGGTCCGGGTCACGGCGGTCGAGGAAGAGCTGACCGCACTCAAGACAAAAACGACGAACGTTGCAGTCAAAGGCGATGTACGCTTCCGCTACAACGTCTTCGCTCAAAGCGGCGGCGGCGCTCCGAGTACCCGCTACCGCAACCGGCTGACCTTCACTGGTAATGCCGGTGGGAACGTGACAGCAGTTGCGCGGGCATCCTTCGGCGGAGGCGGAAGCACCTTTCTAGCATGCGCGGCGCCGCCCGCACCAGCCGACTGTGGTGTTAACTCTCGCCAGTTTCGGTTCGATTTTGACCTCACGAGTCCAACTGCGTTCCAGGTGGTTGGATTCGACTACGCCTACCTGGACCTCAAGGATGTGTACGGTGTGAACTGGCGACTGGGCCAGCAGGCTTATACCCTTTCAGGTGTCGGCTGGTCTGGGTACGGTCTGCTGTACGATCCCAGCAACGCCGACATCTTCTCTCCGGTCGGCGTGGCTGATGGCCTGAAGGCCAGCGGCAGCTGGGGTGGTTTCAGCTTCGAGATAGCCGACTGGCGCGAGACCACCACGGTACCCTTCTCGAATGGTGGCGCGATGGACATTTACACGGCCCGTGTCGAGACCGACATGCTTGCGGGCTGGAAGGTGGGCCTGTCCGGTATCATGCAGCGCCGTAACGCGGCCGTCACCACAGTGAAGGTGACCGCGGCTGGCGGCACTGTAGGTACCGCCACCGGCGCAGCCAACACGAGCGACACAGGGTATCAGGTAGACCTTGCTGGGGACCTGTTCCCAGGTCTGAGCCTCGGTGCGGCGTATGCCACCTTCAGCCCCAATGCCGCCGCCAGCTCTAACGCTTGGATTGGTTGGGCGGCCCTGGATCTGTCCTCAATGGGCATGTCGATGATGTCACCCACTCTGACAGCGTGGTACAAGGGGTACGGCTCGTCTGCTGCTGTGCAGATCCCATGGCAGACCGGCGCGTCGACCGAGGTCGGAGACTACGACTATGTAGCCTGGAACTTCACGGGCTGGGGCGCGGCGCTGGAAATGAAGATTAGCCCGAGCCTCTCTGGTACGTTCTCTTATGAGAGCGGCAACCAGACGATCACTGCTGGACAGTCCGTCCAAGAGTATTACGCTTCGCTCGGCTACTCGTTGGCGGCGAACACGACGTTGAGCCTCAACTATTTCAACCTGCAGCTCAACGGTGCTCCCACCGACTACTTCTACCGGGTCCAGCTGACCTACTCGTACTAAGGTCAGCCCTGCAATGGGGACTTCCCGGCCGGGGTCAATCGGCCGGGAAGTCTTATTTCCTGGCGTTTTGGAAGCCTTCCAGCAACAAGGTTACTCGCCTGACGACGGGAACTAAACACCAGCGGGAATCAGTATTAGATTGTGGAGGGTACGATGCTGAGGGCAGTCTTACTGGTTGTTCTGGCGACTACGTTGGCTCAGGCGATCCCCTCTTGCGGAGGAGCGGACGAGCCGACCGAGGTCGTCGGATGGATAGAAGCGAAGCGAATTGATTCATTCGGCCATTACTTTCTCATCGTAATCAACTCAGTCGAATATCAGGTGCCCGGGTACTTCTATCAGCAAGTCGAAGTCGGCGACCTTGTGAAATGGGATGGGATGACGTGGACCATCGTCAAGAAGCGCAACGCCTAGGACGCTGGCTTCGCCCCGTCATCGCTTTGATGGCCGTGGGGGCGCTGGCCCTGTCGCTCTTGACCGTTCGGCAGCCGGTCGGAGCGCAGACAGTTTCCGTGGTGGTTGCTGTCGCTTTCACGGATGAGGTCGATCTGCGGGACGATCTCGCCAGGTTCGCTGCGACCAGGCTGATCGCGCTGCTGTCTCGGAAGGGCGTTCAGGTCGTCCCCGTTGCACAGATGGAGACCGCGCTCCGCGAGGTTGGGCTGCGGCCCACAGATCTGACCACCCTCGCTTCCAACGAGACGCTTGCGCACCAACTCGGGGCGGATGTTGTGATTACCGGCCGCATCATTCGCTCGGACCTGGACCATGAGGGGACGTTTGTTCCCGAAGAGCCGCCGTCAGGTCCCCCGGAAGCATTCGTCACGCTGCGTCTGCGCATGATGGTTATCGCCACCAGGCGGATCTCCTACGCGGATGTCACAGGCCGTGCCGTAGGGGGATTCTTCGGGCTCGCCCATGCCGCCGACCAGGCGCTGCAGCAATACGTCGACCGCTGGCCTGTGACACAGCCCTAACCGTGCATCTGCGTGCTACTAGAAAACCTGCAGGCCAGCGCGCCCTAGAACGCTGGCCTGTGTTCTTTGCTGCCGTGGGCCCTAGTAGGTGAGGGTAACACCGATGTACAGGTTAGAAGCTCCGCCAGATCCGCTGAGGCCCACCACGCCGCCCACGCGGCTGGAGAAGATGTACTGACCGCCTATGTTAAAGGAAGTCGT
>VBOT01000097.1:0-1254 GCA_005893225.1 Candidatus Eiseniibacteriota bacterium
TGACCCACAGCCCCACCGAGGCGCTGGCGTTCGGCGAGCGGATCGCGGTGCTCGAGTCCGGGCGCATCAGTCAGGAGGGAGCGCGGGACGAGCTGCTGCATCGGCCGCGCTCGCGCTACGTGGCAGATTTTCTGGGCATCAACCTGATCCGGGCCCGGGTGCGCGCCAGGGAGCACGGCGTCACGCGCCTCGTGGCCGATGGGGGCGAGATCGTGGCGTCGGGGTCCGAGCTCGAGAGCGACGTGTTCGCGGTCGTGGACCCGCGCGAGATAACGCTCTCGCTTGCGCCTCCGAGCGGCAGCGCGCAGAACGTGCTGCGGGGCGCGGTGGAGGACATCCAGCCCGAGCCGCCGGGGGGCGAGAGGCTGAGGGTCAGCCTCGCGACCCGGCCGCCGCTCGTGGTGGAGCTGACGCGCCCGGCGGCCGAGCAGCTCCGCCTGGCGCTCGGGCTCGAGGTCTATGCGGCGTTCAAGGCTACCGGCGTGCGTCTGTTCCGCTGAAGGGGGATCCGGCGCCGGTTTGTGCGGGCACGGGTAAGATGCTCGATGACGGTGAGCGTCGCCGATTCGACTCGGGGGTCTCTACGCGAACTACGATGAAGAAAATTGCGCTCATCCCGCGTGTTGTCTTGTTGGGACTTCTAACGTTTTCGTGCACGTGGGGACGGAGGATGGTGCTCGAATACGCGGACGTCCAGAACTTCGCCCTTACAGAAAAGGTGAGCGAGGGCGTCACGTCGCTGCAGGTCAGCGGACTGGCGTTTCACAGTGCGCTTGCCGTGGAGAGGATGGTTACCGAAGTCCAGGCTGATACGCTCTGCATGAAGCTGGTGCTGGTTCCGGCGCGTCGGGAACTTTCAGGGTCTTTCAACTATACGGTCAGAGTCCCTGAGACTGTGAGGTGCGTTGTCTTTGGCAACAGGAGACACGTAGTGTGGCGTTCAACAGGCCGATAGCTGCGGCGGAGAACGTCCGGGAATAGGGCTTATCAGCTGGGCCAGGACGGGTCACCGCCCCGTCGATTTCGCTCGTTCCCCAAGCCACGCGATCACCTGTTCCGCGTTCCTGTCCGGCGGGAACACCGGGTAGAAGACGTGCTCGATCGCGCCGTCGCGCACGATCCAAGTGAAGCGCTTGAGCAGCGTGAGGCCCGCGATCTCGAAGGTTGGCAGCCCGAGCGCCCTCGTCAGGGCCAGGTCCTCGTCGCTCAGAAGCTCGAAGGGCAGCTCCAGCCGCTCGGCCGCCTCGCGCTGGT
>VBOT01000097.1:1315-32057 GCA_005893225.1 Candidatus Eiseniibacteriota bacterium
TCGGCGTGATGGTCGCGGAACGCGCACGACTGGGGTGTACAGCCGCGCGCTCCCGGGATCTGGTCCCAGCCCGGCAGTGGATCGCGGTCGGGCAGCCCGGTGCGCGGGTAGGCGTACACCACGGTCGGACCGCGGAGCGCCGAGAGGTCGACCAGCCGGTCGCGGGTCGAGCGAAGCTCGAGAGGCGGCAGCTTCATGCCGCGAAGGTGCGCGCAAGCTCCGTCGTCGGCGGGGACGGGAAGGTCGGGAGGAAGCGAGTACAGGTCGTCGGAACGAGTCATGAGGCACGGGGCGCGCCCGTCAACGGGAGCCTTCGTTCCCGCACGATCTCGGGCGGAACGGCGGAAAGATCGGGGGCGGTGAGGTCGGCCCCGGCGGCGCGCAGCTCATCAGCGCCGAAGGTGGTCGTGATCCCCAGGCAATGGCAGCCCGCCGCCTTGCCCGCCCTGAGCCCGTTCGGCGCGTCCTCGATCACGAGACAGCGCCGCGGCGGGAGTCCCAGCCGTTCCGAGGCGAGCACGAAGATCTGCGGATCGGGTGACCACAGCGTCGAAGGTCGCTGCGGGCAAGCCGATCTCGCGCAGGTTTCCCTCGAGCTTGATCCGGTCGGCGCTGGTGGCCACCGCGATCTTGAGACCGCGCTCGCGGCATGCACGGGCGAACTCGATCGCCCCGGGCAGGGCCCGGAGTTTTCCCCTGATGAGTTTCAGGTAGATCGCGTAGGTGCGCTGCTTGTCGCGCGGCAGCGTGGCCCTGATGCCGTGCAGCTCGGCGACGCCGGCGATGAACCGATCCTCTCCTGTTCCGACGAAGGGGGCGAAGCCGTCCCGTGTCACTTGGAGCCCGTAGGTTTCGCGAAACATCTCGATGGCGGCGGCGGCAATGAAGGCCTCCGAATCGACGAGGACGCCGTCCATGTCGAAGATGATTCCCGAGAGTGTGCCTGCTGGATTCACGGGCCCCAGTGTATCGGAGTTGATCGGGTGCTGCTTTGCCTTGTGCCCGGGCCACTCGATTCCGCTCGCGCCGCTCGGCCGTTCCGTGGCGCCCTCCTCGGCGCCCATGCTATTCTGCCCCGCTTTGACGCCGTCGCAGCGGCCCTGGACGCCCGCGCGCGCTGGCTGTCCCCGAAGCGCCGGGCTTCACCACGAGGAGGACCATGACGCGCCGGCCACCGGAGCGCTTCTTCCGGAAGTTCATTCTCTACTGGCTGCCGGTGCTCGCCTACATCACCGTGATCATCTTCCTGAGCGCTCAGCCGAATCTGCAGCCGCCGATTCGATTCCCCAACGCGGACAAGGTCTATCACCTGATCGAGTACCTGGGGCTGGGCGTCCTCCTCGCGCGCGCCTGGCGCGCCACCGGCCGCATGCGGCGTCCGCTCTCGGCGGCCCTGGTGGCGATCTCGTGTGGCGTCGTGGTCGGGACGTCGGACGAATACTTCCAGTCGTTCATCCCGGGCCGCCAGTCGAGCGCCTTCGACCTGCTGGCCGACGCGGCCGGGTTGGCTCTGGCGCAATTCGCCTACCTCAGAGCGTTCGCGGCTGATCGGTCATGACCGCACGCATCGGCTCGGACGACGCGAGCCGGGGCCGCTCCGCCCCGGCAAGATAGGCGATGGCCCTCAAGCACCAGGCGCCGCGCGGCACGCGCGATCTCCTGCCCGACGAGCTCGAGCGCTGGCAGTGGGCCGAATCACGGGCACGCGACGTGCTCGCGCGCTACGCCTATCGCGAGATCCGCACGCCGCTGTTCGAGGACTACGAGCTGTTCGCGCGCACCTCGGGGGAGTCGAGCGACGTGGTCCAGAAGGAGATGTACCGGTTCCAGGACCTCAAGGGGCGCGACCTGGCGCTGCGCCCCGAGGGCACGGCACCTGTAGCCCGCGCCTACCTCGAGCACGCGATGGGCGGCGCGGGGCGCTGCCACCGGCTGTGGTACATGGGGCCGATGTTCCGCTACGGCCGGCCCCAGAAGGGCCGCTACCGGCAGTTCTACCAGATCGGCGCGGAGATCATCGGCACTGTCGCGCCGGCCGCCGACGTCGAGATCATCGCGCTGTTCGTGGACCTCTTCGAAGCGTGGGGCTTTCGCGACCTCACGGTGGCGATCAACAGCGTGGGCACGCCCCAGTCGAGGCGGGCCTACGGCGAGCGGCTGCGCGCCTGGCTCGAGCCGGTCCGTCATCGGCTCGGCGCCGACTCGCAGGCGCGCCTCGATTCGAATCCGCTGCGGGTGCTCGACACCAAGGATCCGGCCGAGCTCGACCTCCTCGCCGGCAAGGGCGGCGACCTGGGTCCGATGCCGCGCATGCTCGACTCGCTCGATGAGGAGAGCCGCGCGCACTGGGCGGCGGTTCTCCAGGCGCTCGACGCCCTCGGCATCCGCCACGAGATCGACCACGGCCTGGTGCGCGGGCTCGACTACTACACCCGCACGGCGTTCGAGGCGCACGACCGCTCGCTCGGCCCCGGGCAGAGCGCGCTCGGGGGCGGCGGGCGCTACGATGGCCTGATCGAGGCGCTGGGCGGAAGCCCCACTCCCGGGGTGGGGTTCTCGATCGGGCTCGACCGCGTGATCCTGGTGCTCGAGCAGCGCGGCTTCGCCCCGCCCCCGGGACCGGCCAAGGTGTTCGTGGTGGCGATGGACGAGACGCGCGCGCCCGCCGCGGTCCTGGTGCGCGAGCTGCGGCGCGAGTTCGTGGTGGACTGGGACCCCGAGCCGCGCTCCTTCGGCGCCCAGATGAAGGCCGCCGGAAGGAGCGGCGCACGCTGCATGGTGCTGCTCGGAGAAGACGAATGGAAGCGCGGCGAGGTGGTGATCAAGGACCTGGCGAGCGGTAGCCAGGAGACGGTGCCGCGAGCGGGGCTCGAGGCGTCGCTGCGGGCGCAGCTCGGCGGCGAGCTGAACCGGGAGATTCCCTCACGATGATGCACCTCAAGGGACTGGTCCTCGAAGGGCTCGGCGACTGGCGGCGCAGCCACACTTGCGGCGAGCTCGACCGCTCGCACGCCGGGGTCGAGGCCACGGTGATGGGCTGGGTGCACCGGCTCCGCGATCATTCATCGACCAGCGTGACCGTTACGGGGTCACCCAGGTGGTGCTGCGCCCCGAGGTCGGAGGGGCGGCGCTGCTCGAGCGCGGCGAGGAGCTGGGCCTCGAGTGGGTGATCGCGGTGCGGGGGCGCGTGGCGCTGCGGCCAAAGGAGTCGGTGAACCCGGAGCTCCCGACCGGCGAGGTCGAGCTCGAAGGCACGGAGCTCAAGGTGCTGTCGAGCGCCGAGCCGCTGCCGTTCCAGGTCAACGAGGAGATCCACCTCGCCAACGAGGACCTGAGGCTCCGCTACCGCTACCTCGACCTGCGGCGCTCGGAGCTGGCCCGCATGCTGGCGCTCCGGCACCGCGCCTGCCAGTCCGCGCGCGCCCACCTCTCGAGCCAAAGCTTCCTCGAGATCGAGACCCCGATGCTGGTCAAGCCCACGCCCGAGGGCGCGCGCGACTACGTAGTCCCGAGCCGCATCCACCCGGGGAAGTTCTACGCCCTGCCGCAGTCGCCGCAGCTCTACAAGCAGACCCTCATGATCGCGGGATGCGACCGCTACTTCCAGATCGCGCGCTGCCTGCGCGACGAGGATCTGCGCGCCGACCGCCAGCCCGAGCACACCCAGATCGACCTGGAGATGAGCTTCGTCACTGAGGAGGAGGTCTTCGGCACCGTCGAGGGCCTGTTCGAAGCGCTGTGGCGCGAGTGCCTGGGAGTCCAGCTCGAGCTTCCCTTCCCGCGCCTGACCTTCCGCGAGGCGATGAGCCGCTACGGCTCGGACAAGCCGGACGTGCGCTTCGGGCTCGAGCTGGTGGACGTGTCCGAGGCGTGCGCGCGCTCGCCGCGAAACGTGATCGCGAACGGCGCCAAGGCCGAGGGCGGTGTCGGGGCGGCGCTGGTGGTTCCCGGCGGCGCCGAGATCTCGGGCACCCAGCTCAGGAAGTACGAGGACGTGGTCAAGGAGGCCGGCGCGGGCGGGCTCACGTTCTTCAAGGTCACCGAGGCCGACCGCGCGAAGCAGCAGGTGATCTTTCCCGGCGAGCAGCTCGACGAGTTCCTCGCCCGCGCCGGGGCGCGGAGGGGCGACGCGGTGCTGTTCACCAGCGGGCCCTGGGAGCCGACGCTCAAGGCTCTGGGAGTGCTGCGCGCCCAGCTCGGCCAGCCGCTGCTGCGGGGCGAACGCTTCTGCGGGCTCGAGCCGGTCGACACCACGAACCGCTGGGCGTTCCTCTGGGTGCGCCAGTTCCCGCTCTTCGAGTGGGACCCCGATCGCAAGCGCTGGGCGCCGCGCCACCACATGTTCACCATGCCGAACCCCGAGCACCTCGACCTCCTGGAGAGCGACCCGGGCCAGGTGATCGCCCAGCTCTACGACCTGGTGCTCAACGGCAACGAGCTCGGCTCGGGCTCGATCCGCATCCACCGGCCCGACATCCAGGAGCGGGTGATGAAGGTGATCGGGCTCAGCCACGAGCAGGCCTATGAGAAGTTCGGGTTCCTGATCGAGGCCTACAAGTACGCCTCGCCTCCGCACGGCGGCATCGGGCTCGGGCTCGACCGGATCGTGATGCTGCTCGGCGGGCGGGACACGATCCGCGACACCATCGCGTTCCCGAAGAGCGCGAGCGCCGCGTGCCTGATGGATGGGAGCCCCTCGGCGGTCGACCCCGAGACGCTGGAGGAGCTGAGGATCAGGGTGGAGGAGTAGGCAGCTCCACGCGGGTCCGCCACGGCGAACGAGCGGGCTCACGAACGAAGCGGGTCAGTACCCTTCGCCCTCGGGCGCGGCCGCGACCTTCCCGCGGTGCAGCCTGAACAGCACCGCGAAGTAGACCAGGGCGATCGGGAAGCCGAGGCTCCACCACCCGAGGGCGGCGCGCAGCCCCGCTTCGTCGTTGCTCCCCGAGTAGGCGGTGATCGAGAGCGCCTCGCCCCCGGTGGCCCGCAGCATCACCGGGAAGACCGACGCCGCGGTCGCGACCAGGAGCCCGACGATGAGGCCGGACGAGCCCAGAAAAGGGAGGAGGTTCCGGCCGCGCCGGAGACCCACGAACACCAGGACGAGCCCCGCCAGGGCGAGTGCCGTCGCGGACTCTGCGAGTGGGCGGGCAACGAAGGCCCGGAACATCCAGGGATTCACCTTCACCGTGGCCCAGGTCGCCACCGGCCACGCCACCGCGAGCACGGCGGCGAGCGCGGCCGCCGAGCGCCGGCTTCGTTCCTGGACCCGGCCCTCGGTCTTCCAGGTCAGGAACGCGGCCCCGTGGAGCGCCAGCGTGCCGAGCGCGAAGAGCCCCGCGAGCACGGTGTACCAGTCGAGGATGCCGACCGGCGGCCGCGCCGTGAAATCGGTGAAGAGCGCGAGCCCGAACCAGCCGTCGGCGCCGAGCGGGAGGCCCCGCAGCAGATTGCCGAGGGCGGCGCCGAAGAACACCGCGAGCAGCGAGCTTGCCAGCGCCAGCGTGGCGTCCCAGAAGTTCCGCCACAGGGGATCGGCGACATGGCTCCGGAACTCGATCGCGATCCCGCGCAGGATCAGGCACCACAGCACCAGGAAGATCGCCAAGTAGAAGCCGGACAGGCCCGCCGCCAGCACCCTGGGGAAGGCCACGAACAGCGCGCCCCCGGTGGCGAGGAGCCAGACCTCGTTGCCGTCCCAGTAGGGGCCGATGGCCCCGAGCACCTGTCGCCGCTCCTCGTTCGTGCGCGCGACCAGGAGGTGGAGGGCTCCGGCGCCGAGGTCGAAGCCGTCGAGCACCACATAGAGCGTGAGCATGACCGCGACGATCGCGAACCAGAGCTCAACCATGGGGAATCTCCGCCGCGCCGGCCTCGGGACCACGCTGGATCTCGTGCCCGATCAGGAACAGGAACAGCACGCCGAGCACGAAGTAGAGCCCGCAGAATCCGATCAGCGTGAACAGCACCGTGCCGGAGTGGACCGTGGGGCTCGCTCCCAGGGCGGTGCGCAGAAGGCCGTACACGAGCCACGGCTGGCGTCCCAGCTCGGCGGTCATCCAGCCGGCCGTGGTCGCGATGTAGGGGAACGGGAACGACAGCATCAGCACCCACAGCGCCGCGCGACTCCGCTCGAGGCGCCGCCGGAGGTCGAGCGCCACGGCCACCGCCATGACGCCGAAGAGCAGCGTTCCGAGGCCGGCCATGACGTGAAAGGCGTAGTAGAGCAGCTCGATGTTGTCGGGCCAGTCCCGCTCGGGGAACTCGAGCAGCCCGCGGACGTTGCTCTGGAACGTGCCGTAGGCGAGGAAGCTCAGCATGCCGGGCACCGGGACCGGATTGTCGAGCCGGCGCTCCTTCACGTTGGGCTGGCCGATCATCGTGATGGGAGCCGCCGGTCCGCTCTCGAACCGTCCTTCCATCGCGGCCAGGGCCACCGGCTGGAAACGCGCGATCAGCTTGGCCTGATGGTCGCCGGTCGGGAAGGCCACCAGCAGGCTGGCGATGACGCCGGCGCGCGTTCCGAGGGCGAGGAAGCGCCGCGCGTGATCGAGGTGCCGGCCGCTCAGGGCGTAGTGTGCTCCGGCAGCAGCCACGACGAAAGACGCCGTGACCACCGAGGCCGCCATGTTGTGGGCGTACTGGGCCAGCGCCCACGGGTTCAGGACAAAGGCCCGGAAGTCGGCGAGCCGCAGCGAGCCATCCGGGAGCGCCCGGTGGCCCACCGGGTGCTGCATGAACGCGTTGGTGGCGATGATGAAGTATCCCGACAGCCAGCTCCCCAGGAACAGCGCGATCGCCGCGAGGAAGTGCCCGGTGCGCCCGAGACGCTTCTCACCCCACACCAGCGAGGCCAGGAAGCTCGACTCCAGAAAGAACGCGAACAGCCCTTCCATCCCCAGCGTGTGCCCGATCACGGGGCCCGCGAGGCGGGAGAAGTTCGCCCAGTTGGTGCCGAACTGGAACTCCATCGGGATGCCGGTCACGACACCGACCGCGAAGTTGATGCCGAAGATCCGGATCCAGAACCGCGCCGCGTCGTTCCAGCGCTCGTCACGCCCCCAGAGCCCCAGCGCCTTCATGATCACGATGAGAAGCGCGAGCCCCATGGTGAGCTGGGGGAAGAGGTAGTGGTAGACGATGGTGAAGGCGAACTGGAGGCGGTGCCAGAAGAGTGCGTCGCTCATGGGAGCCGGCGGAGCCTGCCTGCCGAGCAAGGCGAGCCCCGCGGCCGGCCCGCGCGTCCGGGAAGCGCGCGGGCCGGGATCATCGCCGGACCGCGATGATCTCGAGCACCGCCGGCGTGACCATGAGTGCGTGAGGCGTGGCCTCGGCGGTCGCGAAGGCCTGCGAGATCGTCCGGGCTCGATCCGGAGTGAGACGTCCCAGATCGACCAGGCGCCTGAGCCCCACCTCCATGAACGAACTCGGCCACTCCCACACGAAGTCGGACCGCGGAACAACGTCGATGATCGGACGGAGGGACCTGGTTTCGAAGCCGCAGTCCTCGAGCCAGAGCGGCAGATCGAGCCCGACGTCGGGCTCGCCGCCGCTCGCGCGCCAGCTCTCCGTCACCACGCTCACGAACTCCTCGTGCTCCGGGGACCGCGGGGTCAGCCGCCACGTCGAGTAGTCGAAGTACTCGTGAAGCACCAGAGCGCCGCCTTTCCTCAGCGTACGGCCGACGCGCGCCAGCAGCTCGCGCGGCCGCCTCACGAACGCGAACACCCAGCGGCCCCAGGCGCCGTCGGCGCCGATCGCGGGAAGGTCGGCCTCGTCGAGGTCGAGCTCGAGGGTCTCGATGTGGTCCAGCCCCCGCCCGCGGCGCGCGGCCTCCAAGGCGTCGAGGAACCTTCTCGACCGGTCGATGGCGACGATCCGCCCCGAGGGCCCGACCATCTCGGCCAGATCGAGCGAGGCGTAGCCGGGGCCGCAGCCGACGTCGATCAGGGTCTGGCCGACGGTGAAGCCGGCGCGCCGCCAGGCGTCCAGGGCGCGCGGCCTCCAGACTCGATGCTGGAGCGCCAGGCGGGCCAGCTCCTCGTCGTGCGTCCCCAGGAGGTAGTCCCGTTCCTGGCGTGTTGCCATGCTCCCCTCCCCGGCCATGCAACGGATCGAAGCGGCGCCGCGGCGACATCGTCCCGCCAGAGAAGGCGGGCGAAACGCGTCGGTACACTATAAGGAGGATCGTGAGAAGGCCACCCGGCCTGTCACCTTCGGGCGGCGCGATCGGCCTCCTCCTTGATGTGCCACCTGGGGCCGGGGGGCGCGGCGCTCCGGGAACCTTTCGGCCGCGGCTCACATTCCAGGCTGACCAGGGAGCGGTGTACGGATCTGGGCCCCGCCCGCGCCTTCGGAGCCCAGCGTTGCCCATGCCAGCGGGAGCTCAGAGCCATGCCAGCAATCGACGCCCTCGAGTGTGCCGAAGTCGTTCGACTCCTCGACGACTACCTCGACCGCGAGCTGAGCCCCGGCCAGATGCGGCTTCTCGAGAAGCACCTCGAAGTCTGCGCCGTCTGTGCCGTCGAGGCCCGTTTCGAGGACTCGGTCCTGAGAGAGATGCGTGAGAAGCTCCAGCGCATCTCCGTTCCCCCGGGCCTCGAGGCCCGGGTCCGGCGGGCCCTCGCCCGGGCGCGCCTCGGAGAAGATAACGATCGGCCGGCTCGAGAGTGACCCCGTGATCGATGCCCTGAGGCGAAACTGGTCCCATTACCTCATGGAGGGGCTCGGCCTCGGGCTCTTCATGATCTCGGCGGCGTGCTTCACCACGCTGCTCGAGCACCCTGCCTCGCCGTTGCGCGCGGCGCTCCCGGATCCGACCCTGCGCCGCGTCCTGACGGGTCTGGCGATGGGTCTCACGGCCGTGGGCCTCATCTACTCGCCGTGGGGCAGGCGCTCGGGCGCTCACCTGAACCCCTCCGTGACCCTCGCGTTCCTGCGGCTCGGCCGCGTGGCGCCGTGGGATGGAACGTTCTACGTGCTGGCGCAGTTCGCGGGCGGGATCGCCGGGATGTCGGTGGCGGCGAGCGCTCTCGGCCCCGAGTTGGCCCATCCGGCGGTCCACTACATCGTGACGGAGCCCGGGCGATGGGGGGCCGTTCCGGCCTTCGGGGCCGAGGCGGCCATCTCCTTCGTCCTCATGCTCACGGTGCTCAACGTGTCCTCGGCGCCCCGCCTGGCACACCTCACGGGCGTGGTCGCCGGGTCGCTGGTGGCGCTCTGGATCGGCATCGAGGCGCCGGTCTCGGGGATGAGCATGAACCCGGCACGCAGCCTCGGCTCGGCCGCCCTCGCGCACGAGGGGCGCTCGCTGTGGCTCTATTTCGTTGCCCCCCCGCTCGGGATGCTCGCCGCGGTCGAGGTCTTCCGACGCGTGCGGCTGCGAACGCTCCCGGATGGGCGCGAGGCAGAGCGGCGGCTCGTGTGCGCGAAGCTCCATCACGCGAAGGGCGTGCGCTGCATCTTCTGCGAGCACCGTGAGCGTCGCGAGCGCCTGGAGAGCGAGGTGACGCCGCGAGCTGGCGCCCAACCCACCGCTGGATAGCCGGCCCGTCGCGGGGTCGTGAGCGACTCCGGAGCCGGGCGTGGAACCTTTCGGCGGGCGTCCGCATTCACAAGCGTCGGAAACTGTTCGTTGCCAACCCCAACGTTCAAGCAGAAGAGACTCCAGATGCAAAGTCGCAAGATCGTGTTCAGCGCGCTCGCCGTGCTCGTCATCGGGGTCGGCTGGTACCTGTTCCGGCCCGAGCGCTTGTGGGTCAACAAGGCCGTGAACGAGAGTCTCGATCAGGCCACGGCGCGCCCTGCCGCGGTGATGCCGTCGGATGCCGGCGCCGGCTCCGCCACGCCGAACGCGCCGCCTTCCGCGCTGCTCCAGGGGATGTTCCACAGCGGCGCTCACGAGACCCGCGGCACGGCGACGGTCTACGAGGTCGAGGGGGGGAAGCGCGTGCTGCGCCTGACCGGCTTCGAGACCTCGAACGGCCCCGACGTCCAGGTTTACCTGGTCGCCGCACCGGACGCGAAGGACAATGCCACCGTTACCCGCGCGGGCTTCGTCCGGCTGGGTGACCTCAAGGGCAACCAGGGAGACCAGAACTACGAGCTCCCCGACGGCGTCGATCTGGCCAAGTATCGAGCCGTGACGATCTGGTGCCGGCGCTTCGGCGTCAACTTCGGCACCGCCCCGCTCGCGCCTTCACATTCGTAGTCACAGGGATCTTCACACTCGTAATCCCGAGGAGGGACGAACCATGCTGTTCGACAAGCAGGGAAAGCCGGTGAGCGGCGTCCTGACCGCGCAGATCGGGCTCTGGGACGCGGGCACCGAGGTCAACCAGGAGCCGGGCTTCGGTCCCGATCAAGCGCCCCGTCAGGCGGCCCCCAACACCGGGGCGAGCGAGCACCGGCCGGTCGGGAAGGTGAAGGACGCCTTCACCTATCGCCAGGTGTCCGAGGTCCTCAAAGTCACGATCACGCCTTCGCACACGGCCCAGAACTGATCCCCGTGGCCCGGGAGGCCGCCGCCTTCCGGACGCCGGTCACGCGCCGAGAAGAATGTCCGTAAAAGCTCACGAGCACGCGAGCATCGCCAGAGGGAGCCCCATGTCCGCGAACACGCACTACGACGTGATCATCATCGGCACCGGCGCCGGCGGAGGGACTCTCGCCTACGCGCTCGCGCCGACGGGGAAGAAGATCCTGCTCCTCGAGCGCGGCGACTACGCGCCGCGCGAGCGGGAGAACTGGGAGACCCGCGCGGTCGTGCTGGAGGGCCGCTACAACAACGCGGAGCACTGGCGCGACAGGGACGGCAAGGAATTCCAGGCCGGCCAGCACTACTTCGTGGGCGGCAACACCAAGTTCTACGGCGCGGCGCTGCTCAGGCTCCGCCGCGAGGACTTCGGCGAGCTCCGCCACCACGGCGGGATCTCGCCGGCGTGGCCGATCCGCTACGAGGACCTGGAGCCGTACTACACGCGCGCCGAGCATCTCTACCAGGTGCACGGCGAGCGCGGCGTGGACCCGACCGAGCCTCCGGCGAGCGGCCCGTACCGGTTCCCCCCGGTGAGCCACGAGCCTCGCATCCAGAAGCTCAGCGACGACCTGGAGCGGCTCGGCGTGCGGCCGTTCCACGTCCCGCTCGGCATCAAGCTCGACGAGTCGAACCGCAGGAAGAGCCCGTGCATCCGCTGCGCCACGTGCGACGGGCACCCCTGCCTGGTCGACGCCAAGGCGGACGCCCAGGTGATCTGTGTCGACCCCGCGCTCGAGCATCCCAACGTGACGTTGCTCACCGGCGCCTTCGTTTCGCGGCTCGAGACCGACGCGAGCGGGCGCAGCATTGCCCGCGTGCACGTGGAACGCGGAGGCGCCCGGGAGAGCTATTCCGCCGACGTCGTGGTGAGCTCGTGCGGCGCCATCAACTCGGCGGCCCTGCTGCTGCGCTCGGCCGGCGAACGCCATCCGAACGGGCTCACCAACGGCTCCGGCCAGGTGGGGCGCCACTACATGTGTCACACCAACGCCGTGATGATGGCGCTTTCCAGGGAGCCGAACCCCACGGTGTTCCAGAAGACCCTCGCGATCAACGATTACTACTTCGGCTCGGAGGAGTGGGGCCACCCGATGGGTCACATCTCGTTCGTCGGCAAGCTCGACGAGAACACTCTGCACGCCGGGGCGCCGAAGTTCGTGCCCGGCTGGACGCTCGACCAGATGGCGAAGCACTCGCTCGACTTCTGGCTCACCTCCGAGGACCTGCCGGATCCCGACAACCGCGTCACCGTGGACCGCGACGGGACGATCCGGCTCACCTACCAGCCCAACAACCTGGAGGCCCACAGCCGGCTCGGCGCCAAGCTCAAGCAACTTCTCGAGCGCGTGGGCTGCCACCCGCACGTGATCCCGCACAACGCCTACATCGGCAAGCGCATCCCGCTCGCGGGCGTGGCGCACCAGAACGGCACCTGCCGGTTCGGGAACGACCCCAGGACCTCGGTGCTCGACCCGAGCTGCAAGGCTCACGACGTGGACAACCTCTATGTGGTCGACGGCAGCTTCTTCCCCTCGAGCGGGGCGGTGAACCCGGCGCTCACCATCATGGCCAACGCGCTGCGGGTGGCGGATCACATGAAGCAGCGCCTCGGCGTGGCCGAGACCGCGGAATCGGCGGCCGCCGCGAGGAGCGGCCGATGAGGGCCACAGGCCGGCGCTTCGCGATCCCGGCCCTGCTGGCGCTGGCGCTCGGAGCTGTGGCGACAGCGCCCGGCGCGGCCGGTGAGCCTCGATCGATCGAGGCATCACCGGCCGGGAGCATGGCCATTGCCCCAAGGGTTGCGGTCAGCGCCGTGGGTCCGGTCGGGATGACGGTCTCCGACATGGACCGCGCGGCCGAGTTCTATTCCACGGTGCTCACGTTCCAGAAGGTCTCGGACGTCGAGGTCGCGGGAGCCGACTACGAGCACCTGGAAGGTCCTCGGCATCGACCACACCGCGATCGTGGTGGGCGACACCGAGGCGAGCCTGGGCTTCTACCGTGATCGCCTGGGCCTCGAGGTGGTGGGGGAGAGCGAGAACTACGGCACCGAGCAGGAGCACCTGAACAACGTGTTCGGGGCGCATCTCAGGTTCACCACGCTTCACGCCCACTCGGGACCGGGGATCGAGTTCCTCGAGTACCTGGCGCCGCGCGACGGCCGCCCGATGCCGCCCGACGAGCGCGCCAACGACCTGATGCACTGGCAGACGCGTCTCACCGCGAATGACGCGGCCCAACTGGCGGCAAGCGCTGGCGGCGGGCCGCTGGTATCCTCCGGGCTGGTTTCCCTGCCGGAGCGCCGGCTGGGCTTCAGCCGCGGCTTCCTCGTGCGTGACCCCGACGGTCACGTGATGGAGATCACCGAGCCATGACACGCATTCTCGAATCGAGCGACGCGCCGAGCGCCGGCGCCGACACGAAGCCACAGCTCATGAAAGCCATCGCGGTGTTCCCCGGGCGTCCCGACTCGGTGCACCTCGCCCAGCTCCCCAAGCCGCGCGTGAGCGACATCCCGGGCGGGCGCGGGGTGCTCGTCAAGGTGCTGCGCGTCGGCGTCGACGGGACCGACAAGGAGATCAACGCGGCCGAGTACGGCGCGGCCCCCGAGGGATACGACTTCCTGGTCACGGGTCACGAGAGCTTCGGGCGGGTCGAGGCGGTGGGCGAGAACGTCACCGAGCTCCGTCCCGGCGATTACGTGGTGGCGACGGTGCGGCGCCCCGGCAAGAGTCTCTACGACCTCATCGGCACCTACGACATGACCACCGACGACACCTACTTCGAGCGCGGCATCAACCTGAGGCACGGCTACCTCACCGAGTACTACGTCGACGATCCGGAGTACATCGTCAAGGTGCCGGCCGGCCTCAAGCAGGTCGGCGTGCTGCTCGAGCCGCTCACCGTGGTGGAGAAGGGGATCACCCAGGCGTACGAGATCCAGCGCCGCCTCCGGGTGTGGCGCCCGCGGCGGGCGGCGGTCGTCGGAGCGGGGACGGTGGGGCTGCTCGCCACGCTGGTGCTCCGGCTGCGCGGCCTGGAAGTCACCACCTTCGGTCGTACGCCCAGGCCGTATCTCAACTCCGACCTGGTCGAGGCCCTCGGTGCGCGCTACGAGACGACCGTCGATCTGCCCCTGGTCGAGGGGGCCCGGAAGCACGGGCCGTTCGACCTGATCTTCGAGGCCACCGGGTTCTCGCCGATCGCCTTCGAGGCCATGCAGGCGCTCGGCAAGAACGGAGTGCTGGTGCTCTCGAGCGTGACCGGAGGGGACCGCAAGGTCGAGATTCCGAGCGACCGGATCAATCTGGAGTTCGTGCTCGGCAATAAGGTGATGGTGGGCACGGTGAACGCGAACCGGGAGTACTTCGAGACCGGGGTGCGCGACATGGCGCACTCGGAGGCCGACTACCCGGGGTGGCTGGCGCGCCTCCTCACCCATCCGGTGAAGGGTCTCGAGAACTACGCCGAGCTGTTCGACAAGCTGACCCACGCCAAGGGCGCGATCAAGGTCTACATGCAGGTCGCCGAGGACTGACGCGCGCGGGCGACGCCGAACCAGCGGTGCCGCGGCCCGGGCCGCGCGCCGGAACAGGAGGAGAGCCGTGAGCGGGGCCGAGGGGCAGCGTCTCGAGCAGGACGAGCGTCGGCAGAAGAACTGGAAGCGCTGGGGGCCCTACCTCTCGGAGCGCCAGTGGGGCACGGTGCGCGAGGACTACTCCGAGGCAGGGACGTGCTGGGAGTACTTCCCCCACGATCACGCCCGCAGCCGCGTCTACCGCTGGGGCGAGGACGGCCTGCTCGGCATCACCGACCGCGAGTGCCGCCTGTGCTTCGCGCTCGCGCTGTGGAACGGCCGCGACCCGATCCTCAAGGAGCGGCTGTTCGGCCTGGCCGGCCCGGAAGGAAACCACGGCGAGGACGTCAAGGAGTGCTACTACTACCTCGACTCCACGCCGACGCATTCCTTCATGAAGGCGCTCTACAAATACCCGCACGCCGAGTTCCCCTACACGCGCCTGGTGGAGGAGAACCGGCGGCGCGGCCTGGGCGATCCGGAGCTCGAGCTGGCCGACACCGGGGTGTTCGACGAGAGCCGCTACTTCGACGTTTTCGCCGAGTACGCCAAGGCCTCTCCCAACGACATCCTGATCCGGATCACGGTGGCGAACCGCGGCCCCGAGGCGGCGTCCCTCCACCTGCTGCCGACCCTGTGGTTCCGCAACACCTGGAGCTGGGGACGCGAAACGGAGGGCTACTGGCCCAAGTCCCGCATCGTGCGCGAGGGAGACGGCCTCCTGCGCGCGACTCACGCCACGCTCGGGAGCTACCGCATGGCGGTGGGGCTCGGACCCTACGGGCGCCCGCCGGCGTTGCTCTTCACCGAGAACGAGACCAACAGCCAGCGGCTCTACGGCGCTTCCGAGGCCTCGCCGTTCGTCAAGGATTCCTTCCACGACTACATCGTGCGCGGACGCTCGGGCGCGGTGAACCCGGCCAAGGTGGGGACCAAGGCGGCGGCCTACTACCGGGTCGAGATACCCGCGGGGCAGCAGATCTCGGTCAGGCTGCGCCTGTTCGCCGAAGACGAGAATCCCGCCGACCCGCTGGGGCGCGAGTTCGACGCGATCTTCGAGGCCCGCGAGGCCGAGGCCGACGAGTTCTACGCCGCACGCGCCCCCCGGGACGCCACCGAGGACGAGCGGCGAGTGATGCGCCAGGGCTACGCCGGGCTGCTCTGGTCGAAGCAGTTCTACCACTACATCGTCAAGCAGTGGCTCGAGGGCGATCCGGCCCAGCCGCCGCCCCCGGCGTCGCGCCTCTCGGGTCGCAACCACGACTGGGTGCACGTCCACAACCGGGACGTGATCTCGATGCCCGACAAGTGGGAGTACCCCTGGTACGCGGCGTGGGATCTGGCCTTCCACATGGTCGCCTTCGCCGCCATCGACCCGGGCTTCGCCAAGCAGCAGCTCGTGCTGTTCCTGCGCGAGTGGTACATGCACGCCAACGGCCAGCTCCCCGCTTACGAGTTCGCGCTCTCGGACGTCAACCCGCCGGTGCACGCCTGGGCGTGCTGGCGCGTGTACAAGATGACCGGGACGCGCGGGAAGCGCGACCGGCTGTTCCTCGAGCGGGTGTTCCAGAAGCTGCTCATCAACTTCACCTGGTGGGTGAACCGCAAGGACATCGAGGGCAACCATCTGTTCGCGGGGGGCTTCCTCGGCCTCGACAACATCGGGGTGTTCGACCGCTCTCAGCCGCTCCCGACCGGCGGACACCTGGAGCAGGCCGACGGCACGGCCTGGATGGCGTTCTACTGCTCGACCATGCTGTCGATGGCTCTCGAGCTGGCGAGCGAGGACCCGGCCTACGAGGACGTGGCCTCGAAGTTCTTCGAGCACTTCGTGGCGATCACCGACGCCATGAACACGCTCGGCGGCACCGGCCTGTGGGACGACCTCGACGGCTTCTACTACGACCAGCTCCACCTCGACGGCTCCCACATGCCGCTGCGGGTGCGCTCGATGGTCGGGATCATCCCGCTGTTCGCGGTCGAGAACCTCGAGCTGAACGTGATCGAGCGGCTGCCGGGCTTCAGCACACGCCTGCGCTGGTTCCTCGAGAACCGCTCCGACCTGGCGCGGCACATCGCCTACATGGAGAGCAAGCAGCACGACGGGCACCGGCACAGCCTGCTCGCCATCCCCTCGCGCGAGCGGCTGGAGCGCGTGCTCCGCTACCTGCTGGACGAGGGGGAGTTCCTCTCTCCCTACGGGGTGCGCTCGCTGTCACGGATCCACAAGGACCATCCGTTCGTCCTCACCGCCGGCGGGGCGGAGTATCGCGTCGAGTACGTTCCGGGCGAGTCGAACACCGGGCTCTTCGGCGGCAACTCCAACTGGCGCGGGCCGGTGTGGTTCCCGCTCAACTTCCTCCTCGTGGAAGCGCTGGAGCGTTACCACCATTTCTACGGCGACACGTTCAAGGTCGAGTGCCCGACCGGCTCGGGCCGGATGATGGACCTGGCCGAGGTGTCGCAAGAGATCGCCGCCCGGCTGGGACGCCCGTTCCTGAGAGACGCGGGCGGCCGCCGTCCCTGCCATGGGGACGATCGACGCTATCGCGACGACCCGAACTGGCGCGACCTGGTCCTGTTCCACGAGTACTTCCACGGCGACGAGGGACGCGGCGTGGGGGCGTCGCACCAGACCGGCTGGACGGCGCTCGCGGTGCGCTTGATCGAGGACGTGGCGCGGGCCCGCGCGGCGGGAGACCGCGCCGCGCCGGCGCACGAGGCCCATGTGGAGCACCAGCCTTGACCGAACCACTTCGCTACGACGGCGACGCCGAGTGGCTCGTGGCTCGAGGCCGATGGCCTCGGAGGCTTCGCCTCGGGGACCGTCTCGGGCATCCGGACCCGCCGCTACCATGCGTTGCTCCTGGTGGCGACGAAGCCGCCGACCGGGCGCTACGCCATGGTCCAGGGGCTGGAGGCGTGGGTCGAGACGGCGTCCGGCAGCTACGCGCTCTCCTGCCAGCGATACGCCCCCGACGTCGTCCATCCCGACGGCAACCAGCGCCTGGTCGATTTCGAGCCTGACCCGTGGCCGCGCTGGATCTTCGGGCTCGAGGGCCGCACCCAGATCGAGCAGGAGTTGCTGGTGCCGTACGGCCGCCCCGCCGCCGTCCTCTCGTGGCGCTTGCGCGGGCCCCGCCGCGGGGCGCGCCTGTTCGTGCGCCTGCTCTTCTCGGGTCGCGATGTACACGCCCTGCATCACGAGAACCCGTCGTTCCGGTTCGATCCCGAGACGCGCCCCGGCGCGCTCGCGTGGCGCCCGTACGATGGTCTCCCCGAGGTCGCGGTCTATTCCAACGCCGAGTACCGGCACGATCCCCGGTGGTACCGGAACTTTCTCTACCAGGAAGGGCGCGCGCGTGGGCTGGACTACATCGAGGACCTGGCATCGCCCGGTGTTCTTGCTTGGGACCTCACCAGCTCGCGCGCCGTCCTGATGCTCGCCGCGGACACGCCCGCGGCGGAGGGGCCGGGGAGCGGCTCTCCCGTGCCATTCGAGGGCGGCGAGCGCGCCCAGGCATGCCTCGAGCGGCTGCGCGCCGCGGAGCGCCGGCGCCGCGGGCGCTTCCCGACCCGCCTCCACCGCTCGGCAGACGCGTACATCGTGAGACGCGGCGCCGGCAAGACCATCGTCGCCGGCTACCCGTGGTTCACCGACTGGGGACGCGACACGTTCATCTCCCTGCGCGGGCTGTGCCTCGCCACCGGGCGGCTCGACGAGGCGCGGGCGATCCTGCTCGAGTGGGCGGGCACGGTCTCCCAGGGCATGCTCCCCAACCGCTTCGTCGAGGAGGGCGAGGGGCCCGAGTTCAACTCCGTGGACGCCTCGCTCTGGTACGTGATCGCGGTCCACGACTTCCTCGAGGCCTCGGAGCGCGCGGGGCGCCGGGTGCCGCCGCGCGCACGAAAGAAGCTCCTCGGGGCGGTCGAGGCGATCCTTTCCAGCTACGCGGCGGGGACGCGCTACGGCATCCGGCTCGACCGCGACGGATTGCTCGCCGCGGGTGAGCCGGGGGTCCAGCTCACGTGGATGGACGCCAAGGTGGGCGACTGGGTCGTGACGCCGCGCATCGGCAAGCCGGTCGAGGTCGAGGCGCTATGGCTCAACGCGCTGCGGATCGGCGGCGCCAGCTCGGCTCGATGGAACGAGGTGTTCGAGCGCGGCCTCCGCTCCTTCGGCGAGCGCTTCTGGAACGACTCGCTCGGATGTCTCCACGACGTCGTCGATCCCGATCACCGCGAAGGGGCCGCCGATCCTTCGTTCCGGCCGAACCAGATCTTCGCCGTCGGTGGTCTGCCCTTGGCGCTGGTCGAGGGCGAGCGCGCCGCGCGCATCGTCGAGGCCGTGGAGCGGCGCCTCCTGACCCCCCTCGGTCTGCGCTCGCTCGCGCCCGGCGAGCCCGGCTACCAGGGGCGCTACGAGGGCGGCGTGCTGGAGCGCGACGGCGCCTACCACCAGGGCACGGTGTGGCCGTGGCTGATGGGTCCGTTCGTCGAGGCGTGGGTGCGCGTCCGCGGGGGCTCGGCGGAGGCGAAGCGCGAGGCGCGCGAGCGGTTCATCGCGCCCTTGCTCCGGCACCTCGACCAGGCGGGGATCGGCCATGTCTCCGAGATCGCCGACGGCGACCCGCCTCACACGCCGCGGGGCTGCCCGTTCCAGGCCTGGTCGCTGGGCGAGCTCCTGCGCCTGGAGTATCGGGTGCTGGTGGGTGTGGGGCCGGCCGAGGAGCCGGCGCGCGAAGCGGGATCGGGAGCCCAGTTCCTGGCGGAGGTGTCGTAAAACGCGCGACCGGGGGCGCCCGCATGGGGCACCCCCGGCGCGATCTCGGAAGGCTACGGCTACCTGCAGCTCGGCGTGTTGCTCACGCACTGGCTCACGGTCGTCGAGGCGGTGCCGGCGCACGTACCGCTTGCCGACGGGCAGCTCGCCGTCACCGCGATGGTATGGCAGGCGCCGTCCAGGGCCCTGAGCTCCAGGATGCTGCTGTTGGTACCGCTCGCGCGCGCCACGCGGGCGTCATCCGCCGAGCCGCCGGCGCGAAGCTCGCGAGCGACTGGCCGTCGATGGTCCACGTGAAGGGGCAGTCGGTACGGCCGTCGACCGAGGCGGTGTACCGGAGCACGCCGTTGCAGGCGGGACTCCCGGGCGGCGTGATGGTGACCGTGGTCACCGCGACATCGAGCACCACCTCGTCGGTCGCGGGCGGGCACGGCGGGTTGGTCACCGTGAGCCGCAGCGTCGCCGTCCCGCTCCCCGTGAACGTCACGCTCGAATTCAGGCTGCTCGGGTCGGCGATCGTGGCGGGCCCGCTCACCACCGACCAGGCCGGCGTTCCGTTGCTGGCGCTGCCGGCCAGCGTGAAGGGGGTGGTGGATCCCGTGGAGCACTTGGCCTGATCCGGCCCCGCGCCCGCGGTCGGTTGCGCCCTGACGTCCAGCGACGTGGTC
Organism: Candidatus Eiseniibacteriota bacterium; assembly: GCA_005893225.1. Classification (GTDB taxonomy): domain Bacteria; phylum Eisenbacteria; class RBG-16-71-46; order RBG-16-71-46; family RBG-16-71-46; genus WS-3. The sequence continues at coordinate 20,881 of VBOT01000097.1, forward strand.
GCCGTGCGGGTGCAGCCGTCCTTGTCCGTGACGGTCAGGGTGTAGGTCGTGGTCGGGCTCCTGGAGGGAGTCACCGAGAAGTTCATGCACGTGGTTCCCGAAGGATCACCGAACGTGCTCTGGGTCTGCGAGCTGCCGTCGTTGCCGGCCAGCGTCAGCGTGAACGGACCCCGATTGGTGGGCGACTTGACGCACCCCTGCAGCGTCGCGGTGGCGCCGCACGACACGCCGCAGTTGGCGATGCACGAGAGCGTGGCGCCGTAGCCGATCACGCAGACCTGCTGGTGGCGGCACTGGCCGCCGGGCGGGTTCTGGTCCGCGGTGGTGCAGCCGGCCGCGCCCGGGCTGGTGTTCCAGGAGATCGTGGTGCAGGTGTTGGGCGCGCACTTTCCCCGGGTCGCGCCGGACTGACCGAAGCACACCTGGCCGGTGTTGCACGTGAAGTTCGGGATCGTGCCGAATATGTCCGTGTCGTGGAAGCTCTCGCCGCCGGACTTCCCGGGGGCGGTGCTGGAGCTGTTGGCGTCCCGGAGGATCACGTCGAGCGGCGTCGTGATCAGGCCGCCATCGGGAATGAGATGGAGCGCGATGCAGTAGCGGCCGGTGCTGGTGTTGTTGCGCACCGTGAACTTCACCTGGGCGTTGAACATGCTGCCGGGGGCGCACGAACAGGGTTCGTTGACGACCACCCCCGCGCCCACGATCTCGACGTCGCCGGCGGTGCACGGGTCGGTGCTCAGGTCGTTCGCCGCCGCCATGCGCGGACCGGCGCCGGCGATGATCCATGCGGCCACGGCCGCCGGGATTACCAGCCGGCGAATGAATCTCAAGGGGGCCTTGGTTGTCCTGTCGAGGTGCATTACTCGGTTCTCCGTTGTGGGGCGCTCGGGTATTCCGGGCGCCGCGTCCTGGGCCTCCTTGCGGTCACTCAGGGCTCTCCGGCCTGGTTCGAATTGCTGAGCGCTATTGCTTGAATATCAAAGTCGTCGCGGATCTCTATCGCTCTCCTGGGCGGCGTGCTCTCCGTGATCAATCCAGCAGATACACGACGCGAGCGATCTTGGTGGTGGGGCCGACTGCGGCCCGTAGGAAGTAGACCCCGGCGCGGGCACGGACGCCGTCGTCCGCGCGTCCGTCCCAGGAGACCTCGTAGTGGCCTACACCCTGAGTTCCCGCGACGAAGGTGCGAATGCGGCGGCCCGCGACGTCGTACATGCCGATGTCGGCCCGCTCCGCGTGTCCTTCGATCGCGTAGGCGAAGCGCATGGTGCGCGCGAACGGGTTGGGCGCCGCTCGGTACAGCTCGAGGGAGCCGGACTCCGACGGCGCGCTGACTTCGGACGCCGGCTCGGAGCCCGCGACCGGGGAGGCGGCCATCCCCCTACGCTCGTCCAGGGCCGGCAAGGTGGCGACCTGGAAGTAGCCGAACATCGTCGTTCCGGAGCCCGAGCCCCAGAACCACTTGAGGTTCGTCATCGAGCTGGTGGCGTTCGTGACGGCGATGTCGTCGAACACCTTGGTCCTGCCGACCCACACGTCCATCCGATTGTTCCGGATCGACTCGGCGGCGCCTCCCGGCCCCGGATAGGACAGAGTGCGCCCCGAGTGGTTCAGCGCCCAGGTGATGGCCTGGGTCCCGGCGTAGGACGGGCTGCTCCGGCCTGCGACCAGGTCGCGGATCCGGAACTCTCCCTCCGGGCCGGCCGGCTCGATGCCGAGGCGCGCGTAGGTGCTGGCGTCGTTCTCGTCGGCGTTCGCGGTGGCGAATTTCGATCCCAGTCGGAGCACCTGGTCCGAGATGCGGCCGGGACCGATGTCCGAAAGCGTGAGGTTGAACGTGCAGAGCACCGCGTCCGGGGCCGGGCTGAAATCCGTCGTCCGGGAGAGCGACACGGCATCGCCCGCCGCGCTCGAGACCCGCATCGAGTTGGACGCGCTGGTGAAGCTGCTGCGGCCGCTGCTGGCCCCGAATGAATCCCATTGTCCATTGCTCGTCCCGGCATCCGCGTCGCTCGACTCCGGCTGGCCCGGGGAGAAGATGGTGGCGGGGAGTGCGGGGGCGGCTCCGACAACCATGAGAACGGTTGCAAGCAGCGGCGGAATCCACGAGACCCTTCTGCCATCGATCCGACATCTCGACATGGTGTGACCTCCAGAGATTGGTTGGGCAGGGCGACGCAATCGGTGTGATGGACGCTAGGGATTCACGGATGCCTCCGACGTGCGGTGAGGAGGGGGATCTCGCCGAGTCGGTTCTCGATCGAGCAAGCGGCTCATGACGAGCGTGGGGTCACTGATAGGTCTGTAGACGTTCTAGAGCTGCGAGTGCAGTGGGGTGAGTGCGGGCCGTGTTTGATGAGTGGCTGTGGTTCGAGGAATTCATGTACGGCACCATGATAAGGCGTGCCGTGTAACGCATTAAGTATCAAATACGTAATAGTATGTGTTCAAGGTATTAGTATTGCTGATTATATCGATTGTATAGATATATCAGGCGCGATGTGCTGCGGAGCGGGGTGTCGACCAGGGAGAATCGGGTGCGCCTCGGCTCGAGATGGGCCTCGCCCCCAAGGGCCGGGCACCGCCGGGTTACGGGGAAGGCGGGACCAAGGAGAGGGCCGTTGGCGGGACGAGGGAGGGGCCGGCTGCGTGTCCGCGAGCCGGCCAGGGCGTCGCCGCGCGACGGGGGGACCCTTGTGGCCGCTCTGCTTACGGTCTCGACCGAGGAAACGCGGCGGAGGGAGGCGAGCCCGAGGCTCGGGCGGCGAGGGGGAGCTTTTCACAAGTGAACGGGGCCGCTGATGCTCGAGCGGACGCTCGAGATCAGCGGCCCCGCGGGAGGCCTCTGAACCGTCCGGGGGCGCCGGTTTCCCGGTCCCCCGGCACGGCGTTCAGATCACTGGCAGGTCGGCCTGCTGTTGACGCACTGGCTCGCTGTGGTCGAGGCGGTGGCGGGGCACTGGGACCCGGTCCCGGACGGGCAGCTCGCCGCGACCGCGATGGTGTGACAGGCGTTGTCGAGGGCCCTGAACTCCAGGATGCTGTTGTTGGTGCCGCTCACGCGCGCGAGGCGGGCGTCATCGGGGGAGCCGCCCCCGAGGAAGAGCTTGAGCGACAGACCGTCGATCGTCCACGTGAAGGCGCAGTCGGCGCGGCCGTCGACCGACGCCGCGTAGCGGAGCACGCCGTTGCAGGCGGTGGTCGCGAGCGGCGTGATGATCACCATCTTCTGCGTCACGTTCAGCGTCACCTCGTCGGTCGCGGCCGGGCAGGGCGGATTGGCGATGCTCGAGACCGTCAGCCTCAGCGTCGCCGTCCCGCTGCCCGTGAACGTGGCGCCCGAGCTCAAGCTGCCCGGATCGGCGATCGTCACCGGCCCGCTCACCACCGACCAGGTCGGAGTCCCGTTGGTGGCGCTGCCGGCGAGGGCGAACGACGTGGTTGCGCCGGTGGAGCAGGTGGTCTGATCCGGCCCCGCGTTCGCGGTCGGATTGCTGTTCACCGTCAACGTCACCTCGTCGGTCGCGGTCGGGCAGGCCGGATTGGCGGTGCTCACCACGGTCAGCCGGAGCGTCGCCGTCCCGCTGCCCGTGAAGGTGGCGCCCGAGCTCAAGCTGCCCGGATCGGCGATCGTCACCGGCCCGCTCACCACCGACCAGGTCGGCGTCCCGTTGGTGGCGCTGCCGGCGAGCGTGAACGGCGTGGTTTCACCGGCGGCGCAGGTGACCTGGTCGGGTCCCGCGTCCGAAGTCGGGTTGCCGTTGACCGCCAGCACCACCTCGTCGGTCGCGGTGGGGCAGGGCGGATTGGCGGTGCTCACCACGGTCATCCGCAGGGTGGCCGTCCCGGTGCCGGTGAACGTGACGCCGGAGCTCAGGCTGCTCGGATCGGCGATCGTCGCCGGCCCGCTCATCACCGACCAGGTCGGCGTCCCGTTGGTGGCGCTGCCCGCGACGGTGAACGGCGTGGTGGATCCCGCCGCACACCGGGTCTGGTCCAGCCCGGCGTCGGCGGCCGGGTTGCCGTTCACCACCAGCACCACTTCGTCGGTGGCGGACGGGCAGGGAGGGTTGGCGGTGCTCGCGACCGTGAGCCGCAGGGTCGCTGTCCCGGTCCCGGTGAGCGTCACGCCGGAAGTCAGGCTGCCCGGGCTCGCGATCGTCGCCGGGCCGCTTACCACCGACCAGGTCGGAGTCCCGCTGGTCGCGCTGCCGGCGAGCGTGAACGGCGTGGTCGCCCCCGCGGCGCACTGGGTCTGATCCAGCCCGGCGTTCGCCGTGGGATTGCTGTTCACCGCCAGCACCACTTCGTCGGTGGCGGGCGGGCAGGGCGGGTTCGACACCGTGATCCGGAGCGTCGCCGTTCCGGTCCCGGTGAAAGTGGCTCCCGAGGTCGGACTGCTCGAATCGGCGATCGTCACCGGCCCGCTCACCACCGACCAGGCCGGCGTTCCGTTGCTGGCGCTGCCGGCCAGCGTGAACGACGTCGTGGCGCCGGCGGAGCACTTGGCCTGGTCCGGCCCGGCGCCCGCGGTCGGATGCGCCCTGACGTCCAGCGAAGTGGTCGCGGTGCGGGTGCAGCCGTCCTTGTCCGTGACCGTCAGGGTGTAGATCGTGGTCGGGCTCTTGGAGGGCGTCACCGAGAAATTGAGGCACGTGTTTCCCGAAGGATCGCCGAACGTGCTCTGGGTCTGCGAGCTGCCGTCGTTGCCTGCCAAAGCCAGCGTGAAGGGGCCGCGATTGGTGGGAGACTTGACGCACCCCTGCAGGGTGGCGGTGGTGCCGCACGACACGGTGCAGTTGGCCGTGCACGAGAGCGAGGCTCCGTAGCCGATCACGCAGACCTGCTGGTGGCGGCACTGCCCGCCGGGGGGGTTCTGGTCCGCGGCAGTGCAGCCGGCCGCGCCCGAGCTGGTGTTCCAGGAGATCGTGGTGCAGGTGTTCGGCGAGCACTTGCCCTGGACCGCGCCAGCCTGACCGAAGCACACGAGCCCCGTGCTGCACGTGAAGTTGGGGATCGAGCCGAACATGACGGTATCATGGTAGTTCTCCTTGCCCGTCTTTCCGCCCGCGGTGCTGGAGCCGTTCGCGTCCCGGAGGATGACGTCGAGCGGGGCCGTGATCAGCACGCCGTCCGGCACCAGGTGCAGCGCGACGCAGTAGCGGGCGCTGCTGGTGTTGTTGCGGACGGTGAACTTCACCTGGGCGTTGAACATGGTGCCCGGGGGGCACGAGCACGGCTCGTTGACGATCTGGCCCGAGCCCACGAGCTCCACATCACCGGCGGTGCACGGGCTGCCGCTCAGGTCGTTCGCCCGCGCCATGGGCGGGGAAGCGCTCATGATCAGCAGGGCCGTGGTCGCGATCCCCAGCACGAGCTTCGGGTGGGGGTTTCTGGTTGTCTTGTCGAGATGCATTTGACCCCGTTCTCCGTTGTTTGGACGCGCGGGAGTCCCGCGCGCCGCGTCCTGGGCGTCCCTGCTTTCGTTTCCGGCGCTCCGGCCTGATTCGATCCGTTGGGTTGGTATTGCTGAATGTTCGGTATCGTGACGGCTCTGCATCCCCTCGCCGGGCGGCGAGGGCTAGTTCATCAGATACACGACCCGAACGATACGAGTGGTGGGACCGACAGCGGCCCGCAAGAAGTAGACCCCGGCGTGGGCACGGACACCGTCATCCGCGCGTCCGTCCCAGGACACTTCGTACCGGCCTACACTCTGAGTTCCTGCGGCGAAGGTGCGAATGCGGCGGCCCGCGACGTCGTACATGCCGATGTCGGCCGGCTGCGCGTGATCCTCGATCGAGTAAGCGAAGCGCATGGTGCGCGCGAAGGGGTTGGGCGTCGGGCGGTACAGCTCCAGGGAGCCGGACGGCGCCGCGGCGGCGACATCCGTCGAGGGCTCGGCGGCGATCGCGGCCTGGGAGGCCATGCCCTTTTCATCGTTCAGGGCCGGCAGCGTGGCAACCTGGAAGCAGCCGAAGGACGTCGTTCCGGAGCCCGAGCCCCAGAACCATTTGAGGTCCGTCATCGAGACCCTGGGGTTCGTGACCGCGATGTCGTCGAGCACCTTGGTCCTGCCGACCCACACGTCCATCCGATTGTTCCCGATCGACTCGGCGCCGCCGGGTCCCGGATAGGATAGAGTGCGTCCCGAGCGGTTCAGCGCCCAGGTGATGGCCTGGGTCCCGGCGTAGGTCGGGCTGGTCCGGCCTGCGACGAGATCGCGGAGCCGGAACTCCCCTTGGAGGCCGGCCGGCTCGATGCCGAGACGGGCGTAGGTGTGGGCGTCGCTCTCGTCGGCGTTCGACGTGCTGAAGCTCGATCCGAACCGGAGCACCTGAGGCGCCACGCGGCCGGGACCGAGGCCCGAGAGCGCGAGGTTGAACGTGCAGAGCACCGCGTCCGGGGCCGGGCTGAAGTCCGTCGTCCGGGAGAGCGACACGGCGTCGCCCGGGGCGCTGAGGATCCGCAGCGTGTGAGACGTGTTCGTGAAGGTGCTGTGGGTGCTGCCGGCACCGAAGGAGTCCCACTCGCCGCTCACCGGTGCGGCATCGAGCGAGCCCGATTCCGAGTCATCGGCGGTGAGGCCCGGCGCGAAGATCGTGGCCGCGGATGCGGGCGCGGCTCCGAGGATGATGAAGCTCGCGGCGAAGAGCAGCCGGGCGAACGATGAACGTGTGGCGTCGATTCGCAAGCTCGACAAGGTGCCACCTCCAAGGGGGGTTGGGCGGGTGCGGCAGATCGAGGGAGAGAGTTGCGGTAGGTGAGGCGAAGCAGGAAGTCTAGAGATTCCGCTGGAGGTCGGCTCGGCGGAGACGCGGGCCGCGGAATCGAAGTGGCTTCTCATTCCGAGCTCGCGGTCCATGATTATCAATGTCGTCGGGAGTAACTTTCAAGAACTTACTGAGGCGACGAGCCTCTTGGCATTCTCAGGCGTCGCGGCTGGGTGGAACCGCCCATCTGCGGCTGCGCCGGGGCTTCGGAACGAGACCGAAGGAGGCCGCCGGCGGGCCCGCTTGCCGGGAGGCCCCGCTCCTGAGAGGTTCGCGATCCCGTGGAGCCGCGGGAAGACCGGCCGGAGCGCGTGGGGTTCATGAGACGCGTGGGGATGAAGCGGCAGGCGGCCGGGGAAGGCGCTTCGCGCCGGAGCTCGACGAGGGCTGCACGGACCTGGAAACGCGGGATGCCCGGCGCGAGCCGTGAGCTGCGGCGGGCCGGCGCCGAGGCGACGCTGGATTCGGTGGCGGAGGCCGAGGCCTTCCAACCTTTTGGCGCACCATGCCATCCAAGCCGACGCATGGAACACTCGGGCCCCGGAGTGTCGACGCCAGGCAGACCATTCAGGGCACCGGCGGGCGCCGACTCGGGGGACGTGTCGCTGGCCGCCGGGGGTGACCGGCGCGCGTTCGAGAGGGTCTACCGGGTGCACGTGGCGAGGATCCACAGCTTGGCGAGGCGCATGGTGAACGGCGAGGAAGCAGGTGAGATCACCCAGGACGTGTTCGTGCGAGCGTGGGAGAAGCTCGGGACTTTTCGCGGGGAAGCGGCGTTCGGGACCTGGCTCTACCGCCTGGCCGTCAACGTGATCCTCGCCCGCCGCTCGAAGCTCGCGGTGCAGCGGGCCCGCCACCTCCCCGACGACGAGGCGCTCGAAACCGCTCCCGCCCGGCCGGCGTCGACGGATCTGGGCATGGACCTGGAGGGCGCGATCGAGAGGCTTCCGGCGGGCGCGCGACAGGTGTTCGTGCTCCACGACGTGGAAGGCCACAAGCACGAGGAGATCGCCGGGATGCTCGGAGTGACGACCGGCACGTCCAAGGCCCAGCTTCACCGCGCCCGGCTGCTGCTGCGCCGCCATCTGAATCGCTGAAGGAGGTTGTTCGAGAATGACGCCGCACGTGGACCAACGACTCTCCGCCTACATCGACCAGGACCTCGCGGCCGCGGAGCGCGAGGAGGTCGAGAGTCACCTGGCGACCTGCCCCGACTGCTCGCAAACTCTGGAGGAGCTGCGCGGGGTCGTGACCATGGCCCGGGCCCTCGAGGATCGTCCGCCCGAGGCCGAGCTGTGGCCGGAGATCGAAGCACGGCTGGGCGCGGCTCCGGAGGGCGCCGGCTCGCCAGCGCGCGCCCGCTGGACCGCCGTCGCGGGACGGTCCGGGCTCGGACGCTGGCAGCTCACGTTCTCGCTGCCGCAGCTCGCGGCGGCGGGCCTCGCGCTCGTTCTGCTCTCGGGCGGCGCGGTATGGATCGCGCTGCGCCAGAGCCCCATGCGCGCCGGGGCCCCGGGGCCGATCGCCGCGGCGCCGGGCGAGACGAGCCTCCAGCGTTTCCCGGGGGCCCGCACGAGACCCGCTTCAACGAGGCCGGCGGAGGGTGAGTCCGGCGTGGCGCCCGCGCAAGGCGGTGCCCCCGCACTCGAGCCCGCGAGGACGGACGCCTCGGTCGCGAGCTTCGACGAGTCCAAGTACCAGGCCGCCGTGGCCGAGCTCGAGCGGGTGCTGCGCGACCATCGCGACAAGCTCGACCCGGCGACGGTCCGGATCCTCGAGCACAACCTCGCGATCATCGATCGCGCCATCGACGAGGCGCGCCGCGCCCTGCTCGCCGATCCCGCCAACCCCTACCTGAACGGCCATCTCGCGGAGCAGCTCAAACGCAAAGTCTGGCTCCTGCAGCGGGTGACCGATGTCGTCACCCACAACGGCTAGGACAGCCCGATGCTGATGACTTTCGCCGCCACGCTCCTCACCGCGCTCGCCGTGTCCGCGGAGACCGACACCACCTTCGCGGTGAAGCCGGGCACTCGCCTCGAGGTGAGCAATTTCGGTGGGGAGATCGCCGTCCAGTCCTGGGACAAGAACGCAGTCCATGTCGAGGCCACGCACTCCGAGAGGGTGCGGATCTCGATCGAGGACTCCGAGTGCTGTCTCACCATCAGCGCCAGCAACCGGCGGGGCGTCCCGGCGCGCGTCGACTACCACATCACGGTTCCGCCGTGGATGGCGCTCACCCTGTCGGGCGTCTACACCGACGTCTCGGTGGAGGGCACCAAAGCCGAGGTGTCGGCCGAGACGGTGAACGGCGACGTGCGGGTGCGCGGCGGCGAGGGCTACCTCAAGCTCAGCTCGGTCCAGGGCGTGGTCGACGTGGAGGGGGCGCGCGGGCGCCTCGAGCTCAGCTCGGTCAACGAAGGGGTCAACGTCGCCGACGTGGCGGGCGAGATCAGCGTCGAGGCGGTCAACGGGACGGTGACCATCGAGCGGGTCCGGTCCAAGATGGTCGAGGCCGAGACGGTGAACGGAGACGTGACCTACCTGGGCTCGATCGAGGAGGGAGGCCGCTACCGCTTCGCCTCGCACAACGGCGACCTGATTCTCGGGCTTCCCGATCACATCAACGCGGCGATCTCGGTGGCCACTTTCAGCGGGGACTTCAGGTCCGACTTCCCGGTCCGCATCAGCGAGACCCGCAAGGGCCACCGCTTCGACTTCACCCTCGGTTCCGGGAGCGCGCAGATCGAGCTCGAGACGTTCCAGGGCACGGTCTGGCTGCGGCGCGGCGAGGAAAAGATGAAGCTCAAGACCAAGGAGGATGACCGATGACTTTCTCGGACGACGTGAAGTCAGCCCTGTGGCGCGCCTTCGCGCTGGCCTGGCTGCTGGCCGCGGCGGCCACGATCGCCCTGATGGCGGACCCCGCGCTGGCGAGCCCCCGCCATGGGGCCCGGTACTCGGAGTCGCGCTCGGGCGAGGACTTCCACTGGAGCTGGAAGCTCCCGGCCGGCAAGACGATCGAGATCAAGGGCGTGAACGGCGACATCGAGGCTCATGCCGCCTCCGGCGACGAGGTCGAGGTGGTCGCCACCAAGCACGCCCACCGGAGCGATCCCGACGAGGTGAAGATCGAGGTGATCGAGCACGAGGGCGGCGTCACGATCTGCTCGGTGTACCCGACTCCGTGGGGAGAGCCGGCGAACGACTGCAGTCCCGGCCGGGGCGGCCACTCGCACACCCGCAACAACGACGTGGTGGTCGACTACGAGGTGCGCGTCCCGAAGGGAGTGGCGTTCCGGGGCAGCACCGTCAACGGCGGGGTCGAGGCCGAGGGCATCGAGGGTCCGGCGGAAGCGTACACGGTGAACGGCTCGGTGCGGGTCTCGACCGGCGGCACGGCGCGCGCCAGCACGGTGAACGGCTCGATCGTGGCCTCGGTGGGAAGCGCGAGCTGGGGCGACGAGCTCGCCTTCGACACCGTGAACGGGACCGTCACGGTGGACTTCCCGTCCGGGCTCAACGCCGATTTCCGCGCCGAGACCGTGAACGGGGACATCGTCAGCGACTTCCCGCTCACCGTCACGGGACGCTTCAGCCACCGCCACATCTCGGGGACCATCGGGAAGGGCGGGGGCGACCTCAAGCTCTCGACCGTGAACGGGGACATCCGCCTGCGGTCGCAGTAGCGGCTGGCGGGAGGTCCGGGCAGCGCCTCCTGAGGGCCGCCCCGGCTACGGTTCGACTATCGAACGACAGCCACCTTCACAACCCTCGCGTCCGCGCCGTGCGTCAGACGGACCCAATACATCCCCATCGGCAGCTCTCCCCGGCGCGCCAGGCGCATCGCATGTCTGCCGGCGCCGAGATCGGTCGAGCGACTGAGCCGCACTCGTCCCTGCACATCCACGAGCTCCACGGTCGCGGGTCGGGCGTCGGGCAGGGAGAAGTCGATGAACAGGTCCGCGTCGGCCGGATTCGGTCTCGCCCGCTCGAGCGCCAACTCCGGCTGGAGCGGGACGTCGATCTCGAACTCGGGCGTGTCCCTGACTTGGCCATCTAGGTCGAGGCGGAGCCGGTACCAATATCTCATTCCGCCGGCGACGGTCCGGTCATCGAACACGATCCGGCCGGAGCCGTCCGCTTCCAGGGCGGCGAGCAAGCTCCAGTCATGGGTGTCGTCGCGACGCCAGACCTCGGTGGAAGTCCCGGCGCCGGTCGACGAAGCCCATTCCAGGTGAACCCCGGCGGGTTCCGCGTCCGCTCGCACGAGCGAGATCAGGGCGGCGACCACGCCGTCGGTGCCGAGTCGCGTGGCGTACACGTCCGCGTTCCCTCGCCGATAATCGACCCACGTCAGGATGACTCCGCCCGAACCGTCCTCGACGAGCTGCGGCTGATACT
>VBOT01000097.1:32063-34491 GCA_005893225.1 Candidatus Eiseniibacteriota bacterium
CACACCGGATAGCCGGAGGGCGACGCGCCCGGCATCAGGCTTCCGCCGGCACGGATGTGCTGGGCGTAGATGTCGAACTCGGACCGCTCGTCCTGCCACGCGACCCAGGCACCACCCGCACCGTCACCCACCACCACGGGATACTCCTGCGTCCCCGGCGCGACGCATGCGGCAACCCCGTTCTCGGACCATCCCGGCGCGATGTTTCCGTCCGGCAGGACGCGCTGCACGTGGATGTCGCCGGGATCGCTTCGGGTGTCCTGCCATGCCACGAGCGCTCCTCCCGCGCCGTCGGGGACGATGGAAGTAAAGCGCTGGTCGAAGAAATAGGGACCGGCGCGATATCCGCCCGCCTGGCAGTTGTACGGGCTCAGGACCTTTCCCCCGGCCGGCCATCCGGGAGCGACGGCGCTGGAGTCGGTGATGTGCTGGATCACGCACTGGAAGGCCGGACTGTCGCGCCGCTCGAGCCACGCGGCGTAGACACCGCCCACGCCGTCGGGGCAGACTCCCTGGGCCACTGGCGACAAGCCGTACGAGTCCGTGTAGGGCGAGAGCACGACTCCGGATGACGGCCAGCGGGGATCCAGTGCTCCGGAGCCCAGCACGTGCTGGAGCTGAACTCCATACAACCAGCTCACGAATGCGCCGGAGTGTCCGTCGGAGCAGATCTGCGGTTCCGAGCCGAAGCGCGAGCCCAGCGGAGTGGCGTCCCAGTTGACCGGAACCGTCCCGTTCCCGGCGAAATGCTGCAGATGGAGGAACTCCCAGAGGCGGTCGACGTAGGTCCACACCAGGACGGCGCCGCCCGCCCCATCGCTGACCGCAGCCGGTTCGATCGATCCGTAGGCTCGCGGGCTCTCGATCCCGGCGGGAGGAACCTCACGCGCCGGGCCCGCCGACCCCGCTCCGAGGGTTGCCCCGAGCGACGGCCAGCCGGGGGCGACCGTCCCATCGGGGGTCACCCTCGTCATCGCGATGGCGGTCCGTCCCGGATTGACGTAGTCGGGGACCACCCAGTAAACGAATGCGCCGCCGGCCTCGTCCGGGACGATCTGCCCGTCAACCGCAGGGCCCGGGAACTCGAGGCCTTCCGAGGTCCAGCCGGGCTGGAGATCGCCCGACGCGGAGATGCGCGCGACGTAGTAATTCCATCCCCCGGCCTCGTACCCTTCCCAGGCGATGAACGCACCGCCTGCTCCGTCAGGCGCGATGACGGGATGGTCTTCGCTGCTGTCGCTGGCCGCGATGGGCGTGCCGTCGGACTTCCAGGACGCTGAGGCAGGGGAGAGACCGAGGGCGCCGATCACGCCGGCCGCGAACATGATGCCGAGGATTTGCTTCGTGAGTCTCATTCCGCACCTACCTGGGTGAAGAGGACGCGCGGTGTCGCCGATCATCGGCTCATCGGCCGCGCGTGGGGCCTCGTTCGGTTCGCTGAGTCCTCGACGGGCGCGTGCACGTCGACTTCGGGTAGCAAGTAGTGGTGGCGAACTCCCAGGATCTGTGGAGCAACCCTCGATAGGGCAGAGCCTACCACATGCAGGGCGTCGTGAGGATCGCTTGGGCCTGAGCCAAGCGTGAAAGATGATCCGTCCCACGCCATGGCCTGTTACTTTGTGCCACAAAGTACTTGACGCGCACGGCCACGGCCGCCTAGCATGCCGTCCATGGCCACCATCACTCCGTTCCGCCGCCGTCACTCGCCGCCGCCCGATCTCCAGGACCACGCGATGGAGAACCTGCGCTTCATCCGCCAGACGATGGAGCGCGCCGGCTCCCTCACCGCCTTCCCGGGCTGGGGCCAGGTGGTGATCGGCGTGACCGCGCTGATCGCGACCGCGCTGGCGGTGCGCGCCCGCGACCCCGACCGCTGGCTCACCATCTGGGTCGTCGAGGCGACGCTCTCGATCGCCATCGGGGCGCTGGCGATGGCGTACAAGTCGGAACGGGCGCACGTGCCGCTCTTCAACGAGGCGGGGCGCCGCTTCGCCCTCAGCTTCTCGCTGCCGATCCTGTGCGGGATCCTGCTGACCGCCGTGCTCTATCGCGCCGGCCTCACGGAGGCGATGCCGGGAATGTGGATCCTGCTCTACGGCGCGGCGATCGCCACCGGCGGGGCGTTCTCGGTCCAGATCGTGCCGGTGATGGGGGGCTGCTTCATGCTGATCGGGGCGGCGGCGCTCTTCAGCCCCGCGGCATGGGGCAACGCGTTCATGGCGGCGGCGTTCGGTGGGCTTCACATCGTGTTCGGGCTGGTGATCGCGCGGAGATACGGTGGCTAGGCCGAGCGCGGCCTCCTCTCATCGCCGCGGGCGCTCGCGGCGCCGCCCGGGACCGATCGGGCGGGTCGAGGGCGCGGGCCCCGAGAGCGGGGCGCTGCCACTCGACCGGCTGATCCACGAGCGCACCCGGCTCGGCATCATCA
>VBOT01000097.1:34500-38958 GCA_005893225.1 Candidatus Eiseniibacteriota bacterium
GCGAGCTCAAGACCCTGCTCAAGACAACCGATGGTAATTTGAGCGTCCACGCCCGGAAGCTGGAGCAGGCCCAGTACGTCGCGTGCGCCAAGTTCTTCAAGGGCCGGGTCCCCAGGACCGAGTATCACTTGACGGCCGCCGGCAGGCGCGCGCTCGAGACCTATCTCGACCACATGGAGGCGCTCATCCGGGCCACGCGCGAGCGCTGAGCGCCGCCGGGCACTTTTTTTCGCGGGTCGACTTTATGACACAAATTACTTCACTCGTGCGGGACCGCCGGCTCCACGTCGCGATCATCATGGACGGCAACGGCCGCTGGGCGAAGGAGCGGGGACTGCCGCGACTCGCCGGCCATCGCGCGGGCGCCGACAGCGTGCGCCGGGCGGTGGAGGCGTCGCCGGGTCTCGGGATCGGCACCCTCACGCTCTACGCCTTCTCGGCCGACAACTGGCGGCGGCCGCGGCGCGAGGTGGTGGGGCTGATGGGGCTGCTGGCCGAGTACCTGCGCCGCGAGATCCCGGAATGCATCCGTGAGGGCGTGCGAGTCTCCTTCATCGGGCGGCGCGATCGCCTGCCGCGACCGCTGGTGAACGCGATGGCGGAGGCCGAGCGCGAGACGGCGGCGGGCCCGAGGCTCCACCTGCGTCTCGCCATCGACTACTCGGCGCGCGCCGCGATCCTGCGCGCGGCGAAGCGGCTGCCGCCGGGCGACGAGTCGTTCGGGAGCTTCCTGGCCGCATTGGGCGAGATCGAGGTCCGCGGGGCCGGGGCGCGCGAGGTCGATCTCCTGATTCGGACCGGCGGCGAGCAGCGCCTCAGCGATTTCATGCTGTGGGAGTGCGCCTACGCGGAGCTGCTGTTCACGCGCCTCATGTGGCCCGACTTCCAGGTCCGGGATCTCGAGGCGGCGGTGCGCGAGTTCGACAACCGGCAGCGGCGCTTTGGAGGCCTGCCGGAGCGCGCGGCGAGCTGAGGCGACCGTGCCTCCGCGCTCCCCTACACCGGGCTCGGCTCGGGCACCGGGCTCGCCACCGGCTCCGGCGAGGGGCCGCGCAGCGCCGAGGTCCACCACCAGGCGACGAGGAAGGTGAGGGCCGCGCCCAGCAGGCACCCGGGAAGCGCCGCCGGGTGCCCCTGCCGCAGCGCGGCGCGGATCAAGCCGAGCGCCGACACCGTGCCCACGGCGAGCGGCACCATCGCGAGGTCGAAGCGCAGCGCGCCGGCGTAGAGGACGAGCACGAGGAGACCCGTGACGAGCCCCTGTTCGAGCCAGAGGGCCGGGGAAGGGGCTCCCGTCAATCCGACGAAGCCTCCGGACAGGACCAGGAGCGCGCCCCAGAGGAGGCGCCGGCGGGTCCAGCCGGCCGTCAGGTGGTGCACGCCGAGCAGCACGATCATGAGCGTGGCCGAGCGCACCACCAGGCCCGAGGCCGGCCCCAGCATCTCGGCGAGCACCGGCACGTAGGCGCGGGCCAGCGTGACGTTGGGCCACCTCGGCATGGTCGCGAGCGCACCGAGGGCGATCAGCGTGAGCGTTCCGGAAGCGGTGGCGCCGGCCGGGATGCCGAGTGCCAGGGGCGCGTCGTTGCGGCCTGCGCGCGCGGACTGGATGCTGCCGTGCGCGATCCCGGCGAGGAGGGCAATCAGGGCCGCGAAGATGAGGTGCGAGAGCACCAGCGACATGACCGCGATGGTCTGCTGGAGCTGCCACGGCTGGGCGGTGGAGAAGCGCGACTCGAACTCCGGCCAGTTGTTGAGCGCCTGCCCCATCATCACGAGCAGGAGCGGCGCGTACACGAGCACCGAGAAGCGGACCGGAAAGGCGCCGCGGCTCCAGCGAATCACGGCGATCACCGCGCCGCCCACGATCAGCACCGCGAGGAACAGGGCGCGGATCACGCCCAGCACGCCGATCAGGCTCTGATCGCCGCGGTCCTTGCGCTGCCAGTCCTCCGGCACGTACACGAAGCGGTAGGCATCCACCACCTGGTCGCCCGCGATCTCGATCGAGAGGCGGAGCTCTCCCTGGGGCAGCCGGCCGGAGACGGTGTCGGAGAACGTGAACACCCAGTCGTGCCGGGCGGGAAGATGGGACTGGACCGCCGAGACCTCCTTGAGCCGGTCGGGATCGAGGCCCAGCCGCTCGCGCACGGCGTGGTGGGCGAGCGCCCTCGCGTCGGGCTCGGCGAGTGAGGGCGCCGGCCGCCCCTGCGGGAGCCGATGCTGAACGCGGGTCACCGCGCCGCCGGCCGCCAGCGTGACCTGCCACTCCTCGGCCCGCTCGGCCACGTCGCCCCGGAAGGTCACGATGCGAACCTTCCACCCGGGCGTGTTCAGGTAGCGGCCCATGAGCGCGTGGTAGGTGGCGCGTCCGGCGGTGCGCCACACGAACCGGTCGTCGAGCCCGGGGTCCGATTCGACGCTGGTGAGCGCCTGCCACTTCGGCGACACGTGGAAGCCCTGGGCAGCCACGGCGCTCAGGGCGCGGGCTCGGGCCTCCTCGCGCCCGATGCGGAGCGGCGGAGCATCGCCGGGGGAGAAGCCGCCGGCCGCCCAGGCGACCAGGCCGACGAGGCCCAGGGCCCACAAGAGCCGCAGCCTTCCCGCGCCGATCCGTGCCTCCGGGATCGACTCCCCCGCCGGCTCTGGCTCGGCCGCGGCCGGCGCGGGCGGGGTCCATGCCCGGTTCCGCAACGAGTCCGGAAGCCAGGACCAGGCCCGGGTGCGAAGCCTCGCCGCCACCACGACCCCGAGCGGCACGAGGGCGCAGAGCCCCACCGCCACCTGATCGATCCGCACGCCCGGGGCGCTGGAGGTGAAGAGCGGCAGCGCGAACAGGATCAGGTCGAAGAGAAAATGGGTGATCACCGAGGGAAGCAGTCCGAAGTTGAGGTAGACGATCCCCCAGATGAGCGAGGGTCCGATCAGCTCGACGAGTCGCGCGTAGGGCGGCTCGGACGCGTAGTTGGCGTGCGCCGAACCGAACACCAGTGCCTCGACCAGCAGCGCCGCGACGATCCAGACGCGCCGGTTCCCGAACCGGTTCCCGAGCAGCGCCGCCCCGGCGATCGGGACGGCACGGAACAGCGACTCTTCCCAGAGGCCGGCCTGGAGCGAGGGCGCCACGGCCGAGAGCCAGGGGACGTAGGTGGCGAGGATGTCGGGCTCGACCAGCGAGTCGGATGGCGTCCACCAGTGGAACAGCCGCGACACCAGGAAGTAGAAGCCGACGATGTATCCGAACTCGAACCCCGTGAGCAGGTAGCCGCCCGCCGTGCGGCCCGCGACCGCCACCGAGCTCGCCGCCTCGCGCGACCACAGCCGCCAGAGCTGCGGGTGGTTCGGGAATGCCTTGCGCCCGAGGCTCTCGGCCGCCATGAACGACAGCGAGAGCATGAACGTGTTGAGAATCAGCTCGCCGAGGGTCGAGACCACGCGCTGGAGCAGGAACGTGCCCCCCGGCAGGGCGGTGTCGTAGTGCATCCAGGCGAGCGGCCACTCGTTGATGGAGGCCAGAGCCTGGACGAGAGCGATCCCCACGCCCCAGAGGACCGGCGGGCGCCACACCAGCCAGCCCGAGCGCATCAGCAGGAACAGGCCGACGATGCAGGCGCCGATGAAGTAGAGGACCGCGACCGCCGCCACGGCCCCGAAGGCGATGGCGTTGTTCGCCGAGCGCATCTCCTCGTAGCGGCGCGTGAACGCCTCG
This sequence comes from Candidatus Eiseniibacteriota bacterium, assembly GCA_005893225.1. GTDB lineage: Bacteria > Eisenbacteria > RBG-16-71-46 > RBG-16-71-46 > RBG-16-71-46 > WS-3. The sequence goes on from VBOT01000097.1 coordinate 38,210, forward strand.
GGCACCTTGAGGAAATGAGTCAGCTCGGTGAGCCGGTCGCCGCTCACCACCAGGCGCAGGCGATAGCGCCCGGCCTTGACCTTCTCGGCGACGCGCTCGTAGACGAAGGTGTGGTCGGTGCGACCCGAGGGACGCACCTCCTTCGACGACTCGGCGGGCTTGTAGGCCGCGAGGTCGACGTGCCACTGCTCGGCCGCCTGGTGCTCGGCGATGCGGCGCGCCTCCGACTCCGGCAGGCTCGGGCCCGGGTCCGTCTCCCTGAGCCGCTCGCGGAACCCGTAAGGTTCGCCCGCCGGAGTGAACCGGATCAGGGTCTCGTGGGTCTCTCCCTCCTTGAAGTGCCGGACCCGCCAGGTGTAGGCGGCGTAGAGGCCCTGCTTGACCATCTGCGTGAAGGCTTCCTTGCCGCCGCCCTCGAGCTCGACGAACGTCTGCACCGTGTCGTCCACGCCGAAGGACGCCGCCTGCCTGAAGCCGCTCTCCGGGCCCCAGTGGCTCCGGCTCGCGAGCGCGCGCGCCGAGCGGAGCGCCTGGGCGCGATCCATCCTGAGGTCGAGCGAGACGATCGGGAGGGCCTTGGAGAAGTTGCGGATCGCGAAAGTCGCGCTCCCCAGCGACAGGAGGACGAGCGCGATCCAGAAGGCGAGCTTCTTCGACATGCGGGCAACTCCCTTCTCAGGCGAGCCGATGGGAACGCGGTCTTGGGCGGAACGGTGGGTTTGTGCTGTCGAGTGCCGGGCAATCTAGCG
>VBOT01000098.1 GCA_005893225.1 Candidatus Eiseniibacteriota bacterium
GAGCGCACCGATGTTCACTGCCGGGGACCGAGAGCGGATCCGATCGGAGCTCCTGGAAGCCGCTCGCAACGACGCGCGCCTGACGGGCGGCGCGGTGACGGGCTCGGCCGCGGCCGGCCGAGAAGACCCGTGGTCCGATATCGACCTCGGCTTCGGCGTGGACGACGGAGCTCGGATCCCCGAAGTACTCTCGGACTGGTCCTCGCGCCTCTACAACCGCTACGAAGCGCTTCATCACGTGGACGTGACGGCCGGAGCCTGGATCTACCGCGTGTTCCTGCTCGCGAGCACGCTGCAGGTCGACCTCGCGTTCGCCCCCGCCGCCGAGTTTGGCGCCCGCGCTCCCACGTTCCGCCTGGTGTTCGGCCGCGCAGCGGAGCTGCCGCACGTCCCTGCACCCGCTCCCAAAAGCCTGATCGGCTATGGGTGGCTCTATGCCCTCCACGTGAGGTCGTCCCTCGCGCGCGAGCGATTGTGGCAGGCCGAGTACATGGTGAGCGCGATGCGCGATCAGGTCCTGGCGCTGGCCTGTCTTCGCCACGGCCTTCCGGCCCGGGAAGGCCGCGGCACGGATCTCCTGCCGGAGGACGTCCGGCGGCCCCTCGAGGACTCTCTCATTCGCCGCATCGGGGCCGGGGAGATCTCGCGCGCGTTCCGGGTCGCCACGCTGGGCCTCCTCTCGGAGACGCGAAAGGTCGATGAGGGTCTCGCCGGCCGCCTCGAGGCGCAGCTTCTCGAGCTCAGCGGCGGCGCTCCATCGTCGAGCGACTAGGACCTTCGAGCCCCGGTTACCGGCCGCTCAGCGCGTGGGGAAGCGCGCTCTCCGGTCGTGGCCGACCTGGCGGCGCTCGGGGCCGGCGCGGCGCCGATCCTGGTTGTGAAGGACCGGGACGGTGAAGGCGATGATCGTGCTCCACTCGCCCTCGGAGCGCACGCGGATCTCGCCGCCGTGCTCGTGCACTACTCTCTGGGCCACGTCGAGCCCCACTCCCGAGCCGTGGGGGCGCCCGTTCGCGAAGGGAACGAAGACGTCGTCCATGGCATCGCCGGGATGGTGCTGCCCGTCGTGCGCCACCTCCACGATGGCGTGCTGGTTCGTCAAGCGGGTCTCGACCCGGATCCGGCCGCCGATCGCCACCGCCTCGAGCGCGTTGTGGAGGATGTTGCCGACCACGAAGCGGATGCGGTCGACGTCGATGACCAGCGCCGGAACATCGGGAGAGAGCCGCTTCACCAGCCGGATGCGGCGGCGCACCAGGCCCTCGCCGGCCTTTTGAAGCACTTCCTGCACCACGCCGTTCAGGCTCTCGAGCCGCATGCGCGTCGGCTCGATCGCGGCGCGGTCCCGTTGCTCCGCCAGCATCCGCTCGAGGCGGTCCGCCTCGGCCAGCACAATCTCCAGGTACTCGAGGTGCGGATCTCCCTCGGACAGGCCGCCGCGGAGGCGGTGGGCGAAGGCGCGAATCGAGGCGAGCGGAGCGCAGGCCTCCTGGGCGATGCGACCGGCCGCCTCGCCGAGCGCGGCGAGCCCTTCCTGCCGCCGAAGCTGATTCGCGAGCTCGCGCTCTCTCTGCTCGAGCTTCCGGAGCTGCTCGAAACGGGCGGCTTGATCGAGCCCGAGCGCGACCACGTCGCCCAGGCTGCCGAGGAACTGGACCGACATGGGATCCGCCACCGGGCGCTCGCCCGCCGGCAGACCCCGATCGTAGACCGCCAGCACCCCGACCTCGCGCCCGTACGCCACGAGCGGCAACACCACCAGAGAGTCGATCCCGGCAGCCGCCTGCGGCGAGAGCAGCATCTCGTCTTGGGCCCGCTCGATCACGCGCAGCTTAGAAGAGGCGAGGACGCTCGCGGCCAGCGGCTCGAGCGCGCGGCCCATGCGCTCGCGCTCGCCGGTGGCGCCATGCGTCACCTCGAGCCGGAGAGTGCCCTTGGCGCTGGGGAGCCACAGAGCGCTCCCGCGCGCCGCGGTGCCCTGCACGGCGAGCCGGGCGGCATGGTGAATCAGCTCCGCGAGATTGAGCGGAGAGACGATCGCGCGGCCGAGCTCGGACAGGGCTCGAGCGTGGCCACCGCGATGGTCCGCCTCGCGTCGATGATCGAAGGCGGCAAGGGATGCCTCCGCGATCGACGCCCAGGCTCTCAACGCGGCGAGCCGTTCCCCGGGCTCACCGATCGAGGGCCACTCGCCCACGATGATCCCGAACGGCCGGCCACCGCGCCTCACGGGGGCGGCGCCCACCTCGGGGTGTCCCGGCCACGCGCCCTTGACCTCTGCGGGGGCGATCGCGCACTCGCCGCGGTGCCAGGCGGCGGCCGCCGGGCCGGCGAGCTCCGCGGTCGACCAGCTCGGAGCGCGCGCCAGCGACCCAACGTCCGCCAGCATCGTGGTCGACTGCGGGATGCGCGCCCGGTCGAGCGCCGCTCCGAGGGGCATCGAGCCGTCCGTGCCCCGCGCCGGCAGCCGCGCTGAAAGCAGCTCGGTGCGCGGCTCCCAGAGCATGAGTTGCGCGCGCTCGAAGCCGGCCCCATCGGAGTGCACGGCGAGCACGGTCAACATGCGTTCCCACTGCTCGAGGTCCGCCGCGCTGCCCATCACACGCACCAATGCGGCCGCGCGCTCGAACGCCGGGGTGGGCGGGGGCGTGGCTTGGAGCGGTGACTGTCGGGCCGTGCGGCGCCTGGGACCTTGGGCCATGGGATCCATCGAAGCTCCGGGTAGGGGCAGAGTGAGGCCGGGATTCTGATGGCCGAGCCGCAAGCCGCATGCCACGCGACGGAAGGCCTCGCAGGTTGCTCGGAGGTGTGCCCGTCGCGTCGCTCGCGGGGCTCAACTTGCCCGCTCCCTTGAGGCTAGGGGCCGAGCCTGGCGCGGCGGCCCCGGCCGGCACGTATGCCGGAGCGAACGCGAAATCCTGAAAATGGGTGGGATGGAGAAGCCCGCGGCGGAAAGCCCCAAGTACGCGTCCCGATCAGCCGCGCGGCACTCCCGCCTTGCCGCCTCGCGGCGTCCGGGACGAGCGGTCGGTCGGGGTCTCGGGCTGGCCCGCTCTCGGCCCCCACGGAACGCTCGAGCGCGGTGCCCGGTCCAGGATCTCGGCGATCGCCGCGGGGGGCCGCACCGGGCGGCCGTCCCGACCCATGAAGCAATGCTCGGTCCGCCCCAGCGCGAGCGGCCCCTCCTCGCCCGCTCGCAGCACCCGGTACCCGAAGGCGACCGACGCCCGCCCCAGGTCCGCAACGCCGGTCTCGACCGCGATCGCGTCGTCGTATCGCGCCGGCTTGAGGTAGCGGCACTGCGCCTCGAGCACCGGGAGTGAGACCCCCGCCTCCTCCATCTCCAGGTAGCTCATCCCCAGCGACCGGATCATCTCGGCCCTGCCGATCTCGAACCAGCGCAGGTAGTGCCCGTAGTAGACGAAGCCCATCCGGTCGGTGTCGGCGTAGGTCACGCGAAGCAGGGTACTGTGCATCGGGTCCTCCGAGATTGCCCTCTCCGCCCGCTTATCCCGCAGGAGGCGGGGGCGTCTTCCATCGCCGGTGGAGCCAGAACCAGAGCTCCGGGTGGCGGCGCACCCACTCTTCGAGCCGCGCGGTGTGGAGCGCGGTGAGGCGTTCGGGGGCGTCCGCGGCGGCGGGGTCTTCCACCTCCAATGGAGGATCGACGTGAAGCTCGTGGAGCCCGTCGGCGCGTCGAACGGAGAACCCCATGATGATCGGAGCCCCGGTGGCGAGCGACAGGCGCGCCGGTCCGATCGGTGTGCTCGCCGGGCGTCCCAGGAACGGCACGAACGTGCCATGGCGGCGGGCGTCCTGGTCGGCCACCAGGGCGACCCAGCGGTTCGCGCGCAACGCCTCGTAGACGCGCCTGAGGCTCGCTCCGGCTGGAATTTGTCCCACACCCGCAGCTTCGCGCTGGCGCGCGATCAGCGCTTCCACGCCCGGGTTGCTGAGCGGCCGCACCACGAGATCCACCGGGTTCATGCGTCCCAGGAACGCTCCGGCGAGCTCGAAGTTCCCGAAGTGTCCGCTCAGGAGGATGGCCCCCTTTCGCTCGAGCCGGGCGCGCTCCAGGTGCTCCGCGCCGCGCACCTCCGCGAACACCTCGCCCTCGGGGGCGCGCGCCAGCTCGGCGAGCCGGGCGTACTCCGCCACCACCCGCCCGAGCTCGCGGTAGTGGTCGCGCAGCACCTGGCGGCGCCGGTCTTCCGGCCAGGAGGGGAAGGCGCGCGCCAGGTTGTCCTCGGCGGTGCGCCGACGCACACCGATCGTCATCACTAGATCGCCGATTCCCGCCCCCACCCGAAGGGACCTCTGCCATGAGAGCGCCCGCATCCCCGCAGCGAAGGTCCGCACCAGGAGAGACTCGAACTCCTCCGCCGGGCTCAACGCGAGACTCTGGAGGTTCGCGACCACCGCTGGCCCGGATGTGAGGTCGCCACCCCGGCCCACTCGAGGCCCAGCAAGGCGGCCAGCGCGGCCTCGACGGCCAGTCCCGAGCGGCGCGCCAGGTGCTCCACCGCTTCGGGGCGCTGGGCGAGCACGGCGAGGAGCCGGCCCTCGGGCCCACCCGGAGGCCCCGCGGAGGGACCGAGGGCGTCCACGACGTCCCGGGCGCTCTCGCACAGCTTGGCCCCGCCGCGGATCAACCTGTGGCAGCCGCGGCTCGTCGGCCGGTCGATGTCCCCCGGGACCGCGAGCACGGGACGCCCGAGGCGGCGCGCCGCGGCGGCGGTGTGGAGCGCGCCGCTCGCCTCCGCCGCCTCGACCACGACCGTGGCCCGCGCCAGTGCGGCGATCAGCCGGTTGCGTCGCACGAAGTCGCCCCGGAAGCGGGGCTCACCGCTCGGCACCTCGGTGAGGAGCGCGCCGTGCCGGGCGATCTCCTCCGCGAGCCCGCGATGGTACCGCGGTGTTATCGCGTCGAGCCCACCCGGGAGCACCGCCACGGTGGCGCCGCCCGCCGACAGCGTGCCGCGATGCGCGGCGGCGTCGATCCCGCGCGCGAGGCCGCTCACGACGGGGTAGCCGAGGCGCGCCAGGTCGGCCGCCAGGCGTCCGGCTTGCTCCGCCCCGTAGGGTGACGCCGCGCGGGAGCCAACCACCGCGATCGCCTCCCGCGCCACCGGCCAGACGCCGCGCACGAAGATGGAGGCCGGTCGGTCGGGGAGGTCGCGCAGCCCTTCGGGGTAATCCGGATCATCGCGCCCGATCGAGCGCGGCTCAGGCCTCACCGCCTCCCGCCTCCCCCGATTGCTGCTTGGGGGGCGGGGGGCCGGTCAGGACCTCCCACTCGACGCCTTCCTCGGCGGCACGCACCGCGGGGCTGTCGTCGGTGAGCGAGTCCACATCCTCGATGTCCATCAACTCTTCGTTGTGCATCAGCCGCTCGAGGCGCTCGTGTAGGGCCCGGTCCCGGGCGCCGATCTCGTCCAGCTGCCGGCGCCGGGCGTCGGGAGGCATGCGGTGCAGCGCGCAAGCCAGCCGCACCGCTCCGCGCCGCGCGCCGATCGCGACCAGCGCGTCGCGCGCGGCGTTCGTGACCGTCTGGTTGGGATCGCCGGTGAGCCGCAGCAGGTCCGGCACCGCCGGCCGGTAGCCCAGGGTCCCCAGCACCCGCGCCGCGCTGGTGCGGCTGAACCACAGGCCTTGTCCCAGCAGCGGTACGAGGACCTTGGCGCCCCGCTCGCCGAGCTTCACGAGCACCTGCTCGGCCAGATCGCGCAGGTACCAGGACTCGTCGCACATGCACTCGACCAGAAGCTGCAAGGCCTGATCGTCGTTCCGGTGCTCGAGCTCGCGCACGTACTCGCGCTTGGCGGCCAGCCCTCGCGCGTTCAGCACGTCGACCGACTTGGTCTGGGCGTACCGGTCGTCCGTCATGGCACCTGGTCCCGCGCCCGATCCTTCGGCGGGTCGGGGGCGGCATCCCGCTCGAGATCCCGCCACAGCGCGTCGAGCAACGTCTTGATTCCTTCACCCGTGTGGGCGCTGATGATCAGCGCGTCGCTCATTCCAAACCTCCGAGGCGCGCCGGCATGCAGCCCCTCGGGCAGCAGGTCGGCCTTCGTGAGCACCACCCGCCGAGGCTTCTCGGCCAGCATGTGACTGTACGCCGCGAGCTCCGCCATCACGGTGGCGGCATCGCGCGCGGGATCTTCGGCGGTCGCGTCCACCAGCAATGCCAGGGCCCGGGTGCGCTCCAGGTGCTTCAGGAACTGGGTCCCGAGCCCTCGACCCCGGTGCGCGCCCTCGATCAGGCCCGGCAGGTCGGCGGCCACGAACTGGCGCTCCTCGTCCAGCGAAACGATGCCGAGGTTGGGCTCGAGGGTGGTGAAAGGATAGGAAGCGATGCGTGGGCGCGCCCGTGTGATCCGGGACAGCAACGTGGACTTGCCGGCGTTCGGCAGCCCCACGAGTCCCACGTCAGCAATCAGCTTGAGCTCGACCTCGAGCCGGCGCTCCTCGCCTTCCTCTCCGGGATCCGCGCGCCGCGGCGCCTGCCGAGTGGGGGTGGCGAACCGCGCGTTGCCACGACCGCCCCGCCCCCCGCGAGCCGCGAGAAGGGTCTCGCCAAGAGCCGTGAGGTCCGCCAGCATCTCGCCGGTTTCCGCGTCCTTCACCACCGTGCCAAGTGGGACCGGCACGATGAGATCCTCGCCGTCTTTCCCCGTGCGGTTGTTTCCCGACCCCGCACCACCGCTCGGCGCACGGTATCGAGGGTGTTCGCGGCAGTCAAGAAGCGTTCGCACTTGCGGGTCCGCGCGCAGCCACACGCTGCCGCCCCGCCCGCCGTCGCCGCCGTCCGGACCGCCCTTCGGCACGTACTTCTCCCGCCGGAAGCTCACCGCTCCACGCCCGCCCCGGCCCGCGATGACGTGAAGGCGCGCGACGTCGACCAGCATCAGGCGGGCGTCTGGGCCTCGACGGCCTCGCGATGGAACGCGAGCAGGCCGCCGGCCTCGAGGATGGCGATGTCGCGCGGGGCGAGATCGTGCTGGGGGGTGTACTGCGAGCCGCGAGTCAGATTCCGGACCACCAGCGGCTTCCCCGGCGCCAGGGCTTCCGGAAGCCCGGGGATCTCGAGCTCGTCTCCGGGTTCGATGGCGCGCAGGTCCGCCTCGTGGGCCAGCCGCAGGGGCAGGATTCCCGCGTGGACGAGATGACCATGGAACTCGGCATCGAAGCCGCGCGCCAGCACGCCGCGCACACCCAGGGCGGCGAGCACCAGCGCCGCGATCTCGCCGCGCTCGCCCGCGCCAAGACCCGAGCCCGCCACCAGCAGCCCTCCCCGCTGGCTCAACGCCCGGCCGGCGAAGCCGGGCTCGGTGGCCTCCAGCGCGTGCTCGGACAGGGCCGAGATCTCGGTCGCATGCGGGAGCATGCGGGCGCCCCACGGCACGATGTCGTCGGTGACCGCGTGATCGCGGAGCCTGGCCAGCACCGCGCCGCGGAGCACACCCCGCACCGGCCGGCCCGGCGGGAAGCTCGAGGCTTCCGGTTCGGGAAGCTCCGCCCCCGGATCGAAGGGACGCAGCACGCTCGCCTCGTCGATCGCGTAGCGGCCGGGCTCTTCCGCCTCTTCGGGGTCCACGTCGATCTCGCGTGGATCGGTGATCCGGCCGGTCAGCGCCGCCGCGGCGCAGCTCTCGGGGCTGGCCAGGTACCATTCGAAGCCGCCCTCGCCGCACTCCTCCGCTCCCACGCCGAAGCACAGCCCCGCGCGCGGGCCGCGCGAACGCGTCCCGGCGCCGGGCCAGCCCCCCCCCTCCAGCACCCGCGCCCCGGCGGTGCGAAGCGTTTCCACCCACCCCGCGCGCTCCGCGGTGTCGAGCACCTGGCGGCTCCCCGGCAGGACGAGCAGCTCGGTGGCCGGATCCACCGTGCGCCCTCTCATCATCCCGGCGAGCTTGCCCCAGTCCGCCGCGCTCGCGCGCCCGCCCACCACCACGCGCGCCACGGGCATGCCGGCGCCGTGGCGGGCCAGTCGAGCCGCCTCGGGCTCGACTCGCGGAGCGATGCGGGGCTCGAGGGTGTCGAGATCGACCTCGAAGAGCTCGTCCCAGTCCGCGTCCTGATCCGCCTCGAGCCGCTTCCAGTCCGTTTCGCGTCCCTGGGCCTTGAGGAAGCGCCTCGTCGTCTCGTCGGAGGGGAGCAGCACGGCCGTACTTCGCAGCGCGGCGGCCTGCCCCGCGACGGTGAATCGATCGGCCATGGACAACGCAGGCATCCCCGGGCCGCACAACTCGACGACCGCGGGAGAGAACGGGACCGAGGCGCGCCGCGGGCTCAGCGCCAGAACCAGGTCCTGGCCGCTCACCCGTGAAGCGAAACTCCCGTGCACGCGCACCGCGACGCTCCGCGGGGCCGGCAGCTCGAAGACGGCGGAGGCCAGGGCCGAGGCGGCCTCCAGGGCGCCGCTCGAGAACGCCAGCACCCCGAGGGCTCCCGAGGAGGGAGCCTCGTCGGCGGCAAAGAGCGCCAGCTTTCCGGGCGAGCCGAAGCGCTCCGCGTAGATCCGGTCGCACCGGCCGGCCCCCGGTCGCGACTCGAGGGCGCCCCAGCGCCGCGCGGCATGGAACCAGCGCTGCTCGGAGGCCGACGCCGGGCTCCCACCGACCCGATCCGGAGAAGCCAGCGCGAGCTCGGCCCGGATGCGGGGCAGCGAGAGGCGGTGGAAGGCGGCGAGGCTCAGGGCCCCGCGCTCGGCACCGACCACCACGTGGTCGACCCGCACCCGCCAGGTCTCTTCTCCGCGCGTGTTCGTCCACGGCGGCTCGCCCGCCCGGCGATGCCCCTCGAGGACCAGCCGGGCGAGGCTCATGCCCATGCGGAGAGCTCCGGGCTCAATCGCCCTTGGGGGCCGGCTTCCCGGCCGGCTTCCCGGCCGGCTTCCCGGCCGGCTCGCCGGCCGCGCTCACGCCCTTCGGGCTGGACTGCCTGCCGCTCGCCTCGGCCGAACCCGAGCTCCCGCCTCCTTCCCCGCTCTTCTCCTGCTTGGCCTTCTCGCGGTAAGACTTGCTGCGATGGTCCGTGACGTAGAACCCCGAGCCCTTGAACAGCAGCCCGGCGCCGCCCGCGGGAACCCGCCGCGCGCGGGCCTTGCAGCGCGGGCACCGCTTCGGCTTGTCGTCGGTGATGGCGTGGAACAGCTCGAACCGATGCTCGCAGCGTGGACAGCGGTAGTCGTACGTAGGCATCGCTCACCTCCTCCCGGGCACCGGCCTCATGCCCGCGCCGCCGCGGCCGCCGTGGCGCTCAGGGCGCAGGCGATCGTCGCCACCTCGACCACGTCCTCGGAGCTGCAGCCCCGCGACAGATCGTTGGCCTGGCGCCTGAGGCCCATGAGGATCGGCCCGTAGGCCCGGGCTCCCCCGAGGCGCTCGACCAGCTTGTAGCCGATGTTGCCCGAGTCCAGATCGGGAAAGATCAGCACGTCCGCGCGCCCCGCCACCACGCTCTCCGGCGCCTTGCGCCGGGCCACTCCGGGATCGAGCGCCGCGTCGGCCTGGAGCTCGCCGTCGAAGTGGAGATCGGGGCGGCGGCGGCGCGCCAGCGCGCACGCCTCGCGCACCTTGACGACCCTTGGATGCTCGGCGCTGCCGCGGGTCGAGAACGAGAGGAACGCCGTGTGCGGCACGGCGCGCGTCAGCCTCCCGAAGTGGTCGGCGGCCAGGCACGCGATCTCCGCGAGCTGCTCGGAGGTCGGATCGGGCACCACACCGCAGTCCGCGAACATCAGCACCCGCTCGCCCGCCGTGCGTCCCGCCGCCGCGGGCGGGGACGGCACGACCATCAGGAAGAAAGAGGTGAGGGTCCGGACCTCGGGCATGAGCCCGATTAGCCACAGCGCCGCGCGCAGCACGTCGGCTGTGGTGCGGCTCGCGCCGGCGACGAAGCAATCGGCCAGGCCGGCCCGAACCCTTGCGGCGGCCTGGAACAGGGGGTCGCGGGCCAGGGTCTCGACCTCGGGAGGCTGGAGGCGCTCGCCGCGCGCCTCCTTGAGAGCGCGCGCGGCGCGCTCGACCTCGGCGGGATCCCCGGGATCGATGCACTCGACACCGGTGAGCGAGACGTCGCAGCGGCGCGCGGTGGAGCGCAGCGCCTCCCGCGCCCCGATCAGGCTCACCTGCGCGAGCCGGTCGCGACTCAGACGGTCGGCGGCGCGCACCACCCGATCGTCCCCCGCCTCCGCGAACAGGAGCCGCTGGGTGCGCGCGCGCGCCATGCGCCGGATGCCCTCGAGGACCGCGCTCACCGCCGCCGGCCGCGCACCGCAGGGGGCCGCCGCGCCGCGGCTCCCCCGGCCCGGGGGCTCGCCGCCGCGCGCGCGGGAGCGGGAGAGGAGGGCGCGAACTCGGCGCGCAGCCGTTCCTCCACCACGCGCGGCACGAGCCCCCGCGGCGACCCGCCGAGGCGCGCCACTTCCTTGACCAGGGTGGAGTTCAAGTAGGTGTACTGCTGGCTCGGCATCAGAAAGGCCACCTCGAGACTGGGCGAGAGACGGCGGTTCATGAGCGCCATCTGGAACTCGAACTCGAAGTCGCTCACGGCGCGCAGGCCGCGGATCATGACCTGGGCGCCGACCCGCCGGGCACAGTTCACGACCAGGTCCGAGAACTCCACCACCTCGACACGCCGCAGGGTGCGCGTGGCGGCGCGGATCATCTCCACCCGCTCGCCCACCGGAAACAGGGTTCCCTTGCCCGGGCTGTGCGCCACCGCCACCACCACGCGGTCGAACAGCCGCGCGGCCCGCCGGGTGAGGTCGAGGTGCCCGTTCGTGAACGGGTCGAAGGTTCCGGGGAACACCCCGGTGCGAACGCCGGTCATGGACGTTTCTCCTCGGCTTCAGATGCCGATCGCTCGGTGCAGCGATAGAAGCTCACCATGGTCTCCCCGTAGCGGCGCCGGCGCTCGCACGCCAGACCGCCGACTTGATCAGGCAGCGGGTCCTTCACGTGATGCTCGGCCACCACCCTCGTGTCCGTCCGGAGCACGCCCGGCCGCCCCAGCGACTCCAGCGTCGCCGTGGCGAGGCCGCCGCCGTAAGGGGGATCCAGCAAGACGAGATCGGCGGCTCCGAGCGGGCCCTTCATTCGCTTCAAGCCCTGCGGCAACTCGAGCGGCCAAACGGTTGCGACATCGGCGAGTCCAAGTCGCTCGAGATTTGCCTCGAGGGCCCGGCGGGCGAGCGCGCTGGCTTCCACGAAATCGACCCGGGACGCTCCCCGGGAGAGCGCCTCGATGCCGAGCGCGCCGGAGCCGGCGAACAGATCCGCCACCCGTGTCCCGGTCAAGGGCTCGAGCGACATGAAGAGCGCCTCGCGCACCCGGTCCGACGTCGGCCGCGTGCTCAGGCCCCGCGGCGCCACCAGCCCTCTGCCTCGAAACGTTCCGGCGATCACCCGCACTTGAGGCGAGCGAGTCTTGCGGAGCGAACCAGAGGTGTCAAGCGAGCCGCCTGCTCTTGGCAGGGCCGGGCGACGTGAGCTTCACGGCATCTCGATCACGCGATACCCCGGCGGCGCGTGCACCACGAAGGCCTCGCGGCCGCGGGCGCGCGAGAAGCGCCAGTCCCTGAAACGGAAGACCTGGCGGCCGCCCGTCTCGTCGGCGACCTCGAGCCGGACCGGCAGCCCGCGCCGATCGGTCCACACCCAGGCGCTGTCGGCCGAGCCTTGCCCCGGCGAGGAAAGAAGCAGGAACGCCCCGGAGGAGAGCCTGCGAACGGCGCCCTCCGGATGACGCCGCCCCGTCAGCGCGTCCCACCACAGGCGAGCCGCCGCCACCTGTGGGGGGCCCAGGACCAGCATCTGGCGCAGCTCCGGCTGCAGCCACTCCCCGCCGTCACCGTGGAGGCTCAGTCGCTCGCCGCTGCTCGCGAAGCTCAGGGCCACGCGGTCCGGCAGCTCGAGCACCAGCTCACCCTTGAGCGTCACGGCGGAGCCGCTGAGGGGGTCCAGGCTCTCGCGCTCGAAGCTCGCCCAAGCGCGTCCCGACGAGCGGAGCGAGCGAGCCAGCGCCCCCGTCACTTGCCGGCGCGCCCCATCGCCGCCGCGGTCCGCCGCGCTCGGCCACGCTCGAGGCGGCAGCAGGGTCGCGGCGAGCGCCCAGGTCAGGGTCACGACCACGAGCCGCGGGTCCGGACGCACGGTGCGGGTCAGAGCCGCGGCAGCTTTTCGAGCGCTCGCTTGAGCGCGCTCGGCGTCAGTCGCTCGGCCCGCGCGGGAAGACGGACCGCCAGCGCGGGACCGTCGGGATGTTCGCGGAAGCGCACGCGGCGGATCCGGCACGTGACCTCGAGGTCCCCGGATGCCACTTCGAATTCGATCAGGGACGGCCAGCGCACTCCCTCCCACACCGCCCATTCCGGGTAGCTCGCCCGGATCCCCGGCCCCCCGTCTCGCGCCAGCACCGCCCATACCGGCCGGCCTCCGGAGCCGACGGCCAGCTGCAGGGAATCGTCCTCCTCGGCCCAGCGCACCACTAGCAACGTGTCCTCCCACACGGCAGCGCTCCACGCGCTGTCGGGCGGATCCCAGTCGGCGCTCCAGGCCCGGTATCCGAGCCTACCGACCTCGCGCAGTCCCAGCGAGTCGCGGGCCGAGTCGATCGCCATCCCCAGCCGCCGCGACGGCAGGTAGGCGGTGATCGAATCGCCGCGCGCCGAGACGTCGAGCGCGGTTCCGAACATCGACTCGATCCGCAACCGGAAGGCGTCGGGCGCGCCGAGAACCAGCCGCGCCTGGGCACCGGGAAGATCGCCGGCGGAGACCCACTGGATCCAGAGCGCCAGGTCGGCCTCGACCCCGCCGCGCGCTTCCCGCGTCGACAGCGCCGCGCGATAGGCGGCGCGCCGGGCTACCCCGTCGAGCCTCGGCGGTGCCAGCAGATGGGGGGCGCAGGCGCCGAGGAGCAGCGACACGAGCGCGGCCAGCGCCAGGGCCGCGCGGCCCGGCGTCAGGCGCGCGAGCCTCGGCCGGAGCGGCGGCCCGAGGACTCGGGGCGAGGCCCCGCTCACGCGGGAGCGGCCTCGAGCCGGCGCAGCACCTCGGCGGCGACTTCCTCGGGCGTGCGCGCGTCGGTCGCGACCCTGAGCTCGCTGGCCTCGGCGTAGAGAGGCGCGCGGGCGCCGAGCAGCTCGTTCAGCCGTTCCTCGGGCAGTCCCTTGCCGAGCAAGGGTCGCGTGGGGCCGTCGGGAGCGATGCGTCGCGCCGCCTCGCCGGGAGCCACCTCGAGCCACACCGTCCTGCAGCGCGACTTGAGCACGGCGCGGTTCGCGGGGTCCAGCACCACGCCTCCCCCGCAGGCCAGCACCTGGGCGCCGGCGGCCAGCACGCGTTCGAGCGCGGCGCGCTCGGCGGTCCGGAAGGCTCCCTCCCCGTCCCGGGCGAAGAGCCGCGCGACGGGGGTCCCGCTCGCGGCCTCCAGCTCGAGGTCGAGATCCACCGCGGGCACTCCGAGCCGCTCGCCCAGGATGCGGGCCACCGAGCTCTTGCCGGCTCCCATCAGGCCCACGAGCGCGATCGGACGCGTCATCCTCGCGAGCGTACCACACCGCGCTCGCTACAGACGCGACGCCCGCCGGGGTCTTCCCCCGGCGGGCGCGGAACGCGATTCGAGAGATCCTACTTCTGCTTGTTCTCGTTCTGGTTGCCCGGATTGCTCTGGTTGCTGGCCATTCCCGTCACGATCTTGGGCGTGACGAAGATGATGAGCTCGCGGTTCTGCTGCACCGCGCTGTTGGACCGGAACAGCATGCCGAGGAGCGGCAGATCCTTGAGCAGCGGGACGCCGCGCCGGACCTGCGATTCGTTGGTGCGGATCAGGCCGCCGATCACCGCGGTCTGGCCGTCGTCCACCATCACCCGGGTGTCGGCCTCGCTGGTGTTGATGATCACGCCGCCCTGCACGGTGCTCTGGGTCGACAGGTCGCTCACCTCGGGGTGAAGGTCCATGATGACCTTCTTGTCCTCGGTGAGGTGCGGCGTCACCTTGAGCTGGATGCCGATGGTCTGGAGCTGCGAGACCGGGTTCCCCGCCACGTCCTGGACGATCAACGGGATCTTCTGCCCCACCAGGATCTTGGCCTCACGGTTGTCGACGGTGCAGATGCGCGGGTTGGAGATGATGTTGGCCTTGCGGTGCTGCT
>VBOT01000099.1 GCA_005893225.1 Candidatus Eiseniibacteriota bacterium
CCATCATGGTGACCAAGCAGGGGCCGGTGCGCGCGATCCGCGGCTATGTCGGCGCCAACAGCGGCCCGACCACCTATCGGACCCACAAGTTCTACGACTCGCGCGAGGATGTCGTTACCACGTTGCGTGTGCACCCGACGACGGCGGGAATCATGGACTTCTTCGACTACTCGCCGGCCGCCGCAGGAATGGCCTACCGCAACGATCTGAACCCGGCGGGAGTCGTCATCGACGGCTCGGCCGATCGCATCACCCCCGGTCAGATGCAATGGGAGATGGTGACCGGGCCCCATGGAACGATGGCGATGACCCACGTCGTCCACACCGACATCCCCGGGTTCAGGTACACGACCTACTACCAGGACGCCTCGCCGGCCCCCAACGCTCAGTGCTCCGGGGACGGCTCCGAGTATGGCGCTAGCGGGGTCCGCATCGCGGACCCCATGCCGAACACCGACCCCTTGCTCGGTCCGCACCGCAACTTCGAGTACACCCGCGTGATCGCCTACGCCGGGCCGGGCAAGGACGCCTCGTTCGCCCGGAAGTGCGCCGCGGAGGCCCTGCAGCCGCCCGCGGCGACGGCGAGGCCCTACACCCCTCTCGCCCTGAGGCTCTCGGCCTCGGGCGAGAGCTCGCCGGAATTCCGGCTGGTCGTCGGCCAGCAGCCGGTGCCTGGCACGGCGAGCGTGAGCCTCTGGCTCCCCGCGGAGGGCGAGTTCAGCCTGGAGGTCTTCGATGTCGCGGGCCGGAGCCGCGGGACGGCGGTGCGCGGCCGGCTCCGGGCCGGCGAGCACGAGATCCAGCTCAGCACCGGCGACCTCGACGCGGGGATCTACTTCGCCCGTGCCCGGCTCGAGGGCCACGGTGAGCGGGTGGCGCGTTTCCTGCAGTTGCGGTAGGCGGGCAGCGGCCCGGCTTCCCCGCCCGGGCCGCTGTTGCCCGAGGCGTCGTTTTCGGGCCTCGGCGTCTTCCCCGTTGACGCGCCGGATCGTTCGAAGATAAAGTCAGAGCTGGGTGTAGCCGATACCAAGGATGGAACGGGTCGCTCGGCCCGCGCGCCCATAAGGAGGTATTTCAAGTGACGGCCCCGACCATGAAGGTCGAGGCCGAACCCGCCAGTCCAACCCCCACCGTCAGCACCACCGTCCAGCACCATGCCGCCCCGAAGAGCGGCCGGCGAGCCGTCCGCCGCCACCGGCGGGGCCCCCCCGGGGGGGTGGTCTATGCCCGCAGCGCCATCCTGCTGGACCCGTTCACGGGCCAGGTGCTGTACGAGAAGAACTCGGGCGATGCGGCCCCGATCGCGAGCCTCACCAAGCTGATGACTGACCTGGTGTTCCTCGAGCAGAAGCCGGACCTCTCCCGCAGTGTCGAGGTGACCACGGCCGAGCTCTCGGGGGCCGGACGCACCAAGCTGCGCAACCACGAGATGGTGCGGCTCGAGGACCTGCTGCACATGAGCCTCATGTGCTCGGACAACGTCGCGACCCGCGTGCTGGTGCGGGAGTCGGGCCTCCCGCCCCAGGAATTCCTGGCCGCGATGAACCGCAAGGCGATGGAGCTCGAGCTCGGCGGCACTCACTTCGTCGAGTTCACGGGCCTCGATCAGCGCAACGTCTCGACCGCCGCCGACGTCGCGCGGCTGCTGCGGGTCGCGGCCGAGAACCCGAACTTCTCGGCCATCAGCACCACGCGCTCATATGACTTCCGGAGCGCCTCGCGAGCTCACCACGTGGTCAACACCAACCGCCTGCTCTACGGGAAGCGCTACGAGATTCTCGGCGGCAAGACCGGCTTCATCAACGAAGCCGGCTACTGCGTGGCGACCTGGGTGCGCGCCCAGGGACACGACCTGATCGCGGTGGTGCTCGGCGCGCCCACCAACGCAACCCGCTTCGCCGACGTCGTCCGGCTGGTGCAGCGAACGATCACCCCAGGCCTCGTCTCCACCCGCTCCTAGACCGATAACCGTGGGCGGAGCCGGCGCATCCTCACCGCCGCTCGCCCACACCCCGCCTGCCCCGCTGCTCGGCGTCCTCCTCGCAGGACTCGCCGCCGGGGCGGCCGGCGGCTTCTTTGGCGTCGGCGGGGGCCTGGTCATGATCCCGATCCTCACCGGCGCATTCCACTATTCGCAGCACCAGGCCCATGGCACTTCGCTGGCCGTGATCGGCGTCGCCGCGGTGGTCTCGCTGGCGGTGTACGCGATGCACGGCAACGTGCTCTGGAGCACCGCGGCAGCCGTGGCGGCAGCCAGCGTCTTCACCGCCCGCCTGGGTGCGCGCTGGGCCTCCCGGACATCGTCGCGGCTCCTGGCCCGGGCCTTCGCCGCGCTCCTCGCCGCCGTCGCGCTCCGCCTCCTGCTCAAGGCGCCCGAGGGGGCGGCACTTCCGGCCCATGGCGGCCTCGAGCGCGTGGGAATCGACATCGCGCTCGGGCTCGCGATCGGGGCTCTGTCGGGCTTCATGGGGGTCGGGGGCGGGTTGATCGCGGTGCCGGCGTTCACGCTCCTGCTCGGCATGAACCAGCATGTGGCCCAGGGCACGTCGCTCGCCGTGATCCTGGTGACCGCCCCGGTCGGCGCTCTCGAGCACGCCAGACATGGCAACGTGGTCGGCAGGCTGGTCCCGCCCCTGGCCCTCGGAGCCGCCCTCGGCGGCCCGCTGGCTTCGCTGCTGGCCCAGGGAACGCCGCAGGCGGTGCTGGCGAGGGCGTTCGCGGCATTCCTGCTCTTCAATGGCGTCCATTCGTGGGTGCGCGCCGGGAGGAAGCCGTCGCCGACGAGCGCCGCGTGAGGCCGACTTCGATCCTGCACGGCTCGGGTGTTTCGCCCCCAAATTCGCACGACGGCTTGGCGTAAATCCCCAGCTTCCGCGAACCGCCGGGGCGGCGAAGTTCCTCCGAAAGCCGTTTTCGAGCCCGGGCCCCGGCCACGGCCGCGAGGATCTCACGAGCTGACAGCCGGTTAGCCGCGGCGATCGCGCCGGCTCCAAATCCGCATGGCTCCGGGCGAGCGACTTGCATATCGAAAGCCCCAGAGCATCCCGCCCGGGGAAGTCGACCGCACGACGTCCCCTGTCACGCGCGCCTCGCGTGTCAGCCTCGCAGCTCATCCTTGTGGAGCAACGATGCCTCGATCTTCACGGACTCGAGCCACCGCATCCCGAAAGCCCGGTCGCAAGCTCCTGGCCGAAGGGACCGCCGCAGCCCCCTCCGAACTTCCGCGCGCCCGTCGGTCCAGCGGGACCGGCACGTCCTCGCGCCTGCCCGGCGAGGTCGCGCGCCAGGCCCAGCGCGAGATGGACCGGCTGCGCCGCCTACCTTCGGGATCTCCCGAGGCCGCGCAGGTGCGGGCCTATCTCCAGTGGCTGTGGTCGCTTCCGTGGGAGCGCACCGCCGGCGAGGACGCCGACCTGAGTGGGGTCGAGAAGATCCTCGAGCGCGAGCATCTCGGCCTGACGAAGCCCAAGGAGCGCATCGTCGAGTACCTCGCGGTGCGCAAGCTCAAGTCCGATCTCCCAGGCCCCGCACTGTGCCTCGTCGGCCCGCCCGGCACCGGCAAGACCTCTCTCGGCGCCGCCGTGGCGCGAGCCCTGCACCGCCCGCACGTGCGCATCAGCGTCTCGGGCACCACCGATGCCGGCGAGCTGCGTGGCGTGAGCCGCACGCTTCCCGGCGCCCAGCCCGGCAAGATCGTGCGCGCGCTGCGCGAGGCAGGCGTCTGCAATCCGGTGATGATCATCGACGGCATCGACCGGCTCTCGGGCGAGAGCGGTCTCGGAGTGATGGAGCTGCTGCTCGAGCTGCTGGATCCGGAGAGCAGCGTCAGCTTCACCGACCATTACCTGGGTTTTCCGGTCGACCTCTCGCGCGCCGTGCTGTTCCTGTGCGCCAACCATCTCGATCTCATCCCGGATGCGCTCCTGGAAAGGCTCGAGGTGATCGAGGTCCCGGGCTACAGCGAGGACGAGAAGCTTCAGATCGCGCGCCGCTTCCTCTTGCCGCGGCTGCTCCACGATCACGGCCTGACGATTCGCGATCTCTCCCTGCCCCTCGAGACGCTGCGGAACATCGTTCGCCATTACACGCTCGAGGCCGGCGTCAGGAGCCTGTCGCGCCAGATCGCGACCGTGTGCCGCAAAGTCGCCCGCGCCCGCGCCACCGGAGACACGCGCCGGCACGCCGTGCGGTCACCGGAGCTCGAGCGCTACCTCGGCCACCGCATCTACGCGCCCGAGACCCTCAGCAAGAACGACGAAGTCGGCGTGGCGCTCGGGCTGGCGTGGACCGCCGCCGGCGGCGAGATCCTGGTGGTCGAGGCGCTCAAGATGCCGGGCTCCGGCAGGGTCGTCACCACCGGGCAGCTCGGCGAGGTGATGAAGGAGTCGATCCAGGCGGCGCACTCCTACGTGCGCTCGCGGGCCGACCTGCTCGAGATCGAGCCCGAGGCGTTCGCCAACTACGACATCCACATCCATTTCCCCGCCGCGGGAGTGCCCAAGGACGGCCCTTCGGCCGGCGTCACGGTGGGGCTCGTGATCGCCTCGGTGCTGAGCGACCGGCCGATCCGGCACGACGTCGCCATGACCGGCGAGGTGAGCCTGAGGGGCAAGGTGCTGATCGTCGGGGGGTTGCGCGAGAAGGCGCTCGCCGCCTACCGCGCCGGCATTCGCACCATGCTGTTCCCCGCCGTGAACGAGAAGGACGTCGGCGACATCCCCGACGACGTGCGCGCCCATCTCGATCTCGTCCCGGTCGAATCGATGGACGACGTGTTCGCGATCGCGCTGCACCGCGTGATCATCCCTCAGCGTGTGGCCGGGGGCTTCATCATCGAGACCGACGAGGACGGACCCGGCGAAGAGGAGTCCGAGCACAGCCACGGGGAGAGGGCGTCGCTCAAGGGTCGGAAGAAGTAAGACTCTAGAACGAGCCCGGCAAGGGCCGCTTCGATTACTCGGAGTCCACGGGGATCTCGGAGCCGCTGCCCGTCGCAGAGCCTCGCCTGGGCCGGCGGACGATCCTCACCTTCCCGCTCCTTCCTCCCCCGCAGAAAAGCCGATCGCCGCCGTCGGACTCGAGCCCCGAAACGCCCACTCCGGGCGGCATCTCGAGCACTTCCAGAGTTTCTCCCGTTCGAGGATCGACCCGCCTCAGATCGCTCTCGTCATCTTCCCACGTGCCGTGCCACAACTCTCTGTCGAGCCAGGTGACCCCGGTGACGAAGCGCTTGGACTCGATCGTGCGAAGAATCGTCCCGGTTTCGGGATCGACTTGATGGATCTTCCGCTCCCGGTGCTGCCCCACCCAGAGCGTCCCTTCGGCCCACGTGAGCCCCGAGGCGCCGCCGGGCGCCGGGGTCGTGGCGAGCACACGGCCGGTCTGCGGATCGATCTTCTGGATGCGATCCTCGGCGAGCTGAAACAGGTGCCGGCCGTCGAAAGCCGTTCCGGCACGCGCGGCGACATCGATCGAGCGCAGCGTCTTTCCGCTCGCAGGGTCGAAGGCGATCAGCTTGTCTCCAGCGGCAAACCAGACGTTTTGACCGTCATACGTGACTCCATGCACGTGGTCGACACCAGCAAATCCATACTCACGGACGATCTCGGCGGTAGAGCGACGCATGCTGGGAGCTTAGTACACTATTCCGCAATTACGGTGACGTTGCCCCACCGCGCGGCGAAGACGGTGGCTCGCTCGGAGAGCGGAAGAGTACGTCACCGAACATTCGAAACGATGTACTCGGGAAACAAATAATTGGCTTGACACGCTGGCGGGCCTTGGTCGGCGACTTCTGCCGCCGCTCGTGCAGCCGCACCCCAGCATGCTCAGGATGCCCGTTCGGCGAGCGGAATCGTCTCAGCCGAGAAACACTTCGTGATCGTCCGCGCCGCGCGGCCTGCGGGCATGTGAGAGCGCCGAAAAGGCCCCGTTACAATAGGCGAGTCGTAGGCAACTGCCCCCGCGGTGCGCCCCGGTGAAGATTGTAATGGCGACGGCATGCATGCATGGGGACGTGGCGTAACACGGGAAGCCCGACGCGGCGGAGGGTCGCGACCTCCAACCGGACGCCCGCGAGGGACAGGCCGGGCCGGGTCGCGTGACGGAGAGGCTCATAGTACCACTGAAGCCGGGTAACGCCGGTGGAGGGAAGGGGACTCAGTCGAAGGACAACGCTGCAAGGCGGAGAGTCAGGAGATTGGGTGTGAGCCTGGAACCTGCGCGCCTCCTCGGCGCGGAAGCCTCAGGAAGCGCAGCGCGTCGCGCAGACGCTCCTTAGTCGATCGGTAGGGGAGCGGGGAGCAACAAGGTCGTCGTGAATCCCGGCAGGGGCGGGGTCATCCAGCGACGAGCTCGCCCGCGACCGAACGACTCCACCTTGCCTGCCGCCGCGAGGGAGTCGAGCGCCCGCTGAACGGTGCGCTGGCTCGCCCCAAGCGCAAGCGCCAGGGCCGAGCTCGACCACGATTCACCGTCGGTGAGGAAGGCGAGCACAGCCGCATACTCCCCTTCGACGGGCGGCGCCAGCACGACCACCTCGCGCCCGCGGGGCGGCGCCAGGGCAAAACCTTGCTTGGTCGCGCTCACGCCGGCCAGGGTCCGAAGCACCGTGCGAAGCCGCCCTATCTCGACTCGCAACCGCGCGCGATGCGATTCATCGGCGAGCTTCGATCCGAATGCGCGCGCGATGAGTGCGTCCCTCGCCACGTCTCCCGGCCACGCTTCGCCCAGCGCGCGCGCCAGCGCGAACAACATCGGACGCTTCGCGAGGGAGACCCCTTGGCCATGGGCGTGCACGACAAGACGGCAAGCATCCACGACGAAAGCCCTCGACGCCAGCAACGCTTCGACCTCCTCGAGCAGGAGGAGTCGCTCCTCGCCTCCCGCAATCAGGCGTGCCGCGGGCGTGTTCAGGACGAGAAATGCGCTTTTGACCTCGGCCGTCAGAGCGGGGTTGCGTGCGTGAAGTGCCGCGCGCTCGGCCCGGGCGAGCGCAGCGCGCGCCGCCTTCGTCCGGAGCCGCCGCAGCGCGATCCCCGCGACGAGCAGCTCGTGGACGGTTCTCGAGGCGGGAGGGAAGGACGCGGGGCGGAGCCTGGCGAGCATGCGCTCGGCCTCGTCGATGCGCCCGATCAGGAGCAGGCGCCGCACCTCGAGATACCGGGCGTGCGCCGCGTTGACCCGGTCGCCGTGCTCCTCGAGCGTCGCCCGCGCCCCCTCGAGCGTCTTCGCAGCCCAACCCAGGTCGCGCGAGGCGAGCGCGACCTCGGCCTCGGCGACCACGCACCTGGCGCGGGCCACGGCCTCCTTCGGACCGAAGGCACGCGCCGCACGTCGCAGAAGGGCCTTCGCTCGAACGAAATCGCCGAGCTGCGCCATCGCGATGCCTCGAAGCGCGAGAGCCGGCGCGTCGTCGCGCAGGGCGACCCGCTTCAACGCGGCGAGGGGATCGCCCGCCGCGAGGGCACGCGCCGCGGCAGCGATCAACGAGTCCACCGGAATCCCGTCACACTTGTCACTCCCACCCTTCGGATGCCGAGGCTAATCTATCTCACGACCCACCACCGCCCAATCGCGTCGGGAAGCGCGCCGGCAAGGCAGAAGGAGACCGCGACGTCGACCGAACGTGTGGCCGTCGGGAATCAACGATCAAGGACACCGGAACGAAGGAGAGAAGAGCGATGACGAAGCACAGGACCGGGACACGGAAAGAGTGGCTCGCCGCGCGGCTCGAGCTGCTCGAGGCGGAGAAGGAGCTCACGCGTCGCAGCGACGAGCTGGCGCGTCGACGGCAGGAACTGCCGTGGGTCCGGATGGACAAGGAGTATCGATTCGAGACCGACGAGGGGAAGGCCTCGCTGGCGGACCTCTTCCGAGGGCGCTCGCAGCTCCTCGTCTACCACTTCATGTTCGGGCCCGACTACAAGGCGGGGTGTCCGTCCTGCTCGGCGATCGCGGACGGCTTCGACGGGTTCGCCGTGCACCTGGCCCACCACGACGTCATGCTCTGGGCGGTGTCGCGGGCGCCGCTCGCGAAGCTGCAGGCATACAAGCGGCGGATGGGGTGGGCGTTCCCCTGGGCGTCCTCGTTCGGCAGCGACTTCAACTTCGACTTCAGCGTCGGGTTCACCGAGGAGCAGCAGCGCCAAGAGGGCATCGAATACAACTACCGGCGCGAGGCACCCCGGCAGCTCCGCCCCGGCGAGGGGCCGGTCGAGTTCGCGGCGGTGTCCGGAACCGATCCGGCCACGTACATTCGCGAGCGGCCCGGCATGAGCGCCTTCGCGCTCGAGGGCGGCGTCCTCTACCACACCTACTCCACCTACGCTCGCGGACTCGACGGCCTCTGGGGCATGTACCAGTGGCTCGACCGCGCTCCCAGGGGACGCAACGAGTCGGGTCTCTGGTGGCGCCTCCACGACGAGTACGACAAGGGCTGAGCGAGGGTCATGGCTTCCGAGCGAGCTTCCCAGCAAGCGTTTCTGGGCGTCTCGGCTCTGCTCTTCGCCGCCAGCGCGGCCGGGACGGTCGTCTGGTGCGCGTCCATGTCGGCGATGGGCGAGATGCCGATGCCCGGCGGCTGGAGGATGCCGATGGCGTGGATGCGGATGCCCGGCCAGACGTGGCCCGGCGCCGCGGCGTCGTTCCTCGGCATGTGGGTCGTGATGATGGTGGCGATGATGCTGCCGTCGCTGGTCCCGATGCTGTGGCGCTACCGCCAGGCCGTTGGCGGGACGGGCGAGACGCGTCTCGGTTGGCTGACCGCGCTCGTGGGCGGGGGTTACTTCTTCGTCTGGACCGTGTTCGGAATGGCCGCCTTTCCGCTGGGCGTTGCCGTGGCGGCGATCGAGATGCAGCAGCCGGCGCTGTCGCACGCCGTGCCGATCGCGGCCGGTGTGGTCGTCCTGATCGCCGGCGCCCTCCAGTTCACCGCGTGGAAGTCGCGGCACCTCGCGTGCTGCCAGGAGGCGCCCGGGCGCGTCCTTACGCTGCCGGCCGACGCCGGCACGGCCTGGCGACACGGCCTGCGCCTCGGCCTCCATTGCAGCCAGTGCTGTGCCGGTCCGATCGTGATTCTCCTGGTCATGGGAGTCATGGACCTTCGCGCGATGGCCGTCGTGGCGGCAGCCATCACCATCGAACGTCTCGCACCGGCCGGGGAGCGCGTCGCGCGAGCCATCGGGGCCGTGGTCGTCGGGGCAGGGTTGTTTCTGATCGTGCGAGCGGCCGGGCTCGGGTGACGCGACGAATCACGCGCCGCTGCCGCCGCGGGGACAGGCCCTAGGGCCCGGGCTCCAGCCCCTCCACATCCTCGTCCCGCACCTGACCTCCCCGCTCGAGCGCGAGCAGGTAGTCGGCGATGACCGCCCGCGCCTCCGCGGCGTCCTCGTGGGTCACCAGGATCTCCCCCCAGGCGGTGGTCGACCAGTCGCGGCGCACCGTGCCGTAGCCGGGAAGCGTGGCGCTGCGGAGCACGGTGCGGATCCCCTGATGCTCGAGCACCCCGCACAGCAGCGCCCCGGCGGCCGCGTCGGGCACCCGGTGCACCACCTCGGGCTCGCCTCCGCCCGGCGGGGCGGGAGGGTCGTGCGCCAGCACCACGCGGCAGCGCGGGCAGGCCGCCACGGCGTCCTCGTACTCGGTGCCGCACTCGGGGCAGTAGCGCACTCCGGACCTCCTTGCCGGTCGAGCGGCTATCGAGCCCCGGACCGCACACCGGCCGTGGCGTAGCGCTCGCGCAGGACGCGCGCGGCCTCCGCCAGATCCGGGCCGCGGGTCGCGATCGAGATTCGCACCCAGTCGGCGTACTCGGGGCCGAACGCGGTGCCTGGCAGCACCGCAACGCCGAGCCCGAGCCACTCTTCGATCAGGGCCCAGATGTCGCGCCCGACCCGGGCGGCCGAGACGTCGGCGAACGCGTAGAACGCCCCGCGCGGCCTGGGCACGCGCAGCGCCGCCTGACCCTCGAGCCCCGACAGCAGCACGTCGCGCCGCTCCTGGTAGGCGCGGCGCATGCTCTCGACCGCGTCCTGCGACCCGGTGAGCGCGGCGAGCCCGGCGCTCTGGACCGCGGGGAACACGCCGTGCGTGGTGTAGAAGGAGAGCAGGGGGCCCATGACGGGCCTGAGTTCGGGCGGCGAGACGACGTAGCCGAGCCGCCAGCCGGTCATGGCGTAGGACTTGGAGAACGTGAAGACGCTGATCGTGCGCTCCGCCATTCCCGGCAGCGAGGCGATGCTCACGTGCCGGGCGCCGTCGAACAGCAGGTGCTCGTAGGCCTCGTCGCTCACCACCCACAGGTCGCGCTCCCTGGCGACCGCGGCCAGGGCCTCGAGGTGCTCGCGGCTCACCACCGCGCCGGTCGGATTGTTGGGGGTGTTGAGGTAGATGCCGCGGGTCTCGCGGCCGACCGCGGCGCGCAGGCGGGCCCCGAACGCCTCGGGCGTCCACGCGCCGGACAGGAGCTCGAGGTAGGCCGGCAGCGTGCGCATCGTGGCGCCGTGGGCGAGTCCCACGAGCTTGGGGATCGCCATCCAGTGCGGCGAGAGCACCAGGATCTCGTCGCCCGGGCCCAGCAGGGCCTGGAACGCCAGGAACAGGGCGTGCGTCCCGCCGAGGGTCACGACCACGTCGTCGAGCGCGCACGGGATGCCGTTCTCCCGCGTCAGCTTCTCGACCAGGGCGCGCCGCAGCCCGGCCGAGCCGCGTGCGTCGGGGTAGTGGGTCTCGCCGGCCCGCGCCGCCGCGGCCAGGGCCTCGACGATGTGCGGGGGCGTGTCGAAGTCCGGCTCGCCGCGCTCGAGGTGGAACACGCGCTGGCCCGCTTGCTCGCGGGCCGAGGCAGCCGCCATGACCCTGCCGAGCTCCGAGGTCAGCTTGAGGACCGGACGATGCGCGATCAGCTGGGGCATGAGAAAAACCCTCGCGGGACCGGGGAAACCTGCCGAAAACACCGACTGAACGTGAGCTCCACTCTAGCCTTCGGGGGGGCCCTTGTCGAAATTCGATCTCCGGGACATTTCCGAGCGCCTGACGCGGTCCGCGAACACCGAGGCCGTGGTGTCGGAGTTCCTGGGCTACCTGCAGGCCATCCATTCCGACTGGCGGGCGGCCCTGGCGTTCTACGAGGTGAGCCGGGACTCGCTGGTCAAGGTCTACGAGCGGCGCGGCAGCAGCCTGGTCGGGCGGGACGTCACGATCCCCGTCGATCACCTCCCCACCCGTCTGGTGAGGAAGTTCTTCCACCCTAGCTCCTTCTTCAACCAGGGCCAGAACCGCTCCATGCTCTCCCAGCTCTTCCAGGGCTCTCCCTATTACGAGCCCGACCCGGTCGAGGCCCCGGCGCTGCGCTCTCTGGTCCCCATCAGCGAATGGCAGTCGTGCACCTGCCTGCCGCTCGCCGATCACGAGGACATGCTGGCGCTGCTGGTGATCGCGAGCGAGAAGAAGAACGCGTTCACCAGCAAGGCGATGGGCGAGATCATCCCGATCAAGAGCATGGCGGCCCTCGCGCTGGCGCAGCACCTGCACCAGGCGCCGGGGCGCCTCGATGCCAAGGTGGACGCCCGGGCCGCGCGCCAGGCGGCGGTGGAATTCCAGGATCACATCCGCAAGCTCAACGAGCACGCCCAGGAGCTGGAGGCCGACAACCGCGCCAAATCCGAGAAGCTGACGGCGCTGGCGGGCGAGATCGAGCTGCTGGACCGGAACTCCTCCGAGTACAAGAACGAGCTCGGGCGCGTCAAGATCGCGCTGTTCGCCCTGGAGGAGCAGACCGGCGCCGCCACCGTGCACCTGCAGGAGGCCTACACCGAGCTCCACGCCACCCAGACGCGCATGACCGACCTGGAGCGCACCGTGAGCTTCATGAAGGACGTGTTCCAGGTGCTGTCGCAGGAGCACGACCCCCAGGAGTTCGCGAGGACCCTGGTCTCGTGGCTGTGCGAGCATTTCGGGGTGGAGCGCTGCAGCCTCATGCTGCTCGAAGGCGACGAATCGCTGCGAATCGCCGCGCACCACGGCATGGACCCGGCGATGGTCGGGGGGATCAAGGTGCGCGTCGGCCAGGGGATCGCCGGCTGGGTGGCCCACAACCGCAAGCCCCTGTACGTGCGCGTGCGCGAGGACGCCACATCCGTGTCCCACACCGACCAGGACACCTACAACTCCGACTCCTTCATCTGCGTGCCGCTGATCTACAACAACCGCCTCTGCGGCGTGCTCAATCTGAGCAACAAGCGCGACGGCGAGCCCTTCGAACCCATCGACCTGGACCGCGCGGTGATCGCGGGCGCCGTGGTCGCCATCTCCGTCAGCAAGCAGGAGGCGGCGCGCCGCGCCTCGGCCTGGACGTAACAGGCCGCTGAAGCAGGCAGGGGATCCGCTGCGGCGGGACTCGGCGGCCCGGGCGTAGTAACGTCTGCCCCGCGCCGGTCCTTGACGCGATCCTCGAGATCGCGTGAGCGCACCCGCGCGACCCATGGACGGCGAGACGTTCCCGTGTCCTCTCCGCGAGCCGAGCTTCTCATCTCGTGCGATGCAGTGGCTGTCGAGCCGGCCGCGCGATGCCGAGGTGCTGGTCGTGGCGCCCAGCCTCCAGGCCGGCGACGATCTGCTCCACGCCGAGGCCGCCTCGGGCGGAACCCGCTTCGGCGCCGAGCGCCTGACTCTCTTCCAGCTCGCCACGCGGCTCGCGGTCCCCTCGCTCGCTCGCGCGGGGCGGGTCCCCGCCACCGGGCTCTCGGGCGCCGCCGTGATCGCCCGCGCCGTGCACGGCCTCAGGCTCGAGCGGTCGCTCGACTACTTCCACGACGTCGCCGCGCGGCCGGGATTCCCGGCGACCCTGGCCCGAACCTTCGAGGAGCTGCGCCGGGAGGGGATCGGCTGGGATTCTCTCGAGCGGCTCCCTCACGGTGGGCCGGATCTCGCCGTCCTCGGTCGTGCCATCGAGCGCGAGCTAGAGGGGAGCGGGCTCGCCGACCGGGCGCTGGTGCTCGAGTGGGCGCGCGCGGCCATCGAGGACGGAGCGACGGGCCCGCCGGTCGGGCTCCCCGCCCTGCTCCTCGATGTTTCGCTGACCGCGGCCGCCGAGGCTCACCTGGTGGCCGCCCTGGCCCGGCGGGCGCCCCGGATCCTCGCCACCGCTCCGGCCGGCGACGCTCGCGCGCGGGCCTTCCTCGAGCGGGCGCTCGAGTGCGAGCCGCGCTTCGTGCCCGCTCGCGGGACGAGCCGCCTCGCCGCGCTCAAGACGCACCTGTTCGAGGAGACGGCTCCCGAGCAGGTGGGCGACGACGACACCGTGACCCTCGAGTCGGCCCCGGGCGAGTCCCACGAATGCGTCGAGATCGCGCGCCGGATCCTGGAGGAGTCCGGGCGCGGCGTGAGGTTCGACCGCATGGCCGTGCTGCTCCGCTCGCCGGTGGAGTACCGGTCGCATCTCGAGGAGGCGTTCGGTAGGGCTTCGATACCGGTCTACTTCGCGCACGGCACCACGCGCCCCGACCGGCCCGGGCGCGCGCTGATGGCGCTCCTCGCCTGCCGGGCCGAAGGGCTCTCCGCCCGCCGATTCGCCGAGTATCTGTCGCTGGCCCAGGTGCCGGATCCCGGCTCCGAAGAGGAGCGGCCGCCCCGATGGGTTCCTCCCGATCACGAGCTCGTTCCCGAGGCGGCGCGCCCTCCGGCCACCAGCGCCCCGGCTCCCCTCGCAGCGTCGCGTCGCGGCCGGCGCCGGAGCACGCCTGCCTCACCCAACCAGCTCGACATCCCGCTCGAGTTTCCGGCCGCGCGACCGGCCGAGCGCCCCGAGCCTTCCTCGGCGCCCGAGCCGCCCCCTTCACCGGTCCACGAGGGCACGGTGCGCGCCCCATGGCGGTGGGAGCGGCTGATCGTGGACGCGGCGGTGATCGGCGGCAAGGAGCGCTGGGCGCGGCGCCTGAACGGTCTCTCCCGGGAGCTACGCGTGAGGCGCGCCGCGCTCGACGACGCCGACGAGGCGCGGATCGCCCAACTCGAGCGCCTGATGGCCGACCTCGCGAACCTCACCGCCTTCGCGCTTCCCCTGATCGAGCGGCTCGCGGCGCTGCCCGAGCGAGCGACGTGGGGCGAATGGCTCGAGCATCTCGAGGGCTTGACGGAGACCGCGCTGCGCGAGCTCGAGGGCGTGCTCGCCAGGCTCGCCGAGCTCAGGCCGATGGGACCCGTGGGGCCGGTGGACCTCGACGAGGTGCGCCTCGTCCTCGCCCCGCACCTGAGGGACATCGGCGTTCCGCCGCCCGGGCATCGATATGGGGCGGTCTTCGTCGGCCCGATCGAGTCCGCTCGGGGCATGGGCTTCGAGGTCGTGTTCGTGCCGGGGCTCGCGGAGAAGCTCTTTCCACCCAAGCTGGTGGAGGACCCGTTGCTCCTCGACGAGCAGCGACGAGCGCTCCAGAACGGCGTGATCACCGGGCCCGACCGGGTGGCCGCCGAGCGGCTGGCCCTGCGCCTCGCGGCCGGCGCGGCGCGCGAGCGGCTGCACCTCTCCTATCCGAGGCTCGACGTGGAACAGGCGCGGGCGCGCGTGCCCTCCTTCTATGGCCTCGAGGCCCTGCGCGCCATCGAGGGCCAGGTGTCCGGCTTCGAGGAGCTGCAGCGGCGCTCCCGGTCGCCCGACTCTCCGCGGCTCGGCTGGCCGGCGCCGGAGCGTCCCGAGGATGCCATCGACGAGGCCGAGTACGACCTCGCCGTGCTGGCTCCGCTGAGGCGGTCGCGAGGCGAGCCCGCGGCGGGCGCCGCGAGATATCTCCTCGCGGCGAACCCGCACCTGGCCCGGGCGCTCAGGGCCCGAGCGCTGCGCTGGTCCGAGAACTGGACCTCGAACGACGGGCTCCTGGTTGCCGAGCAGGACGATCTCGTGCGCGCCGCGCTGGAGCGGCACCAGATGGACCGGCGCGCCTTCTCTCCCACGGCGCTCCAGCACTTCGCCGCTTGCCCCTACCGATTCTTCCTCCAGGCCATCCAGCGTCTGGAGCCGCGCGAGGAATCGGTGGCGATCGAGGTCATCGATCCGCTCACGCGCGGCGCGCTGTTCCACGAGGCGCAGTTCGAGATCCTGAGCCGGCTGCGGGCGCGGCGCCTGCTCCCGGTGTCGCGCGAGAGCTTCGCGGCGGCCCGCGAGATCGCCGAGGCGGCGCTCGGCGAGGTGGCGGCCCGCTACGAGGAGGATCTCGCCCCCGCCATCCCGCGGGTGTGGCAGGACGGGGTCCAGGGGATCCGCGCCGACCTGGTCGAGTGGCTGAGGCGCGCCGCCGAAGCGGAGGACGGCTGGATTCCCGATCGCTTCGAGCTCTCGTTCGGGATCGTGGACCGCGAGCGCCGCACCGCCGACCCCTCGAGCGTCCCCGATCCGGTGCCGGTCGAAGGCGGGCTCATG
>VBOT01000100.1 GCA_005893225.1 Candidatus Eiseniibacteriota bacterium
GTCCGCGTCCCGGAAGGCCTGGTGGTCTACGGCGGCCAGATCCTCCAGCCGGTGCTCTACGGGCTCGCCGCCGAGAGGCTGCTGGGGCGTTCCGTGGTCGCGGGACGGCTCTACTTCTGCACCGCGGACGGCGGCTTCCAGGAGCGCGTCGTGGCCCTCGACGGCACCGCGCGGGCGGCCACCCAGGAAGTCGCGGGGATCATCGGCGCGGCCTTGGAGGCCGGCTTCCTCCCCGCGGCCCCGGCGGAGGGCGCGTGCAAGTGGTGCGACTACCGCCCGGTCTGCGGTCCGTGGGAGGAGTTCCGCACCAGCCGCAAGCCCGCAAATGGCCTCGCGGGTCTCAAGCGTCTCCGGGGGATGGAATGAGCAGGCTCGAGCAGCCCCGCGCGCTCTCCGCCGAGCGACCGGCGCCGGTCGCCGACCGCGAGGCACGCGAGCGAATCGCCGCCGACCTCGACACCACGCTGGTGGTCGAGGCGGCGGCCGGGACCGGAAAGACCACGCAGCTCATCC
>VBOT01000042.1:0-1595 GCA_005893225.1 Candidatus Eiseniibacteriota bacterium
ACCACCG
The DNA here is from genome assembly GCA_005893225.1 of Candidatus Eiseniibacteriota bacterium. Lineage (GTDB taxonomy): Bacteria > Eisenbacteria > RBG-16-71-46 > RBG-16-71-46 > RBG-16-71-46 > WS-3. The sequence goes on from VBOT01000042.1 coordinate 8, forward strand.
GCGGCAGCGAGGCGATCCAGTTCGCGCTCGGGGCGATCTGCGATCCCGGCGATCAGGTGATCGTGTTCGAGCCCTTCTACACCAACTACAACGGCTTCGCCGCCATGACCGGAGTCGTCCCGGTTCCGGTGCCGGCGCGCGCCGAGGACGGCTACCACCTGCCGGGACGCAAGGAGATCGAGGCCAAGGTGGGGCCGCGCACGCGCGCCATCCTGATCTGCTCGCCGGGCAACCCCACCGGGACCGTGTACTCCGACGCTGAGATCGAGACGCTGGCCGCGATTAGCCGCGAGCGCGGTCTCTACCTGATCGCCGACGAGGTCTACCGGGAGTTCGTCTACGACGGCCGCAAGCATCGCTCGGTCTTGACACTCCCGGGCCTCGAGCAGCAGCTCGTGGTGGTGGACAGCGTGTCGAAGCGCTACTCCCTGTGCGGGGCGCGCGTGGGCAACATCGTGAGCCGCAACCGCGCCCTGATGGACGCCCTGCTGCGCTTCGGACAGGCGCGGCTCTGCCCGCCCACGCTCGGACAGTTCGCCTGCACGGCGCTCACCGAGGTGCCGGCCGGCTATATCCCCGGCGTGATCGCCGAGTACCAGCGCCGCCGCGACGTCGTCCACGAGGCGCTGGCCGGCGTGCCGGGCATGGTGGCGCGCAAGCCCGAGGGCGCCTTCTACTCGTGCGCCCGACTGCCGGTGGACGACGCGAACGCCTTCGCGGAGTTCATGCTCCGCGACTTCCAGCTCGACGGCGAGACCGTTGCGGTGGCTCCGCTCGACGGTTTTTACGCCACGCCCGGCCTTGGGAAGGACGAGGTGCGCATCGCCTACGTGATCGAGGAGCCCAAGCTGCGCCGCGCGATGCGCGTCATCATCGCCGCGCTCGCTGCCTACCCGGGGCGGGTGCCGGCGGCGGCGCGCGGGTGAGATCTGGCAGTATAGGCGCCGCCACCGGGACGACCTGATTGAGCTCGGAGGTCGACATGCCATTGGTCCCTCAATGGATAACGTGGCTCACGCTCATCAGTCAGGTCATGACGACCCGACTGGGCCCGTCGTCGGCTTCGGACTCCCTCTGGATCGGCGCCTTTGTGATCAGCTTACGACCTCAGACGTTGTTGCTGAGGCGACCATTCTCAGGGTTGAGCCCGATGTGAGACATGACATTCGTGGCCTTGGGCCAGTTAAACTGACTGATATCACGGTTCATGTGGACGCGGTTCTGCTCGGAGTAGTAGAGCGTAATGAGCTCGTCGTGAGCTCAGGACTATCCTGGGGGGACGAGCTGAGACCGGGTGCCGAGGCGGTGATCTGGGCTTTCCGTAGCCCCTGGGACGGTTGGCGGCTTCGCGGAAATGTAGCCGTCCTCACTCCGGCCGGAATCAAACTGCACCACAGCATCCATGATGTAGCAATACGCGGGTATCCTCGCGACAAGCCGTTTACTTTGGCGGCACTGCGCGAATGCGTCCGCAGTCGCTCCACACAGAACGCCGGCACCATGCTCGAAGGTAAGACAGCTGTAGCGTTAGTCCGTATTACCGGAGCGACCAGCCGTGGCAATAGCGCTCGGGAGTGGGAATATACGT
>VBOT01000042.1:1614-7136 GCA_005893225.1 Candidatus Eiseniibacteriota bacterium
TCGAGTGGGCGTATGGGTCCGGCGCGTCGATGCCGCGGTCCTTCCTCGCCAGGGACGTTCCGGGGACCCGTCATGACGGCGAGGTCGGGGACACGCTGGCCCTACCTGTGCCCGCTACCGGCTCGCCGCCGAGGCAGCTGCGCCTTCAGGGTTACATCACTCCGCTGATCGTGCACGGGGGGTTCGTGCGCGCTCTTGGCGTGAGATTGAATTCGCTAAAGTCCGCTCTGAAAGAGACTGCCGAGGGAACGCGGCTCCGCCGCATCCTGCAAGAGGAGTAAAGGCCATGGGTCGCGAACGATCGGGCGGAGGCGCCCCGCGGGGTCGAATTACCTGTAGATCGCCTTCAGTCTTCCCCATGACGTTGGCCGCACGGGTACGACCCCATCGGCGTAACCCTGGCACGATACGATGGTGACCCCCGCCGGGACTCCCGAGAAGTGCAGGCGGCCGGTCCATTGGCCCTCGTGGTACCCGCCCGGAGCGATGCGGATGGCGAGGAAGCAGCCAACGACGTTTCGCTGGCCCACGGTCAGGCGAACCGGAGTCGCGAGCGAGCTTCGCTCGGAGACTTGCCCCGCGCGGCCGGTGCGTCCAGCTCACGTCTCGAGTCGAAGAATTCGCCGAACACCATAACCCTGAATGTGGCTGCGCAGTCGGGGCCACCGCAACCGGGCGTGCCGATCCAACCTTCGAAGTCGAGCGGCGTATGAGATGAAGGGGCCGGATGCATGGGTCAGCTACGGATCCTCGTTCGTGTCTCGGGCAGCACAGCCGCCGGGCGTGCGAAAGGTTCATCGCATGAAGCGCGTTCTCTCGCGAGTTCGCCCGATTGTCCTCGCGGAGCCGGGGAGGTTCAGCGTAAGGTCAATCTTCGGCCCCTCACACGTACAGGGCGCTCGAGAAGGCGCGGTGGTAGCGCTCGGAGATCGGGTGGTCGAGGCCGAGCAGCACGAAGATCGCTCGGCCCGCGACCTTGCCCGCGCCCCCGGCGTATTCGCGGTCCCGCTGAAGCACCTCGAGGAGCGCTTCGAGCGCGGCGGCGTAGTCCGCGTGATGGATCGCGAGCGCTGCGCGGATGAAGCCCGGCTTGGCGGGCGACTCGGGAAGCTCCGCGGGTCGCGCCCCAGAGGTCACGAGTCCCGCCAGCGTCCGGAGGGCCTCCGCCCTGTCGCCGAGCTGTGGATCGTCCTCTGCAACCCGCAGGGTGGTGGCCACCTCCTCGGGGTCGGTGTGGAGCAGGGCCTCCGCCAGCCTGACCCGGGCCTCGGCGTTCGCGGGCTCCGCTTCCACCACCGGCCGGAGGATGGAGGCCGCCCGCTCGAACGATCCGCCTGCGATCAACTGCTTCGCCTCGGCGATGGTCGCGGCTCGCGGAGAGGGGAGTGAGTGGTCGAGCCAGCGGCGGATCTCGCACTCGGGCATCAGGCCCACGAACTCGTCCACGATCTCGCCGTTCACGAACAGCTTGACGTTCGGGATGCTCACGATGCCGTAGGCGGCGGCGACGTCCGGGAGCTCCTCGGTATCGAGCTTGGCCAGCTCCCAGCGGCCCTGCGCCTCGGCCGCGATTCGCTCGAGGATCGGGCCGAGCGCGCGGCACGGCCCGCACCACGCCGCCCAGAAGTCCACCAGCACCGGAACGCGCCGGCTGCGCTCGAGGACGTCCTTCTGAAAGTCGGTGACGTGGTGGCTCATCGTGCCCGGGTGCTCGCCTCGGCCGGAAACCCCCGCAATGGAACGCCGCTCATTCTAGCGGCCCGCCGCGCGTGAATCGAGGATGACTGCGGAGCCCGCCGTCCGCTGCCGATATCAGGCTTCGACAGGAAGGATCACCGTGGCGACCGCTCCCTCGCCGGGGTAGACTCGGCCGGTCGAGGCAAACGCTCAGCCGGAGGACCGCCGTGGCAGACCCGATCTTCGAAGTGAAGCCGCACATCCGGGAACGCGCCCACATCAAGTCCATGGAGGACTACCAGCGGCTCTATCGCCTGTCGCTCGACAGCCCGGAGTGGTTCTGGGGAGAGCAGGCCAGGACCCTCGACTGGTTCCATCCTTGGAATAACGTTCTCGACGCCGATTACCAGGAGATCGATTTCGCGTGGTACTCGGGCGGGCGGCTCAACGTCTGCTTCAACTGCGTCGACCGCCACCTCGAGAAGCACGGCGATCGCACCGCCATCATCTGGGCGGCGGACGAGCCGGGAGTCTACAAGCACGTCTCCTACCGCGAGCTCAAGCACCAGGTCTGCCGGGTGGCGAACGTCCTGCTCTCGTACGGGGTGCGCAAGGGGGACCGGGTCTGCATCTACATGCCGATGATCCCCGAGACGGTGTTCGCGATGCTGGCGTGCGCGCGAATCGGCGCGGTGCACTCGGTGGTGTTCGGGGGCTTCAGCGCCGATTCGCTGCGCGACCGGATCGTGGATGCCCAGTGCAAGGTGCTGATCACGGCCAACGAGGGGCTGCGCGGCGGGAAGAAGATTCCCCTCAAGGCGATCGCCGACAAGGCCATCGAAGGGATGTCGATGGTCCACACCGTGCTGGTCGCGCGGCGCACCGAGCAGGACGTGCCGATGGTGAGCGGCCGCGACCACTGGCTCGACGAGGAGTGCCACAAGCAGCGCTCCACCTGCACCGTCGCCTGGATGGGGGCCGAGGACCCGCTCTTCATCCTCTACACCTCGGGCAGCACCGGAAAGCCCAAGGGCGTGCTTCACACCACCGGGGGCTACCTGGTCTACGCCGCGGTGACGCACAAGCTGGTGTTCGACTACCACCCGGGCGACATCTACTGCTGCGCCGCCGACGTGGGCTGGATCACGGGCCACAGCTATATCGTCTACGGACCGCTCGCGAACGGCGCCACCAGCGTCATGTTCGAGTCGACACCGGTCCATCCCGATCCGGGGCGCTACTGGCGGATGGTCGACGACCTCGGGATCCAGATCTTCTACACCGCGCCGACCGCGCTCCGCGCCATCGCGCAGGCAGGTGACGAGTTCGTGAAGCGCTACCGGCGTACCAGCCTCCGCGTGCTGGGAACCGTGGGCGAGCCGATCAACCCGGAGATCTGGCGCTGGTATCACGACGTGGTCGGAGAGGGGCGCTGCACCGTGGTGGACACCTGGTGGCAGACCGAGACCGGCGGCATCCTGATCACGCCGCTCCCCGGCGTCACTCCCACCAAGCCCGGCTCCGCGACGCTGCCGTTCTTCGGCGTCAAGCCGGTGGTGGTGAATCCCGAGAACGGCCAGGTGATCGAGGGGAACGGGGTCTCGGGGGCGCTGTGCCTCGCCACGCCGTGGCCGGGCCAGGCCCGAACCATCTGGGGCGATCACCAGCGCTTCCGCGACAACTACTTCTCCCAGTACAAGGGCTATTACTTCACCGGGGACGGCTGCCGGCGCGACGAGGACGGCTACTACTGGATCACCGGCCGGATCGACGACGTGCTGAACGTCGCCGGCCACCGGCTGGGCACGGCCGAGGTCGAGAGCGCCCTCGTGGCCCACGACGCGGTGGCCGAGGCGGCGGTGGTGGGCTTCCCTCACCCGATCAAGGGGCAGGGGATCTACGCCTACGTGATCCTCGGTTCCGACCACTCGGGCGACGACCCCAAGGGCATCGAGGGCGCCCTCAAGGAGCAGGTGCGTCACGCGATCGGCGCGTTCGCCTCGCCCGACGTGGTCCACGTCGCGGCCGGCCTGCCGAAGACGCGCAGCGGGAAGATCATGCGGCGGATTCTCAGGAAGATCGCTTCCGGCGAGTACACCGGGCTCGGCGACACCACCACGCTGGCCGATCCCGACGTGGTGGATCGGCTGATCGCGGAGCACCGGAGCCAGGCGGGGGACGGCAGCCGGGCTCGCTGAGGCGCCTGGTGCCCGGCCGACACGGGTCCGCGCCCGCCCATGGCAACCCATAGCGTAGTCGGGCTATAATAGCGGCCGCGCAAGGGTGGACTGGAAGTCGTGGCGTACCGCGACGCCAGCCCCAGCAGCATCGCGGGGTGTCGCGCGAGACGCGTCGAGAGGTCATCCGGTCGTGCACAGAGCGATCCTCAGGTCCAGCATGCGATGGGGCATTCTTCCCCTCGTCTTGGCCCTGTCCGGTGGCCTTGTCGTGCACGCCGAGGCGCTTTCCCCGCCGGACGGAGCGACGAGTGCAGACGGCACGTGGTCGCCGTTGACGTCGTACGGCTACGTTGGGACGGCCGTCTATGATTCGTCGAGCGACCGGGTGCTGCTCGTGTCATTCGATCGGATCTGGGCCTGGGACGCCGCCGGCTTGAACTCGACCGAACTCCGGCCGGTCACTGACCTGGTCCCGGGCGGGGGCCGCACTTCCGTTTACGATCCGATCCAAAACCGATTGATCTACATCGATCCGGCCAACAATGCCGTATGGCAGGTCACGCTGGGGGAAAACCCCACGGCGTCGCAGATCATGACCGCCGGTTTCGGCCCTCCTTCGGAGCCGTCGTATCTGGAGGCTTTCGCGGCGGTGTTCGATGCGGGGAACAATCGAATCCTCGTGTTTGGTGGCTCTCAGTTCTGCGCCTGTTCTCCCAACCCGTTCTACTACTACTACAACGCCACCTGGGCCCTCGATTTTTCCGCCGGCACTCCGACCTGGTCGGTACTCGCCACCAGTGGTTCCCCGCCTTCTCCGCGTGCCGGTGCCAATGCGATTTACGATCCGTTGAATCGGAGAATGCTGGTGTTCGGCGGGGGTGGGGAGAACGACGTCTATAGCTTGTCGCTCACCGGGACCCCGACGTGGCAATTCATTGCAACCTCCACTCCAAAGCCCAGCTCGTCGCGCGCACGCGCACTGTTCCGCCCATCGCAGGGAACCATGGTGATCGCGGGGGGTATCGCGGGTGTCGTGCCTGATGACATCTGGGAGCTGACCACCACGGGTACATCCGGTACCTGGACCCAGCACGCGGCCTCGGGGGGTTCGCCAGACGTCCTGGATACCCGGCGCGATCGGCTGGTGGATTTCTATTCGGTGTTCACCGATCCGCGGTCGTCTGGGGTCCAAACGTTCGATCTGGTGTCCAATGCGTGGACCGCCGGGTTGCAGCAGGCGTCCCCCACCCCGATGAATTCCGGGGACGGTAGGTACCTATACGATGCGCAGAGCGGAAACATCTTCATGCTGAGTCTGCTGCATTGGATCTTGGCTGGCTCCACGTCGATTCCGGGTCCTGGAGAACTCTGGAGCCTGTCGCCTTCCGGGTCGTGGGCGCGGCTGCAGCCCGGGGGCACCCGGCCGTCGCCGAGGGGCTTCTCGAAGATGATCCTCGACCCGATCCGACACCGGATCGTGGTCTACGGAGGCGCCGACTCGACCGGATGGCGGGGTGATGTATGGGCGCTCGACCTTGCTGGAGCCGGGACATGGTCGCAGCTCGCCGCGATCGACACACCGACTGACTCGGGAAGCGCTGCCGTCTACGATCCCGCCGACGACCGAATGATCGTGCTTCGACTGGTCCAGCGGGGTAGCGAAGC
>VBOT01000042.1:7466-28332 GCA_005893225.1 Candidatus Eiseniibacteriota bacterium
CGACACGTACAGGGAGGCCCTCGTCTTCGACACGGACCTCGGTCGTCTCGTGTCCCTCAGCTCCTCTCTGCCGAACTGGATCGTCACGTTCGGCTCTCCCGTGAGCGCCCCGTCCGTTTCGCCCCCAGTCGAAGCCGCCCTGGCTCAGAGCGTACCGAATCCCGCGACGAACGATGCCACGATCCGATTCGCTCTGCCGGTTTCCGGGCGCGTCGAGATGACGCTGTTCGATCTCGCGGGCCGCCGCGTTCGACGCCTGGTCGACGCGACGCTACCGGCGGGGTCGCATTCGGTGATCTGGGACCGCCGAGACGACGCGGGCGCCAGGGTGCCCCCCGGCGTCTATGCTTACGCTCTGCACACCGGAACCAGGCGCCTCGTGCGGCGCATGGTCGTGGTCCAGTGACGGAATAGCTGCCCCCGCGTGCCTCGCGAGCTTCCGTTAACCGCGCTTCTGCAAGAGAATTTCGAACAGGATCCCCACACCGCCGGTGAACCGGGTCCCGGGGAAGTGGAAGTCCCGGGTGACCTCCACGAAGCCCATGCGATCGTGGAGATCGATCGAGGCACGGTTCAGCGCGCTGGCGAAGTAGTAGGCGCGGGAGCTTCGCTCCGCGATCCAGTCGAGGCGGGAGCGGGTGAGGAGCGAGCCGATCCCGCGGCGGCGAAACTCCGGGTCGACGATCACGCCCCCCAGGTACCAGCCGGCGGGCGCGGCGTTCGGGGGAGCTCCCGGCGGCGGCTCGAACCATCCCGCCTTCGCATACCCTGCGTTCCGCTCGTGAAGCCCCGCGACCAGGACCAGGGAACTCCCTTTCTCCCGCATCTCGCGCAGGGCCTTCTCCTGCTGGGCCAGGTGGGTCTCGACCGAGCCCCCCTGTCTCAGGGCGGTGAGACGGGCGAGGTGCGGAAGGTCGCCGGGCTCCGCCACCCGGATCTCGAGGCCATCGCTCGAGCCAAGCGGCGGGCGCCGATCGTGCGGAGCGTATTCGGCGAACAAGGCCGGGTTGGGTTCAGGGGCCGCCACCGACTCTCCGGGATTTTCGTCCTGGCTGCGCCGCGAGTCCGATGCGGCAGCGGGCTACTGAGCCTGGGCCGCGAGCGCCCCGGCTTCGGCCGTCACGCCCTCGCGGTCCGGCATCGAGAAGAAGAAGGTCGAGCCCTTGCCGGGAGCCGATTCCACCCAGATGCGGCCGCCCATGTGCTCGACGATCCGCTTGCAGATCGCGAGCCCGACGCCGGTTCCCGGGTAATCGCCCGGCGGGTGGGGTCGCTGGAACACCTGGAAGATGCGATCGAAGTGCTCCCGTTCGATGCCGATTCCGTTGTCGGCGACCAAGATCTCCCATTCGGAGTCCCGCCGCCGCGCGGCGATCTCGACCCGAGGGTTCTGCTTGCCGCGGAACTTGATGGCGTTGCCGACCAGGTTCTGGAACAGCTCGATGAGTTGCATGGGGTCGGCCCGGACGGTCGGAAGCGGGCCCCGAACGATGTCGGCTCCCGACTCCTCGACGCTGAACTTGAGGTTCGCAAGCGCCTGTTCCAGCGCGATGCCGGCCTCGGTGGGGACCAGATCCCGACCGCGCGTCCCGGCTCGGGAATAGGCCAGCAGCGCCTCGATGAGATGCTGCATGCGCAGCGCGCCCTCCTGGGCGAAACGCATGTAGGTCCGTGCCTCCTCGTCGAGCCGATCGCCGTACCTGCGGGCCAGGAGCTCGGTGTAGCTCGCCACCGTGCGCAGCGGCTCCTGAAGATCGTGGGAGGCCACGTAGGCGAACTGCTCCAGCTCGGCGTTCGAGCGGGCCAGCTCGCCGGTCTGGTGCACCGCGGTCTCCTCGGCGCGCTTGCGCTCGGTGATGTCCACGATGGCGGCGAGGATCAGCAAGCCCTGCGCGGACTCGATGGGAGTGAGCCCGATCTCCACGGACATCTCGGAGCCGTCCTTGCGGCGACCGCGAAGGTCTCGGCCCGCCCCCATCGCCCGCTTCTCGGGGTGGGCGACGAAGCCGGCGCGGAGCTTCGGGTGCGCGGCCCCCAGGTGCTCCGGGACGAGGAGCTCGACGGACTTTCCCACCAGCTCCTCCCTCCGGTATCCGAACAGGCGCTCGGTCTCGGCGTTCACGAGCAGGATCATCCCGGCCGCATCGACCATCACCATGGCGTTGGGCGAGGACTCGACTGCCAGGCGGAAGCGCTCCTCGGCTCGCTTGCGCTCGGTGATGTCCACGATCGAGCTCAGGACCAGGGTGCCCGACGAGGTCTGGATGGGGTTGAGCCCGATCTCGACCGGGAACTCGCTGCCGTCCTTGCGCAGCCCGTGAAGCTCGCGGCCCGCGCCCATGGCCCGGGCCTCGGGGTGCGCGACGAAGGATGAGCGCAGGAAGGGATGGGCGCGGCGATACCGCTCCGGGACCAGCATGTCGATCGTCTTGCCGATCAGCTCCTCGCGGCTATAGCCGAACATCCGCTCGGCTTCGGCGTTGACGAGCACGATCGCCCCTTCGCCCTCCACCATGACCATGCCGTTGGGTGCCGACTCGACCGCGAGGCGGAAACGTTCTTCGGCTTGTTTTCTCTCGGAGATGTCCACGACGGCGGCCAGGACCACGGTGCCCTCGGGCGTCTCGATGGGACGGAGCCCGATCTCGACCGGGAACTCGGTGCCGTCCTTGCGCAGCCCGTAGAGATCGCGCCCCGCCCCCATGGCTCGCGGCTCGGGCTGGGTCATGAACCCGCTCCGATGGCGCGGGTGCAAGCGGCGTAACCGCTCCGGCACCAGCAGGTCGATCGGCCTGCCGATCAGCTCGGCGCGCGCGTAGCCGAAGAGCCGCTCGGTTTCGGCGTTGACCAGGACGATCCGACCGCTCCCGTCGACCATCACGATGGCGTTCGGCGACGACTCGACCGCGAGGCGCAGGCGATCCTCCGTTGCCCTGCGCTCGGTGACGTCGCGAGGCATGAGCGACGCTCCCACGACGTTGCCGTAGGAGTCCCGGATGGGCGAGACGAAGGTCGAGACGTTAATGCTCCTGCCGTGTCGATCGATCCGCACCGTGTCGAAGGGCTGGAAGCGTTCGCCGCGGGCCACGGCGGAGATCGCCGCCAGGAGATCCGACAATTCTTCCGGCGGTACGACGATGCGGATGTTCTGGCCCAGCGCCTCCTGCTCCGTGTACCCGTAGAGGTCCTCGGCCGCGCGGTTCCAGGTCATGATCGTGCCGTCGAGCGACACGCCGATGATGGGGCTCGCGCACGAGTCCGCGAGCGCTCGCAGCCGCTCGGTGCGCGGCATCTCTTCGAGGCTCTGCCGGGGCACGGGAAGGGTCTGGTAGATGGCCGACCGGCCCCCGATCGGAGCGCCAAGGACGCGAGGGACGAGACCTGAGTCGGGCAGCAGGGCGGCGCTCACGAACCTGAGGATCGTGCCCACGACGCCCTCGAAGCCGATCATGGGCTTCACGAAGTAAGCGGCCGCCTGGAGGTCGTAGGCGCGAGCCACGTCCGCGTCCGCGTGGCTGCTGGTCATGACGAACACGGGAATGCAGCGCAGGTCGGGATCGCGCTTGATCTCGGAGAGGACTTCCAGGCCGCTCTTGCGCGGCAGCTTGAGGTCGAGAATGACGAAGTCCGGACGGGAAGCGTCGGCGTCTTCCTTCTTCCCCTTCAGGAACTCGAGCGCCTTCACCCCGTCGTCGACCACGAACAGCTCGACGGGCGCGGAGACTTCCTTCAACGCGAGCCGGATCAGGTTCACGTCGCCCGCGTTGTCTTCCACCAGCAATGCCTTCACGGCCACCTCGGGGGGCATCCTGCGGCGAAGGGGAGAGACGAGCACGCGACACTAGGTCGCACGTATGTGAGAGTCAACGAAAGAAGTGGGCGTCGTGCGTTTTGCACGATAGGCGCAAGTCATCTTCTTCCCCGCGCCTGGGGCGGGTGTAGTCTGCCGGAGTCGGGCGGTCGCGGGCGCTCGTCCCGCTGGAGACGCGTGAGGGGGAGGGCGCGGCAGACCGCCGCGGCGTGTCAGCGAATGACCGAGATCCTCTGCGTCCGCCGCTCGCCGCACGCCTCGAGTCGCACCGCGTAGACCCCCGGCGGCACCGAACGCGACGCCTGGTCGAGGCCGTCCCAGACGATCTCGTGGGGTCCGCTTCTTAGCGTGCCGAGATCGAGCGACCTCACGCGCGCTCCCGTCACGTCGAAGAGCGACAGCCTGGCGGCTCCGTCGCGGGGCATCGAAAACGAGAACATCGCGCCCCTGCGGACCGGGTTGGGCCTGGGCGGATCCAGCTCGAGCTGGGGACGCGCGGGCCGGCCATTCACCAACGTGACCGGACCCGTGACGCGCCGCAGGATCCAGGAGAACGGGTCGATCTGAACCGAGTCGGGCCGCTGAGCGACATGCAGTGAAAAGGCCTGGTGGGCCAGCGAGTCCATCACCACGAACGTCTGGGGCCCCGCCGGGGTGTTGACCGTGACGTCGACCGGCATCCAGAAGAGCTGCCAGGTCTGGGTCTGCTCGAGCACCAGCGAGACGTCGTAGCCGCCGCCGGGGGCGGCGATCCAGCTGCTCCCGAACTGGTAGTTCGGATAGTACTCGCCGTAGATCCATTCCTGGAAGAACCGGTGGAGGTCGCGGCCCGACACCGCTTCGCAGACATCACGGAATTCCTCGGTCACCGCGGTGCGGTACTGGTACTGCTGGTAGTAGGCGTGCAGCGCCGCGAAAAAGGTGGCGTCGCCCAGAACGTGGCGGAGCATGTGCAACACCCACGAAGGCTTGTTGTAGGACAAATTGGAACTGAAGACCCGGTTCTCGTTGTTCTCGTCCGGAACGTAGATGGTGCCGGCGCCGAAGTACTGGTTGCCCATCAGGTCGCTCAGGTAGCCCGAGGCTCCGGAATTCGCTTCGGCCCAGAGCGCTTCGCTGTAGGTGGCGAAGCCCTCGTTGAGCCAGACGTGGTGAAAGTCCCGGCAGGTCACCATGTCTCCCCACCACTGGTGACTCAGCTCGTGGGCGATCACGTACTCGAAGAAGACGCCGAGGCTGGTGCAGGTCTGGTGCTCCATGCCGCCGCCCCAGTTGAATTCGGCCTCGCCGTACTTCTCGGCCAGGAACGGGTAGGGGCCGAACCGGGCCGCGAAGGCCGCGATCATGTTCTTGATCTTGGAGTTGACGTTGGCGGTCGAGGCGGCATTCTCCGGGTATATGAAAAACCGGATCTCCATGGAATCGGTGGATGTGGAGTGGTACCAATCCGAATAGACTGTATAGGCATAGCTGGTCACCGACACCAGGTAGGTCGTGATCGGATAGCGCTCCTTCCAGTGCGTCCTGGCCGTGGTGCCGTCGTCGCTCGACTCCAGGAGATTGCCGTTGGAGGCGGTGATCATCCCGCTCGGAACCGAGACGCGCACGTCCACGGAGTCGGCCTTGTCGGAGGGGTAGTCCTTGCACGGCCACCAGGTCCGCGCCCCGAAGGGCTCGCTCAGGCTCCAGATCAGGGATCGGCCGTTGGCGCTGTCGAAGGCGAAGCTGCCGCCGGTCGGCAAGCCGTGGTATGAGACCTTGACCTCCATGGTCTCGCCGGTGGCGTAGGGACGATCGAGATTGACGATGAGGAGGTTGCCGCTGCGCGAGAAGCTCGCCGGAACGCCCCCGGCCCGGACCGAGTCCACGGCCATGTTGCTGTAGAAATCGAGCTCCATGGTGGTGAGCGGACCGGTGAGGACCGTGGCCCTCACTTTCACCGAGCCCGTCAGCAGCGGGATGTTCGGATTGGCATTGAGATCGAGGTCGTAGGTGCGGACGTCGTAGGCGCTCTGGTTGGCCGTCTGGAAGGTCTCGAACCCCTTGGCCCGCGCCATCGCCATAGCCTTGTGGAAGGCGAGGTAAGGGGCGACGTCCGTCTCGTCTCGAACCTGGGCCGGCCAGCCTGCCGGGGTTTCCGGGAAGAGAATGGGTGCGGCGCGGGCGGTCGTCGAGGCGCCCGCCGCGAGGAGCAGCAAGACGAAGGCTGCGGTCGCGCTCGCCCTGGGGGATCGATCGGGGGCGAGGGAGGAGGGCTGGGTCACGCGGAAAATGCTACGCGACCGGTTCCGATCCCGCAACGGAGACCTGGCCCTCCCGTGAATTCGACCCGCGCCGGGGGGAGCGGTCGCGCTCCCGGCTGGCGGTTCACGAATCGCTCGGGCTAGACTCGAGCCCTTCGGCACCGAGACCGCGCCGCAGCAGGGCGCCGCCCCCAGGAGCTCGAATTCGTGATCTTCGACCCCAACAACCTCTCGCCCGGCGCCTTCTATCACTTCATGATCGGCGTGGTGGTGCCGAGGCCCATCGCCTTCGTCTCCACGGTCTCCGCATCCGGAAGACTCAACGTCTCGCCGTTCTCCTACTTCAACGCCATCACCAATCGCCCCCCGCTGGTGGGCATCTCGATCAACTCCCGGGCCGGCGGGCCCAAGGACACCCTGCGCAACATCCGCGAGACCGGGGAGTTCGTGATCAACATCGTGAACGAGGCGCTGGCGGCTCGCATGGTGAAGACCTCGGGAGACTGGCCCGAGGAGGTGGACGAGTTCGAGCTCACCGGGCTCACGCCGGTACCCTCCGACCTGGTCCGGGCGCCGCGCGTGGGCGAGTCTCCGGTGAGCATGGAGTGCCGGCTCCACCGCGAGATCGAGCTCGGCGACGCCACCTTCGTGGTGGGCGAGATCCTGCGCGCCCACGTCTCGGACGCGGTGCTCACCGAGGGGCGCGTGGACGTGGAGAAGCTCAAGCCCCTCGGTCGGTTGGGCGGGGACGGCTACTCGGTGGTGCGGGAGGTGATCCACCTGCCGCGGCCCCGGGTCGAGCGGGCGGGCCGCTCCGGGGGTGGGTAGCAGGCGGGCGGTCGCCTTGCCGCCGGCTGAACGACCCCCGCGACTCCGAGACATCTTGACGCCGGGGCCGGCTCGCCATGTTTGCGGCTCGCCCGACCCGGGAATAACCTTTCTCCGGCAATCGTTTCCAGATCCGTCGCGCGCCGCGGCCATCGTAAGTTGAAACCGCGGGCACGACCCTAGACGCTCCATCAGGCTGCCGAATCCGAGTTCGATCCCTGCCCTGCTCGAATCCATGCGGTCTGCAAACGTCCGCCGTACAGGGAGCTCCGATGTCTCATCGACGCCTTGGGCAGTTGGTCGGCATCTTCACCCTCGTCACGCTCGCGGCCTTTCCGGCTTCCGAAGCGTCCGCCCAGTACTTCGGCCGTAACAAGGTCCAGTACCGGTCGTTCGACTTCAAGGTGCTGAGGACCGAGCACTTCGACGTCTACTACTACGAGGCGGAGCAGGAAGCCGCCGAGCAGGCGGGTCGGATGGCCGAGCGCTGGTACGAGCGGCTCTCGCGCGTGCTCGACCACCAGCTCAACGGCCGGCAGCCGCTCATCCTCTACGCCAGCCATCCCGATTTCGAGCAGACCAACGCCATCTCGGGCGAGCTCGGCGAGGGGACCGGCGGTGTCACCGAGCTCCTCAAGCGCCGGATCGTGCTGCCGCTCGCCGGCCCGCTCGGGGAGACCGACCACGTGATCGGGCACGAGCTGGTGCACGCCTTCCAGTTCGACATCACCCGCCACGGCGGGACGGGAACGGGGTTCGTCGAGGCCGGCGCGGCGCGGCTGCCGCTGTGGTTCGTCGAGGGGATGGCCGAATACCTCTCGATCGGCCCGGTCGATCCTCACACCGCCATGTGGATGCGGGACGCCGCCCAGTCCAACAAGATTCCTTCCATTCGCAAGCTCAACGACCCGCGCTACTTCCCGTACCGCTACGGGGAGGCGCTGTGGGCCTACATCGCGGGGCGCTGGGGCGACCACGCGGTGGGCGAGATCCTGAAGGCCACGGGCCGGCAGGCGGAGGCGGAGCAGGCGATCCGGAAGGTGACCGGCCTCCCGCCCGACTCCCTGACGCGGGACTGGCATCGCGCGATCCGTGACTGGTACAAGCCCATCGCCTCGACGGCCGAGCCGCCCACACGCTTCGGCCGCGCCCTCGTCACCGGCAAGAGCGGCCGCAACAGCCTGAACCTTGCGCCCGCGCTCAGCCCCGACGGCCGGCTGCTGCTGTTCTATTCGGAGCGCGACCTGTTCTCGATTGAACTGTACCTGGCCGATGCCGGGACCGGCAGGATCCTGAGGAAGGTCACGCGCACCGCCGTCGACCCGCACTACCAGAGCCTTCAGTTCATCAACTCGGCGGGGGCCTGGAGCGCCGACGGCCGGCGCATCGCGCTCGCCGCGGTCTCCGCGGGCAAGCCCGTGCTGTCGGTGATCGACGCCCGGAGCGGACGCCTCGAGCACGAGTTCACGCTCCCCGAGATCGGCGAGATCTTCAACCCGACCTGGTCGCCGGACGGCAAGCGCATCGCGTTCGCGGCGATCGCCGGCGGGCTCACGGATCTGTTCGAGATCGAGCTCCAGAGCGGCACGGTCCGGCGCCTCACCAACGACCAGTACGCCGACCTCGAGCCGGCGTGGTCGCCCGACGGCAGCTCCATCGCCTTCGTCACCGATCGCTTCTCGACCGGGCTCGACAGCCTGACCTTCGGCAACGAGCGCCTCGCGCTGCTCGACGTCGCGACCGGCGCGGTCCGCGAGGTGGCCTCCTTCCACGACGGAAAGAACATCAATCCGCAGTGGTCGCCCGACGGGAAGAGCCTCTTCTTTGTCTCCGACCACGGCGGGGTCTCGAACGTCTACCGCGTCTCGCTCGCCGGCGGGGAGATCACGCAGGTGACCGACGTGCGCACCGGCGTCAGCGGGATCACCCGGCTGAGTCCCGCGATCTCGGTGTCGCGCGACGCCGGACGCCTGGCGTTCAGCGTCTACGAGGGCGGGAACTACGATCTCTTCACCACCGACTCGACGGCGACCCTGGCGGGGCGCTCGCTCGCGGCGGCCGGGAACCGCACGGCCGCGGCCACGCTGCCGCCCCCGGAGCGGAGCGGCGACGAGCTGGAGAAGCTCCACCGCGATCCCGCCCTCGGTCTCGCGAGCCCCGGCAGCTTCAAGCGTGCCCCGTATCACCCGGGGCTCTCGCTGGACTACGTCGCGCAGCCCGGGATCGGCGTGGCCGCCGGCACCAACGGCGTCGCGGTGGGGGGCGGCACGACGCTCTACTGGAGCGACATGCTCGGCAACCACAATCTCGCCACCCTGATCCAGGCCAGCAACGCGGGCGGCAGCGTCGCGAACAACCTCACCGCCGTCGTGGCCTACCAGAACCTCAAGTCGCGCTGGAACTGGGGTGTCGCCGGGGCGCAGATCCCCTACGTGTCGCGCGACTTCGAGACCGACGAGGGGACGTACAAGGAGCGGCCGGCGGTGCGCGAGCAGGACTTCAGGTTCTGGCAAATCGACCGGGACATCGAGGGCACGCTCGCCTATCCGTTCAGCCGCGTGCAGCGCGTGGAGTTCAGCGCGGGCTACCGCAACATCGCGTTCGTGAGCGAGGTCGAATCGCGCATCTTCGACGAGATCACCGGCGACCTGCTGGTGGACGAGACCACCGCGCACGACACCATCCCGTCCCTTTCCCTCGCCACCGCGAGCGCGGCGCTGGTGTACGACAGCTCGGTGTTCGGCGGGACCGACCCGGTGCTGGGACAGCGCTACCGGCTCGAGATCGACCCGGTGGGAGGCAACCTCAATTACGTGGGCGCGCTCGCGGACTACCGCCGCTACGTCACGCTGCGGCGGCCGCTCACGCTGGCCGGGCGCGTGCTGCACTTCGGGCGCTACGGCCGGAGCGCCGAGGACGTGCGGCTGACCGACCTCTATCTCGGCGACCCCTGGCTCATCCACGGTTACGACAGCGAGTCGTTCTCCAGCGACGAGGTTCCCACGCTGGACCGGCTGCTGGGCAGTCGCCTCGCGGTCGGCAACCTGGAGCTGCGACTACCGCTCCTCGGCGGGCTCGGCGTCATCTCCTCGCCCGGCTTCCCGCCGGTGGAGCTCGCCGGGTTCCTGGATGGCGGCGTGGCGTGGAGGGCCGGCGACCTCGCGACCTTCCTGGGCGGCCACCGCGAGGCGGTGACGAGCTACGGGTCCGCGCTCCGGGTCAACGTTTTCGGCATCGCCGTGGCCGAGTGGGCGTTCGTCCATCCCAACGACCGGCCCGGGAAGGGCTGGTACTGGCAGTTCAGCCTGCAGCCCGGGTTCTAGCAGGCTGCTGAAACAGCCGATCACTACGTTGCTCGGTCGCTCCTCGCTGCGACGTATCCTCGCGGCCTTGTCCTCGGCTGTTTCAGCAGCCTGCTCGGCCCTCCGAATCACGGCAGCAGCACGACGCGCGTCGTCACCACCCGGCCGCCGGCCTTGGCCCGGAACAGGTAGACGCCGGGGGCGACGGGCCTTCCCGAGCCGTCCAGCCCCCTCCAGTGCAGCGTGTGCCTGCCCGCCGGCATCCAGGCGTCGATCAGGTTGGCGACCCGGCGCCCCGCGGCGCTGAACGCCTGAACGCTCACCGTGCCGTCGCGGTCGAGCCCGAGGTCGAAGAACACCTGGCCGCGCGACGGGTTGCTCAGCGGCGCGAGCCCGAAGGCCACGGGATCCGCGGGTGGCACTCCGCTGGTACCCGAGCTGACCTCGATGTTGGTCGACGCGACGTTGAGGCTTTGCGTGCCGCACTTCTGATCCTTGCACGTCAGGGTGACGAAGTAGCCGCTGGGGCCGCTCGCCGCATTGTAGGTGTGCGAGATCGTCGGGCTCGACTGGGTCACCGGGTTCGAGCCGTCGCCGAAGTTGAAGGTGTAGGAGGCCACGGCGTCTCCGTCTGCGACATCGGGATCGCTCGAGGCCGTGGCGTCGAAGTTGACCGTCAGAGGAGCCTGGCCGGAAGTCGGAGTGGCGGCGAGGCTCGCCACCGGCGGCCGGTCCACGTAGCAGAAGCAGGACGCGTTGCCGACCAGGGTGTAGTTGCTGTTGCCGGTGATGTCGGACGCGTTGTTCTGCGATCTCTGTCCGGGATCCGGCCGGTTGAGGTAGGTCCTGACGTTGAGGCCGACCAGGCTCTGGCCGGCCTGGATGTTCTCGGCCTTGCTGTTCGAGAGCACGATCCGGATCACTCCCGTCGCCTGGCTGTAGCTCCCCTGGTCGGCGGCTCCCAGCATGACCGGGGTGTTGGCGTTGGGATTCGGATTGGTGGGATCGAGCGCGACGCCGAACTTTCCGTACTCGAAGCTCGTGGCCCCTGTCGCGTCGGTCCTCATCGCCACTCATCGCCACGTAGCGGCGATCGAAGTTCGTGTTCGGGTTCAAGGCGTTCCAGACGATGAACCACTGGCTGTTCGGCGGCGGCGAGCCGAGGAGCGAAGGAGCCACCTGGAGCGTGAAGACGAGCCGGTTGACGCCCGGGCCCAGGTACGGCTCGGCGAGCCAGAGCTGCTTCACGTTCACGCTGCCGTCGGGCGGCGTGTTCTGACCCGCGTCGGCATCGGTTCCGTCGGGGTTGAGGTCGTTGATGACCATGACGCCCCGCTCGACGCATGGGGTCGGAGGCGGCGCGCCCAGCGTGATGTCGTGGCAGTAGGGACCCTCGCCGAACCCGTTCACTGCCGTCACGCGATAGAAGAGCTGGTCGGTCGGATTCACCGCGTCGGTGTAGTGGGCGGTACCGACCGTCGCGATGAGCTGGAAGGGGTTCGTCGTGCCGATGCGGCGGTACACCTTGTAGGCGGTGATGGCCGAGCCTCCGTCGTCGGGCGCGGTCCACGACAGCTCGGCGGCCGAGCCCGCCAGGATCCCGCTCGCCCCCGGAGCCTGAGCCAGCGCCGGCTCGACGGGATCGTAGGCCGCGAACATCCGCTTGCCGCCCGACTGGCGCGTGATCGTCGCCTTGGCGGTGAACGAGTTCGGCGGCCCGTCCACGCAGCCACCGATGCACCCGTCGTCCCAGCCCACGAGCACGCGACCTTCCTTGTCGATCGAGGCGTCGAAGAAGTCGAGCATGTTGCGGCAGGTTCCGCCGCCGCAGATGGGCCCCCGCTGGATCGGATCGCCGGGGGTGACGTTCTGGGTCGTCCACGTCTGTCCGCCGTTGAACGTGGTGGCGATGAAGAGATACCAGATGCCGGTGAAGCTGTTGGGGTCGTCGCCACTGGCCCCGCCGTTGTGACTCTCGCCCGGTCCGTCGGCCGTGGTCGTGCCGTAGAAGGCGAACGCCGCGCGATCGGGGTCGCCGGCCACCACCGCCGGGAAGGCGATGTTCTGGATCCCCTGCTGCGCCCCGACGTCGAAGGAAGCCGACCAGTGCAATCCCCGGTCATGTGAGACGGCGATCATCGCGTGGCCATTGAGGGCCTGGTAGCCGAGGTAGACGGTTCCGTCGGTGGCGATTCCGATCGAGGGGTCCCACTCGCCGGGCGACGTGCCGTCGGGCACGGTCCGGATGTTCCAGGTGACCCCGTTGTTCTCCGAGACCACGGCCGCCGGCTGGCCGCCGTTCAGGAGCGGCACGATCCCGCCGCAGCCCTTGTCGGGCACGTAGACCGTGCCGTCGGGCGCCACCTTGATGTGGCCGTGCAGGCCGTCGCAGTCGGCCACGGTGAACATCGGGACCGAGGCCACGAAGGTGCGGCCGCCGTCCAGGCTGAGCGCGCACACCGCGTCCGACACGCACTGCGACGCGTAGTAGATGGCGTTGGGGTAGAGCGTGGTGCCCGAGAGCGGCGCGTGGAAGGGGCCGCCCCCGATGGTCTCGTGGTCGATGCAGGAGGGGGCTCCCGAGCCCTCGCTCGGGCTGAAGCTGTCGCCGTCGTTGTCGGTGATGTCGGTGGTGCTGCCCGCGGGCGTGAGCCCTTCGAGCTGCGTCACGAACGTCCGGCCGGTGACGTGGTCGGTGAACAGGATCGGATCGCCGAAGACCCGCGGGGTGTTGGCGGTGAGGAGTGGCTTCTGCTCCCAGGTCGCCTTCGCCGGCGACTGGCAGTCGTCGAAGGTGACCTTGACCATGTAGGGCAGGAATCCCCCGAAGTAGTTCGCGGTGCCGCCGTTCGGTATCGACCCGTTGCTGTTGCTGAAGACACGCTCGGTGGTCCAGTTGATACCGATCGAGGGCTCGCCCGCGTTGTCGGCGGTGCCGGCGGGCGACGCGTAGTTGAAGAACCGTGGTACTCCGGGAGTGCTCGCGGTCCCCGGGTGCGGCGGTGTCGCGGCCGAGGCCGTCGCCATGGGACCGGCTGCAACCCCTGTGACGCAAAGCGCGTAAGCGAGAATGAGCGGCATCGGCGCGCTCGACCGATGACCATCGCGATGGAGCGAACGTTCTGACATGAGTTGCCTCCTCATGGCGGGGCCGGCCTCGCCGGGCGGTCGAAGGTCCGTGCCCCGAGTCGCAAAAATGTTCTCGCGCACCGGTTGACCGGCGGTTGACCGACTTCCCCAATGGCTTGGCTTGCAACCGGTTCTGGCCTCGGCTCGCGCTTGCGGAACTGGCCGTTCCCCCCCCGGTGCGCGTATGCTCACGCGCGCCTTCCAGGTGAGCGCAGCGATGCGCGCGAACTCCAGCGCAGGGGGTGGTTTCCTTGGTCGCCTTTTTGCTGATCGGTGGCATCGGTTTCTTCATGCTGGTGCTCACCTGGATCCTGGGCGAGCTCTTCGATCTGGGGCACGGCCTGGCCGGCTTCTTCGGCGAGCACGTGGGCGACGTCTCGGTCGAGGGACACCACCTCGAGCTGGGTCACCACGTCGAGGGTGGCGGGATGCCGGCCCCCTCGCCGCTCTCCTCCCGGGTGATCTTCGCGTTCATGACCGCCTTCGGCGGCGGGGGCGCCGCCGCCTCGGTCTACGGCCTCTCCACGCTGCCCAGCGTGGGGATCGGCCTTGGCTCGGGGCTCGTGATCGGCGGTCTGGTGTATGGGCTGACCCTCGCCGTCTTCCGCCAGCAGGCGACCAGCGGCTTCGAGGTCGCCTCGCTGGTCGGGAAATCGGGGCGCGTGGTGATCGCCATCCCGGCGGGCGGGACCGGGCAGGTCTCGGTCGCCGCCGGGGGCGGCTCGAGCACCTTGCTCGCGAGCGCGCGCGACGGGGATGCCGTGCCGGAGGGATCCACGGTGCGGGTGGTCCAGGTGCAGGGAGACAGGCTGGTGATCGAGCGGGAGACCGGAGCCCCGGAGCGCCGCTAGACCGGAACGCGGCGGGTACCAGGAGGAAGCCATGCAGTTCTTGATCGTGCCGTTCATCGCCTTCGCGGTGGTGATCGCTTTCTTCGCGGCGGTCGGCATCGTGATGCGCAACTACGTCAAGGTGCCCCCCAACAAGGTGGCGATCATCTCGGGGCGCAGGCGGCGGCTGGCCGACCACTCGACCGTGGGGTTCCGGCTGGTGCACGGAGGGGCCACGCTGATCTTCCCGGGTCTCGAGCGAGTCGACTACCTCGACCTGAACGTGATCCCATTGAGTCTCGAGACCAAGAAGGCCTACACCCGGGAGGGCGTGGCCGTGACCGTGCAGGCGGTGGCGAACGTCAAGATTGGAAGCGACGACGTCTCGCTCGCCAATGCGGCCGAGCGCTTCCTCGGCATGCGGGTCGAGGGCGTGAAGGAGGTGATCCTCCAGACCCTGGAGGCGCATCTGCGCGCGATCTGCGGCACGCTGACGGTCGAGGAGATCAACTCCGACCGCCAAGCGTTCGCCCAGCGAATGACAGCCGAGGCGGCCCAGGACTTCCAAAAGATGGGGCTCGTGATCGACGTGTTCGCCGTCCAGCACATCGCCGACGAGCACGGCTACCTCGACTCGCTGGGCCGCAAGCGCACGTCCGAGGTGGTGCGCGACGCCGAGATCGGTGAGGCGGATGCGAAGCGCGACTCGATGACCCGCACGGCTTCCGCCGACCGCGAGGGCAAGACCGCGCGCTTCCAGGCCGACATCGCGATCGCCTCCGCGGAGAAGGACAAGAACATCCAGGTGGCGCTGTTCGCGGCCGACGTCAATTCCAAGAACGCCCAGGCGGCGCAGGCGGGGCCGCTGGCAGACGCGCGCGCCCGGCAGGAGGTGAAGCGCGAGGAGGTGCGCATCATCGAGATCGAGACCGAGGCGCGGATCGCGGTCGCGGGGCGCGAGGCCGAGCGCAAGCGCAAGGAGCTCGAGGGGACCATGGTCGCCGAGGCCGAGGCGACGAAGACCTCGACGATCTTGAAGGCCGAGGGCGACAAGACCGCCACCATCCTTGCCGCCGAGGCCGAGAAACAGCGCAAGGTGGTGCTGGCCGAGGCCGACGCGAAGGAGCTCGAGTTCGAGGGTCTGGGAGAGTACGCCAAGATATCGAAGATCGCCGAGGCCGAGTCCGAGCGCGTGCGCAAGGTGGGGAAGGCGGAGGCGGACGCGATCCTGGCGCGCGGGCTCGCGGAGGCGGAGGCAATGCGGAAGAAGGCCGAGGCGCTGAGGACCTATGGAGAGGCGGCCATGATGCAGATGGTGGTCGAGCGGCTGCCCGAGATCGCGCGCGCCTTCGCCGAGCCGCTGGCTTCGATCGACAAGGTCTCGATCATGGAGCTGGGGGGCGGCGGCAACGGGTCGGCCAGCGGCGTCAACCGGTTCGTCAGCAACGTGGGCGGAGGCATGGCCGCGATGTCGGAGTTCATGAAGCAGAGCTTCGGCATCGACGTGGCCGAGCTGATACGGGCGAAGCAGGGAGCGACCGACGGCGGGGCGGCGGCTCCCGGCGCCACGGCGCCTGCCGGGTCGGCGCCGGCCGCCGGCGCCCCCGTCGAGCCGGCGAAGCCGCCGCGGAGCTCGAAGCCGGCATCCGACTAGTGGCGCGCGGCGATCGCTTCGAGGCCGTTCACGTCCCGGGCGAGCGGCTCGAGGCGACCGTGAGGCCCCGGCCGGACGGGGCGCTCGAGGTGGCCATCAGCCTGCGCGACGAGGTGGCGCCGCGATCCCTGCTCCACTGGGGCGTCATCCGTGACGGCGTCTGGACCGTGCCGCCGAGCCGCCACTGGCCCGGGGGGTCGGTCGGATACGCGGGCGAGGGCGACGGCGTGGAGGCGATCCGGACCCGGTTCTCGGCCTCCGGAGAGGACGCCCACACCGTCACCATCGAACTGCCCCCGCAGCCGGCGGCCGAGGCGATCGGCTTCGTCATCTACGATCCCGTCAGGGGCTACGACAACAACGCCGGCAGGGATTATCGCGTCCCGCTCGACGAGACGCGGCTCATTCGAGCCGAGGACTCCGGCCGCTCGATCGCCGTCGAGGCGATCGAGTTCGCTCCTCCCACGCCCGAGCAGCTCGTCTATCCCCACTTTCCGCTGACCCTCACGGTCCGGCTCCGCGAGACGCGGAGACGGCTCGCGGGGGGTTCCCGGGAGCTCGGTCTTCCCGAGGCGTGGCGGTGGCAGGCATCGGGCCTCGGGGAGTTCATCGAGCCCGCCGGGCGGCGGTGCCTGGTCCGGCTGGACCACGTCGAGCGAGACGATGACGGGATGGTTCTCAAGGGGATCTTCGTCCCCAGCATCTCCGGGCCTCATCGGTACCGCGTCCTGCTCGACGTCGGGGGCCGGTTGTTTTGCCTCCGGGCGGGAGAGTGGCCGGTGGCGGAGCCCATCGACTTCGCCACCTGGACGCACGGCCCGATGATCACGGAGATCGATCCCGGGCTCTTCATCGGCAACGCCGCGGCCGCGGCGAATCCCGCCGTCCCGGCCGGCGCGCGGATCGGCCTGCTCGAGGGGCTCGGCATCCGGGCGGTCCTGAACGCCGCCGAGGAAAGGGACACGTCTCCCGCGCTTCGCGGCTCGTGGATCGAATACCATTCGATCCCGTTCACGGACTCCATCAGCATTCCCCTGGGCGAGGAGAAGGTCCGGGAAGCGCTCCGCTGGGTGGACGAGCGGCTCAAGGCCGGCAAGCCCGTCCTCGTCCACTGCCATGCGGGGATCGGGCGCTCGGGCTCGCTCATCGTGGCCTATCTATCGCTGTTCGTGCATCCCGAGATGGACCGCGACGAGATCGTCGCGCTCGTGAACGAGCGTCTCAGGCACAAGCAGCACCGCATCAACACCCATGTGGGCCTGGAGGAGACAATCGAGAGCCTGCGCCGGGAGGCGAGCGAAGGCCGCCCACGTCCTGCCGGGAAGCTGTTCCCCTGATCCAGGTCAGGCGCCAACGAAGGACTAGCGTACCAGGCACGCCCGCCGGCTGAGCTGGCTCCCCGAGTGAGTCAATCGCACCCAGTAAAGACCGGGCGCGCGCCCGGCCGCGCGGTCCAGACTCACGAGATGGCGACCGGCCCCGAGCGCTCCTATTTGAACCGATGACAGCTTGCGACCCGTCGCATCGAGCAGCTCCAGGGTGGCCGGCCCATCGTCGGGGAGCGTGAACGACACCCGGAGCTCGAGACCGGAGGCAGGATTGGGGAGGACGCCGTCGAGCGCCAGGGGGGCCTGGGTCGGGATCTCCAACCAGGTCTCGTCGGAGAAAAGCTCGGCGTCCCCGCCGCCGACCCCGATCTGATAGCCATAGCGTCGGCCCACCGCGACCGCGTGGTCCTCGTAAACGACGCGGCCGCCCGCGTCAGGGCTCGCGGTCGCGAGCAGAATCCTTTCTTGGTCCTCGGCGCGGCGGTAGACCGATGCCGAGGCTGCGTGCTCTCCGACGAACCAGACGAGGTGGACGAGCGCCGGTGTGGCTGCGGCGCTCACGAGCGTGGGGAGGCGCGTCGGCACCACCGCATCGGGCCCCGCTAGTGTCGCGAAGATGTTGGGCGAGTCACCTCGGTGATCGACCCACGCCACGATGGCGCGGTCCGAACCGGCTGCGGTCGCGACCGGCGACTCCTGGTCGCCGGAGGCGATGCACACGGGTAGGCCGTCCGCCGGCCAGCCCTTGGCCCTCTCTCCGGAGCCGGTCAGATGCTGCGCGTAGATATCGAGGTCGTCTCCCCGTCCGTCCTCCCAGACGATGAAACCGCCTCCCCTACCGTCTGGAGCAAGCGTCGGCAGCCTCTGGTCACCTTTCGCGAGACAGACCGGCGTCCCGTTGGCCTGCCAACCGGCAGCGATCGTCCCGTCCCCGAGAACCCGCACGGCGTAGATGTCGCCATTCCCGTTGCCAGTGCCGTCGCGATGGTCCGTCCATGCGACGATCGCGCCGCCTCCCTGGTCGGAGACGATGGAGCTGTACCGGATCATTGCGTAGCTCTTGAACCAGCGCTCGATCCCTGGGCTGCTGGGATGGGCGGAGATCGGGAGGCCGTCCGTCGGCCACCCCGGGGCAACGGTCCCGTCCGGCTGCACGCGCTGAGCGTAGACCTGGTTGAACTCCCCGTTGCGGCCGTCCTCCCACGTTGCCAGGAATCCACCGGTGCCATCGGGGACGATCCCTGGTGCTTCGTACGGCCACGGGCCTTCGCTCAGCGCGAGCCCCGACCGGGGCCACCTGGAATCGAGCGAGCCATCCGCCATGACGTGGTGGGCGTATATGCCCGCTGGCATCCCGCGGAAGCGCCAGACGACGAACGCGCCTCCTGCGTCGTCCCGACAGAGGACCGCCCCTTCGCCGAAGACGCCGAACTCTGCCCCGCCCGAAGGCCAGCCGGGGGCCCTGGTGCCCGTGGCGTCCAGGCGGAGCACGTGGACGTCATACGCCGATCGAGTGAAGTAGCTCCATGCGACCAGCACGCCACCCGAGCCGTCGAGCGCGACGGATGGCCACATGTCTCCGGGCCCTTGCCCCAGCGGCTCTGTGGGGGCCGGATCGTGTCTTGCCTCTTCCACCCCTCCGTACACCCCGCTGACCACCACGCCATCCGGTGGCCAGTCGGCGCTGCCGCCGTCGCCGTCCAGCAGATTCAGAACGATCCGACCGTGGTCCTCGTAACCATCATCGGCGACGAGCAGGCCCCCGCGCCCGTCCGAAACGGCGACAGGGTGGTCCCTGCCAAACCACGAGTCCGACGGGTCCGCAAGCATGGGTCCAGTCGAGGGCCAAGATGGATGGACGCTTCCATCGGCGTCAAGGTACTGAGCCAACGTGCGAGAGATCACGTGGGTGTTGGCGCTGTCTCTCTGCCTCCAGACGACGAAGGCGCCGGCCGCGCCGTCGGAGACGATCAGCGGAATCGACTGGGCGCTGTCCGAGGGACTGATCGGGGCGCCGTCACGAACCCAATCCGATTCGGCCGACCGTGACACAAGGATGGTGAAAACGACCGCGGATAGTCCTGCGGCCCAGGGGGGGCGAGTCCAACCGCGCAGGGGCTTCATGGTCGTTTCCGACGAGGGCGTCTGTCCGTGTGGAGGGCAAGAAGTCTACTGCCGGCCCGATGATGTTTCAATGGCGAGTGGCACGAGTGAAAGCGTCCGGAGATCGGGGCTCTCGAGCCGCGAACCGTCGCGTGAGCTCGTGTTCCCGGTCTCGTTCGCGAGGGCACTCTGAACGAGCGATTGACTCGGCCACCGCGGGTGCTACGCTGATTTCGAGCCGGGATCCGGCCGGGCGTCTTACCAACCTTCGCGGCGATCCGCCGCGCACCTGACCGGGCAAAGGAGTTTGCCGTGGAAACCCGGCCCGTGGGACTGCCCCGGTCATTCCCCTACGGAGCACCCGACCTCCTCAGCACCGCTCGCGAGCGCATGACAGGCGCGCTCGTTTCCGGAAGCGCGATCTGGCTCGTCGCGTTCCTCCTCATTCTCGCCGCGAGCGCGCTCTTCCCGCGCGAGATCACGACCCCCCCGATCGCGCCTCTGCCTCCCTTCAACCTCTCCCCGCCACCCGAGATCATCCGATACGAGGTCCCGAACGCTCCGCCGCCGGCCAGGATCACGCCTCCGCGCGAGGGGGAGATCATTCCCACTCGCAAGGCAGTAGAGGAGACTCCGCAAGAGGTGGTGGCTCTTCCGCCAACCGTGACGCCAGCAGTCCCGGAAGGCGCGGGGCGGCAGGGCATCGTCGTGCCGCCTTCGTCCGGCCCAGCGGGCGAGGAAGTGTACCCGCGCCTCGGGGACCCGGTTAACGTCGACGAGCTCCCCGAGCCCGTCAAGATAATCAAACCCGACTACCCCGAGATCGCGAAGATGGCCCAGGTGGAGGGCACTGTAGTCGTCCACGTCCTCGTGGCGAAGGATGGCCGGGTGAGGGACGCCGTGGTGAATCCCAAGTACTCGATCCCGATGTTGAACGCCGCGGCCCTGGAAGCGGCAAGGGCTTGGGTCTTCAAGCCGGCGCTCACGAACAATCGACCCGTCCCGGTCTGGGTTGCGATCCCGATGCGCTTCGTGCTGCACTGACACGAAGCGGGCGCGGCACGCGAGAGGAGAAGGACACGAGAGAAGGATGACAGGCGAGGGCCGCCGCTGCCCTGTTCATTCGAGGCACCCATGGGCGAAGTCCGGAGGATCCCGGTCCGCAAGGAGGACGTCTGGACCTTCACCGAGCGCAACGTGTCGCTCTGGGATCTCCTGGAGTTCTTCCCGCCCGACGCGATCGGTCCGCGCGGTCCCAGCGATGCGCCGCGCCCCTACGAGGTCAAGCCTATCACCATCGACACCGATCTCGGCTTCTCGTTCGAGACCGACATCCAGTACGGGACGTGGATGTTCCGGCCGCGCTCGCCCAGGCAGCCGGGCATGATGAAGTGGTGTCGCGAGCGAGGGATCGAGGAGGGCGACGCGCTCGTGTTCGAGAACATCGGGGAGCGCCGCTACCGGCTGTGGCTCGAGAAGGGCGGCCCGCGCACGAGCTAGGGCGGGCGCTACGCTAGACCCCAGACAAGCGCGATTTCATAGCTGAGGAGAGAGAAAGAGCTCGAAAGGCCCGCCCAGAGCGGCTAAGAAGGAGTTGTTCAGTCAACCTTCAGATGCCAGGGAGGGCCTTTCGAGTGA
>VBOT01000043.1 GCA_005893225.1 Candidatus Eiseniibacteriota bacterium
CCAAGTGGCGTGGGGTCAAGGTGTTGAAGTTCTCGCTCGGGTTCGGGCCCGCGCTGTTTTCCGTCACCCGCGGCGAGACCGAGTACCGGGTCTCATGGGTTCCCCTGGGCGGCTACGTCCAGATGGCGGGCGACAGTCCGGGGCCGGATGGAACGATGCCCGGGGGCGAGAATCAGTTCCTCTCGCATCCCTGGTACGGCCGCGTGCTCATCTGCCTGGCCGGCCCGGCGGCGAACCTCCTCACCGCCTTCGTGGTCATGGTGACGGTGGGGCTCGTCGGAGTCTCCTATCCCGATTATCCCAACCGCCTCGGAGCCGTGCCGGACACGAGTGTCGCCTACCGGGCCGGGCTCCGTCCCGGCGACGCCATCACGGCGGTCAACAGTGTCCCGGTCAAGACCTGGGTCCAGATCTTCTTCACGAACTCCAAGCAGCCCCGTGGAAAGTCCGTCGACGTGCGGGTCGAGCGCGGCGAGCGGTCGTTCGTCGTCCCCCTCGCTCCGGAGCAGCGCGAGCCGTTCTTCTCGAGCCTCCAGCGCCCGGCGGTGCCGCCCGTGGTCGGCTCGGTCGTCACCGGCATGCCGGCCTACAAGGCCGGCCTCAAGGAAGGTGACTGGATCGTCGCGGTGAACGGCCGCCCGGTGACGACCTGGGACGAGCTCCCCCGGGCGCTCCGCGGCACCGTGGATCATCCGGTGCGACTCCGGGTCAAGCGCGCGGGCAGGGAGTTCGACGTCGTGGTGACGCCGATCAATCCCGACGGGCGCGACAGCCGCAACGCGAGGATCGGCATCGAGCCGCCCTACGCCGGGGTCTTCCTCGAGCACCACGGCCTCCTCGAGTCGATCGATCTCGGATTCCGGGCCACCGTCTCGATGGTCGGCTCGGTCTACGGCGGGCTGTGGCTCACCATCTCGCGCCCGCTCTACTATCGCGAGTACGTGGGCGGCCCGCTGTTCATCGCCCAGGCGGCGAGCGAGCAGGCGCGCCGCGGACTCGACGCCTACCTCCAGTTCCTGGCCATGATCAACATCGCCATCATGGCCTTCAACCTCCTGCCGCTCCCGGTGCTCGACGGCGGTCACGTCCTGCTCGCCCTGATCGAGGCGGTGCGCCGCCAGTCGATCTCGGCCCGTGCCTACCTCACCTTCCAGAAGGTCGGCCTCGTGGTCATGGGCACGTTGTTCGTGCTGATCCTGGCCAACGATCCGCTGCGCCTGGTGCAGCGCCAGCGCGCGCTCGAGAAGGCGCCGCGCGGCGCGGCCCCGGCGCCGACGCCGACATCGCACCCGGCTCCCAGGGAGCGGCCGCTTGCCCCGGCGCCGCCCTAACCCTGGCGGAATAGCGGCGCTCCGGTCGGCCCTGGCGATCGCGTTCCTGCTCCCTGCCGGCGCGCGCGCCCAGGAAGACCTGCCGAGCGAGCTCGAGTCCATTTCAGCGGTGCGTCTCGTGGGCCGCCATCATGTCCCGGTCAAGGAGATCCGCGCGGTGCTGAAGACCCGGGCCCCCTCGCTGCTGCCGTGGCGCGAGAAGCCGATCATGAGGCGCGACTTCCTCCAGGCCGACACCCTGACGATCGAGGGCGTCTACCGCCAGCACGGCTACCTGGACGCGCGCGCGCATTACCGCCTGGACCCTGGCCGGAGCCGCAACACCGTGGTGGTGACGTTCCGGATCGAGGAGGGTCCGCGCTCCCGCATCGCGTCGGTCGAGCTCGACGGTGTCCGCGCGCTGCCGGAGGCGGCGCTGCGGAAGAAGCTCTACGCGCGGCCCGGGCGCCCGTTCAACCCGCTCTATCTGGTCGCGGACACGACCCGCATCTCGGCGGCGTACAAGGAAAAGGGCCATCTGCCCCACATCGTGGCCTCGTCGCACCGCGAGGGCCTGCGCGTCACGGTCCGCTACGCGGTAAACGAGGGCCCGGTCTACCGCTACGGACAGGTCTACATCTCCTCTCCGGGAGAGCTCCACGTGCGCGAGCGGCTGATCCGGCGCGAGCTGCTGCTCAAGCCCGACGACGTCTACCGGGCCTCGCGCGTGCAGCGCTCGATCGAACGGCTCTACGACAGCGGCTTCTTCAGCCAGGTGCAGATGACTCCGCTCGTGGACTCCACCAACACCCGGGTCGAGTTCGATCTCCGGGTGCGCGAGCGCAAGCCGCGCTGGATCGACGCCGGCGTGGGGAGCGGCACCGCCGAGCGCCTGCGCTTCACCGGCGAATGGGGGCATCGCAACCTGAATGGGAGAGGGCTCCAGGGCGTGCTGTCCTCCAAGCTGGCGCTCGACGGGCAGGCGCGCTTCCTGCTGAGCCGCGGCGACGCCTCGCTGCTCGAGCCCTGGCTCCTGCGATCGCGGACCCGCGGCCTGATCAACGGGTACTACGAGAAGGACCACGATCGCGCCGACCCACGCTGGGTGGCGAAGGTGGAGACCCGGGGCGTGAGCGTCCAGCTGCGGCGTGAGCTGGGGCGTTTCGCCCACATCGCGCTCACCCAGGACAATGCCTTCGTGAACCAGATCTACGCCTTCGAGCACCCGGTCGCCGACAGCACACTCGAGTCGCTCGCGGTCTTTGTGCCGCGGAATTACACCACGCATCGCCTCCAGCTCAGTGGCGACCGCGACACGCGTGATGACCCGCTCAATCCGGGGCATGGCTCGGCCCAGAGCGCCACCGCCGACGTGGCCGGCGGCCCGCTGCAGGGAGCGAGCAGCTTCACCAAGTTCCAGTTCCTGTCCACCTGGTACACACCCGCGCGTCAAGGCTGGATCCTGGCCACCCGGATCCGGGCCGGCACCATCCAGCCCTTCGGGCGGGTGGCCTCGCTCTCGCCAGGGGTCGATCCGCAGGTGGCTCGCGTCCCGCTCGGGGACCGATTTCGTATCGGCGGGGTCAGCTCGCTGCGCGGATACGACGAGAACCAGATTCCATCCTCGGGAGGT
This sequence comes from Candidatus Eiseniibacteriota bacterium, assembly GCA_005893225.1. Classification (GTDB taxonomy): domain Bacteria; phylum Eisenbacteria; class RBG-16-71-46; order RBG-16-71-46; family RBG-16-71-46; genus WS-3. Next base: position 2,944 of record VBOT01000043.1, read on the forward strand.
CTCGCGGTCATCCAAGCCAATGCGGAGCTGCGCATCCCGCTGGTCGGTCCTTTCGGGCTGGAGGTGTACGTGGACGCGGGAAATGTCTGGGACCGGGCGGCCTACATCCGGGGCGAGGACTTCGTGCCCCGGATCAGCGACCGGCCGCTGACGCCGAACAACCTGCGCTACGTCGCGGGGGTGGGCGCGCGCTTCAACCTGCCGTTCGGCCCGCTCCGGCTCGACTTCAGCTGGGCGGCGCGACCCGAGCCGGATGGCAGCCGCCCGGCCGGCAGGGCCCAGTTCGCCATCGGTCCTGCGTTCTGAGAGGCGATGAGCACACGAACTCCAGTGGAACCCCCGAGCGGCAAGAGCCCTCCGGACCCCGAGCCGCCTCACGGGCTGGTGGAGGAGATCCGCGAGGAGATCGGGCACGCGGTCGAGCACGTGCCCAAGCCGGTCCGCTGGACGGTGCGCAAGCTGGTCTGGTTCACGGTGATCTCCATGGGAGCGCTGCTCGTGATCGCGATCCTGTCGCTGGGGCTCTACTACATGCACCGCACCGAGCTGGTCGCCAAGGAGCTCACCCTGTTCCTCAACACCACGCTCCGGAAGCGCAGCGACATCCAGGTCGAGTTCGCAGACATCCGCGGGAACCCGCTCCGGCAGGTGCGCCTGATCCGGCCCCGGGTGCGCTTCGTCGAAGGTGGCCAGCCGCTCCTCGAGGCGCCGTGGATCGAGGTCGGCTACTCGCCCTGGAACCTCCTGCGCGGGAGCTCGAGGGCGATCGACATCCGGATCGAGGCTCCGGTCGTGACCCTTGGCCGGCGGCTGGACGGCCGGCTGCGCCTGCCGGCGTGGCGCACCACCGAGACCGGAGGCAAGCCGCAGGCCCTCGACGTGACCCTGCGGGTGCATCGCGGCGATATCCGCGTGCCGGCGCCCCTCGAGGGGATCCACGGGATCGAGCTCGAGGCGCTGGCATCCAGCGGGCCCGAGAGCAAGGCCGCCATCCGGCGCCTCTCCTGGGAGCTCGGCCCGTATCACACGCGGGCGCTGGAACTCCAGGGCGAGATCTCCTCGGGAGACAGCGTGCGCTTCGTGGTGCGTCGTCTCCGCACCCGCGATCTCGATCTCACCGCGCGGGGAGGCTGGAGGAAGAACGATACCCGGAAGGTTCTGCACGTGGAGCTGGCCCAGCTCCGCTGGACGTGGCTCGCCGAGGTGACCGAGAACCACGCCTTTGCCGTGCCGGGAGAGGGGCACGCGGTCGTGGACGCCGTGGGCGACCGCTCATGGCGCGGGCGCTTCCGCTCCGACCTGGTCTGGAACCAGCTGCCGGTGCGGGGCGAGGGAGAGTTCGGATGGCTCGACCGGAAGCTCACCGTCTTCCCTCTCCATGCGGCCTCGCCCGCCGGAGATCTCGACGGCAGGGTGGCCTGGTCGAGGCTCGGGTGGGAGGTGGGCGGGGACGTGAGGCGCGGCGAGCCCTCTCGCTGGGGCTCGATCGGAATCGCCGGCTGGCCCAAGGGCGACGTGAGCGGGCGCTTCCGCTACGCCGTCGACACGAGGCAGCGGCAATCCCGGGGGCGTCTCGACGCGGTGATGGGAGCCTCCGAGCTTGCGGGCTGGCAGGTGGATTCGGCGGGAGTCACGGTGACCTTTCCCGGCGCCGGCCCCGACAGCTTTCGGGTGAGGGCCAGCCGTCGCGGCGGATCGTTCGAGCTCGCGGGGACCACCACCCCCGGCGGCTGGCGCGCGGAGTACTCGGCCTCGGGTCTGCCGCTGGAGGAATGGCCCGACGGGCGAGCGTCGGGGCTTCGCGGGCGGCTGGGCCACGCCGCCGGCGGGGTCGAGGGGCGTTCCGGCCAGCTCCTCGTCACCGGCGCCCTGGAAGGCGGCGCCACCGACTGGCTCGGCATCCATGCGGCGTCGTGGCGGCTCGAGGGCGTTCACGGCGTCCTGCTTCCGAAGCCCGACCTCTCCGCCGCGGCGCGACTGAGCGACATGATGTTCCTGGGCCTGCACTTCGACACCACCGCCGTCGATCTCGGCCTCGGGGATCAGACCGTCACACTCGCGGGGCTCCAGGCCCAGGCCGGCGACACCGTCGTGACCGCCGGCGGCCGCGCCGACTGGACGCCGAAGGGCTGGCGCCTGGAACTCGACCGCGCCGAGGCGAAGAGCACGCGGTTCGACTGGCTCGCGGAGGGGCCGCTGGCCCTCTCCGGCGACCCCAAGGGAGTGAGCTTCGATCGGGTCAAGGCCGCCGATGGACCTTCGAGCCTCGAGATCTCGGGTCGCTGGGCGGCGCCGGGCGGGTACTACGACTGGCGGGCCCATGGCCGGAGCCTCCAGCTCGGCCGGCTGGGGCTCCCCGACGACTGGCAGCTCGCGGGCGCGGCCGACGTGGACCTGCAGGTCCACGGGGCCTCCGGCGAGCCTCGCTGGGACCTGGACGGACGCCTCTCGAAACCCGGCTGGCAGGGACATTCCGCCGACTCGCTGGCGCTCCACCTCTCCGGGAAGCCCTCGACGCTCGAGATCCACCATGGAGAGCTGCGTCTCGCCGGCGGCAAGTTGACGGTGGAGGGCGGATTTGATCGCGCCCACCCCTGGCCGGACACGCTCACCGCCGAGGGGGTGCAGCGCTGGCTCGCGGGCGCCGCCGACTGGCACGGCGTGGTGGCTTCCGAGGAGCTGCCCCTCAGCCGGCTGCGAGAGCTCTGGCCGGCGGCGAGAGGATGGAACGGCCTCGTCTCGGGCCGCCTCGAGATCCGCGGCAGCCCCGCCCGCCCGCTCCTCGAGCTCAACGCCCACGCGCGTCCCCTGGCGTGGCAGACTTACGCGGCCGAGGATTTCCAGCTCCGCGCCACCTACCGGGATCAGCGCCTCGAGGTGCCGGAGCTGCGCATGACGCGCGGCGCCCTGGTCTCGACTGTGAGCGGCGCAATGCCGCTCCGGCTCGCGCTCGGCAACCGTCCCGAGGTGCCCGAGGCCCCGATGGCGTGGCGGCTCGACGTCCCGAACGGCGATCTCTCGCTGCTTCCCCTGTTCGTTCCCCAGGTCGGGGCCGCCTCGGGGCGCTTCGACCTGGCCGCGAGCGTCAAGGGGACGCCGAAGCATCCCGACCTGGACGGCAGCGGGCACATCCGGGACGCGATGCTGCGCATGGCCGGCCGCGAGGAAGTGGTCAAGGGCGTGCGGGCGAGCTTCACCCTCGACGAGTCGCGCATCACGCTCGACTCGCTGACGGCGCGCCAGGGGGATCGCGGGACGGTGCGCGCCAGCGGCGCGATCGAGCTCTCCGGCGTCGGGTTCAAGGGCTACCGCTTCGACGTCCGGATGCGGGACGTCACGGCCTCGGAGCCCGGGGTGTACGCGGTCCAGTTCGACGGCAACTTCACCGTCACCAACGGGCCGCGCGTGAACGGCCAGTGGCTGCCGATGGTAACCGGCCAGGCCAACGTGCGCCGCGCCGCGATCCTGTTCGACTTCGCCAACCAGAGCGAGGTCCAGCAGCTCGCTGCGACCTCGCAGCCGCTGTTCTGGCTCTACCGGATCCGCGTGGTCGCGACCAGCAACCTGCACTGGCAGCCCCCCGACGGGGACATCGAGTTCAGCGCCGACCTGAGCCTCGAGCAGACTCCCGACCAGCTCGTCATCTACGGCGACATGAAGGCGCTGCGCGGCACCTACTGGTTCCTGAGCAACCGCTTCACGGTCCAGACTGCCGATCTCACCTTCGACAACGTGGGCGGGACCAACCCCGTGATCGACGCCGAGGCGACGACGCACATCGCCCCCGGACCCTCGGCGGCCTCCACCGAGCTCCAGGCCGGCACCAGTGCGAACGAGCCAGCGCACGACGTCACCGTGCGCATCAAGGGACGGTCCCAGGAGCCCGTGATCGAGCTCGAGAGCAAGCCGAACGACTGGGACGAGGCCAAGATCCTCGAGGAGCTCACCGTGCTGCGCTTCTACGACCCGAAGCAAGGGTTCCAGGGAGTGACGCAGACCCTGGGCGACCCGCTCGACAACTACCTGACCCGCGCGATCAACCGAACGCTCTCCGCCGAGATGTCCCGGGCGTTCCGCGGCTACGTCAGCGAGTGGGCGCTCGACCGCGAGCGCGGCGGCCTGCTGAACGGCCAGGGGGACATCATCATCGGAGTCGGCACCCAGGTCACGCCGAACCTGCTGCTGCGCTACCGGCAGCGCGTGCCGGGCTCCGGACGGCAGAGTCCCTCACCCCAGCTCAGCACCGACCCCTTCGAGCGGGACATCGAGGCGGAGTACCGGCTCAACCGCTTCTTCTACGTCACCTCCGAGCTCACCCAGAGACGAGCCCTGGCCGGGAGCGCGACCGCGCCGGCCACGCCCGCCTTCAACGTCAACTTGAAGGCGCGGTGGGAGTACTGAGCCGGACCGCCTCCGGGATGCCGGAGGGTATGCCCTCGCGGAGCGGGATTTCTCGCGCTCCCCGCGCCGGCCTGGAACCCCGCCGGGCGGTGTGGGTGTAGACTGCAGATGAGAGGAGGCCGGGACCCCCTCCCGCGGCCACGCTCCAAGATCGGCGAGAGGAAATCCGGATGAGGACGGCGCAGCTCCGCCTGCAGCTCGTGCTGCTGCTCCTGGGCCTGGGAGCTTCGGCCCCGGCGCATGCCCAGTACTTCGGCCAGAACAAGGTCCAGTACCGGCGTTACGACTGGCGGTCGATCGCCTCCGACCACTTCGAGGTCTACTTCTACCCCGGGCTCGACAGCCTGGCGATGCGGGTCCTCGACCTGGCCGAGAAGACCAACGGGATGATGTCGGCGCGCATGGGCCACACGCTCGGGCGGAAGATCCCGATCATCCTCTATGGCTCGCACAACGACTTCTCCCAGACCAACGTCACGCCCGAGCTGATCGACGCCGGCACCGGCGGGTTCACCGAGGTGCTGCGCAACCGCGTGGTGCTGCCGTTCACGGGGTCCTACGAGGACCTGCGGCACGTGGTGGTGCACGAGCTCACGCACGCGTTCATGTTCGACATGCTCTACGGGGGCTCGGCCGCCTCCCTGATCGCCCGCCAGAGCTTCTACTCGGTTCCCCTGTGGTTCGCCGAGGGTCTGGCGGAGTACTTCTCGCTCGGCCTCGAGCCCAACGCCGAGATGTTCCTGCGCGACGGGATCGTGGAGGGTTACCTGCCGCCCATCGCCTACTCGGGGGGTTACCTGGTCTACAAGCAGGGGCAGTCCGCGCTGAGCTTCCTGGTCGACCGCTTCGGCGAGGACCGGCTGCGGGACGTGCTGAGGCGCCTGCGCCAGATGCGGAACTTCGACCGCGCCTTCGAGCGCAGCGTGGGGATGCCGGTCGCCAAGTTCGACGAGCAGTGGCGCCAGTGGCTGCGCAAGCAGTACTGGCCCACGGTGGCGAGCAAGGAGGACCCGGAGCGCTTCGCCCGGCGCCTGACCGACCACCGCCACGACCAGAGCAACCTGAACACCGCCCCCGCGGTGGCGCCCCAGGGCGACCGGATCGCCTACTTCTCGGACCGCCGCCAGTACACCGACGTCTACCTCATGTCGGCGCTCGACGGGAAGGTGCTGCGGCGCGTGATCCGCGGCGAGCGCAACGTCCACTTCGAGACCATCCCCTCGTTCCGGAGCTCGATCACCTGGTCGGCGGACGGGCAGCGCCTGGCGCTCACCGCCAAGAGCGCCGGGAAGGACGTGCTGTACGTCGTCTCGGCCGGCAGCGGCCGCATCCTCAGGCACTTCGAGCTTCCGTGCGACGCGCTGTCCTACCCGTCGTGGTCGCCGGTCGCCGACTCCATTGTGGTGGTGGGCGTCGACGACGGCCGCTCCGACCTGTGGCTCGTCGACGCCGCCCGCGGGGCGCGACGCCGGCTCACGGACGATTCCTACGACGAGAAGGATCCGACCTGGACGCCGGACGGACGAACCATCACGTTCTCCTCCGACCGGCTCGCTCCGGTGGTGCTCCATCCGATGCGTCGCGAGCGGGGGTTCGGAGCCTACGGGATCTTCGGGCTCGACCTCGGGACCGGCCAGGTCACCCGCACCATCGACACCTTCGGCGACGACCATGCCCCGGCATGGTCGTCCGACGGCCGCAAGCTGGCGTTCGTCTCCGACCGCGAGGGAACGCCGAACATCTACCTGTTCGATCGCGCCGATTCGAGCCTCACCCAGCTCACCGACGTCCTGGGAGGGGTGCAGAGCCTGTCGTGGTCGCGGCAGAACGACCGGCTCGTGTTCTCGGCCTTCAACCGCGGCGGCTTCGACGTGTTCGCCGTCAAGGAGCCGCTGTCGCTCGACGGGGTGCTGGCTCGCCTGCGTCACCAGGTCCCGGGCGCGGTGCTGAGCACGGCCGAGGCCCTCGCCTCGGGAGTGGACTCGACCCAGGTGCATCCCGGCCGGGGCGCGCTCGCGAGCGGCTGGCCGGACAGCGTCTCGACGCCGGCCGGCGCCGACACGCTCGCCGCCGTGGCCGAGCACGAGCAGCGCTTCGAGCTCGGGGGCCACTCGGACAGCACGCTCGCGGACCTGCCGCCGCCGGGGCCTTGGGCCCGCGGCGAGCATTCGTTCCCCGCCGTCCGGGACACCGTGCCGCGGCTTCCGACCACCGTCCCGCTGGTGGACCAGGGGGGCCCCTTCGCGGTGCCCGACTCGGTGCTGGGCCAGTCGCCCAGCCGCTACCACGTCCGGCTCGCCCCCGACTACGCCGGCGCCGGCTTCTACGCCGCGAGCGGCTTCGGCTTCGTCGGCAGCACCCAGTTCGTGTTCAGCGACTTCCTCGGCGACCACAACCTGTACGTCGCCACCGACATCTTCAGCAGCTCGCTTGAGGAGACCAACGCGCTGGCGATCTACAACTACCTCCCGCGACGCTGGGACCTCGGGTTCGGGATGTTCCACTTCAAGAACTACTTCTCGTCGAGCGTCACCACGCTGGGGGAGCAGCTCGGGAGCCCGCGCCTGTTCTCGGAGCGCAACTTCGGGGCGCTGCTCTCGGCGTCCTACCCGTTCGACCGCTTCCGGCGCGCCGAGTTCAACTTCACGCAGATGTTCTCCGAGCGCACGCTGTTCGTGGAGGACGAGCTCGGCAACGCCTCACCCCAGGACAAGACGTTCCGCTCCGTGACCTCGCCCTCCGTGTCGCTGATCGGCGACAACGCGCTGTTCGGCCTCTACGGCCCGGTGAACGGGCAGCGCTACAACCTGACCTGCGGCCCCTCGTTCGCGTGGTTCGAGCACGGCCTGGCCTACCAGACCTACACCCTCGACATGCGCCGCTACTGGGACCTCACCCACGGCTACACCTTCGCGGGCCGCGTCCTGACCGGGCTCAGCGACGGGCGCGACGCGCAGACCTTCCAGGTGGGCGGCTTCTCGACCCTGCGCGGCTACCGCGACTTCGACCTGCTCGGCTCGCGGGTGGCGATCGTAAACGCCGAGCTGCGTTTCCCGTTCATCCAACAGCTCGGCGTGGTCGGTCCGGTGCCGGTCGGCATCTTCAACCTGCGCGGCGCGGTGTTCGGGGACATGGGAGCGATCTGGGACCGGGGCCAGCCCCTGCGCTTCAGCCGGCGGGTGGACGGCAACCGCCGCCTGGCCGATCCCAAGCTGGGGTTCGGCGTCGGCCTTCGCACCGCGCTCTACTTCCTGATCCTCAAGCTCGACGCGGCCTGGAACACCGACTTCGGCTACGTCAGCCAGCCCCGCTGGCACTTCAGCGTCGGCCCCGAGTTCTGATCCGCCCTCGCCCGGGGCGGGGAGCCTCCTTGCCGCTCGTCGTGAGGTGTCGCATGGAGGGACACTTTCACGGCGGCAGTTGAGAA
>VBOT01000044.1 GCA_005893225.1 Candidatus Eiseniibacteriota bacterium
ATCCTCCTGGTTAGAGAAATGCCTGCACCCCCAAGCAGCGGGCGCGGAGTCTTGCAAGGTCCGCCCGTGGCGTCAACCCAATCGGGGACGCCGGGGCCCACGAGCGTCGAATGGACGCCGCGGGCGAGACTCCCCGACACGGGAACCGACGGCAAGTCGCTGCCAACTCGGCGGATCGCTCCGCCATGTCACCTGCGTCGTTCCCCCGTGCCCACTTCGGAGGTGTGACCCTGACCGCGCGACAAGCGCGGGCCAGCAGTCTCTATCGGCCCTCGACCGCCAGAACCTTAGCGGGAACATCGGAGCCCGCGGCCTGTCTGATGGACCCGGAGTTCGTGTCGTGGGCGCCGTGGAGGAGCCGGTTTCCGGCCGAGTGCGGCAGGGGTCAGCCCAGGGCCAGGCCCTCGGCCCTCGCTGGCCCGCCCATGCCCGAGCACAGGGCGCGCAGGATCTCGGCCATGGTGATCACGTCGAGCAGGTTGTGGTGGAAGACCGGCACCAGCCGGTAGGGATCGCCGCTCCGGACGTAGTCGTGGTAGAGGTAGGGAACCTCGTCGCTCGGCACGTCGCCGGACCGCCGGCGGCGGCACACGTGGCTTTCCAGTGTCTGGAGCCGGCAGTCTCTCAGCAGGCGCTTCCACCGGCGCCGGGCGGGGTGGAGGAGATCCAGGTGGCGTGGGGGAAGGGTCACCGGCACGCCGTGCACGTGCGCGCGGCCCAGCATGAAGGGCGCGTCGTAGGACTTGCCGTTGAAGGTGACCAGGAACTCGACCCCTCGCGTCGCTTCGCTCAGCGCCCCGAGGAGCGTCGCCTCCTCGCCGTAGTGGCGCGCGAAGTACTGCCTGAGCACGAAGTCGGTGCCGTTCCAGCGCATGGTGCCCGCCAGGAACACCGGGCTCGAGGCCAGCCCCCCGGTCTCGAGGTCGAGAAACAGCGCCCGCTCGAGGCCGAGGCTGGCGAGGGCGGAGAGCTCGACCTCGTTCTCGGGCGGCGCACCGAGCGTTCCCCACGACGGACGCGGCCGCTCGAGGCTGGACCTCAGGCGCTCGTGCACGAACACGGCCCCGCGGCGGTCGTGCCATTCTCCGCCGGGAAGGAACTCCTCGACGCCGACCCCGCGCGAGACGGGGGTTTCCCGGACGCCGCGGTTCACCGGGGGCGCCGCGACAACGCCCTCCGCTCGAGGCTCGCCGCTCCGTCCCGGCGGCTCGGCCCCCACGCGCCGGCCCCGCACCAGCTCGGCCAGCCGCTCCCTCAGCAGCGCCCGATCCAGCACCTCAGCCCTTTAGCCCCTTCCGCCGTCGGCGCCCTGCCGTGCCGCGAGCAGGATCAAGCGCCGGCTATCCGTCGAGTACTCGCTGCGGTCGGGCCCCCCCCAAACACCTTCCACCTCGAGGCCATGGCGCGCCAGGAGAGCGCTCAGCTCGGCGCAGGTGTAGGTGCGGAGGTTGTACTCCTTGGTGACGCGAGCCTCGGCCCCGGGCTCGATCAGCATCTGACGCGAGATGATCCGCGAAGCCTTGAGATCGAGCGACACCTCCTCCATCAGCAGCGCTCCGTCCTCGCGCTGGTTCCAGGTGCGCTGCTGGGGGTGGGTGAGGACCCACTCGCGGTTCGCCATGTCGATGAGAAAGCGCCCGCCGGGCCTCAGGACTCGCGCGATGTTCGCGATCACCCGCTCGTTGTCGGCGTCCGAGAAGTAACCGAAGGAGGTGAAGTAGGAATACACCGCCTCGAACGGCCGGGAGAACCCGAGCGCGCGCATGTCGCCCACCACCCAGTCGACGCGCACGCTTGCGGCGGCGGCTCCCGCAGCCGCCATCTCGAGGTAACGCGGATTGAAATCGAGCCCGGTGACGCGATATCCGCGCAGCGCCATGCCGATGGCGTGGCGTCCGATCCCGCACGCGAGATCGAGCACCGAAGCTCCCGGCCCGAGCGCCACAGCCGACTCGATGAAATCCACCTCGCGACGGGTGGTCTCCTCGGTGAACATGGGCCGATAGATCCTCAGGTAGTCGTCGTCGAAGAACGCGACCGGCCACTCGGGCTGTCCCTTCATCTCGCGTCCTTCACGGGCTGCTCCAGCCAGTGCGCGAGGAGCGCCCGCGCGGCGTCCTTCCCCGGGATCCCCCTCGGGTGGCCGAGATCGGGGTCCTGCTGCTGCGCGGGTCTCAGGATCGGCAGCCCCACGCACGAGGGGCAGCCCGCCTCGCACTCGCAGGCCTCGAGATGGTCGAGGGCCGCCCGGGCCAGCTCGTCGAGGCGTGCGAATCCCTGCTCCGCGAAGCCGAGCCCGCCGGGGTAGCGGTCGAACACGAACAGCGTGGGCCGTCCCAGGTTCGAGGAGTCGATCATGCCGCCCAGGTCGGCGGGGTCGCACATGCTGAGCATTGCGAGTAGGGTCAGGAACAGGTTGCGCACGCCGCTCAGGCCCTCGACCGGGTTGAGCCCGGCGCGCGCCACGGCGCGCCACGCCGCTTCGCCGGGAGCCAGCCAGAAGCCCGCCGTGTCGAGCGTGAGGCGGGGCAGGTCGAGCGGGTGGTAGCCGATCGAGTCGAGGGAGTGGAACTTGATCTTCTTCATCGCGATCGTCTGCCACGAATAGGTGACCTCGCCGAGCAGCACCGCCTCGCCGCGCCACTCCTGGCGCGAGAGCTCGCCACGCACCCGGATGTTGGTCTCGAGCACCGGCTGGGTGTAGTAGTCGACCTCGCGCGGCTCGACGTAGGCCACCTTCTGCGCGAGGTCGAGCTCGCGCACGAAGCAGGTCTCGCCCTCGTGCAGATAGATCGCCTCGGGATAGACGAGCTCCAGCGCGCTGATCGCGTCCACCGTCCCCATCACCTGGTTCCCTCGCGTGGCGTCCATGATCGTGTAGGTGTCGTCGGAGATGGTGCGGAGGTTGACCTTGGCGGCGGGGAACTCGGTCCGGGCCCAGTAGGCGCGGCCGTCGATGGTGCGCGTCTCGCCCGCCTCCTCGAGCGCGCCCAGGATGGCGAAGGTCTGAGGTCCGAAGGCACGCTCGTCGTCGGGGCCGAGCGGAAGCTCGTAGGCCGCGCACGCGAGCTGGTGGGCGAGGATGTAAGGGTTGTGGGGATCGATCACCGCGGCCTCGGGCGAGCGGCCGAAGAAGTACTCGGGATGCCGCATCAGGTATTGATCCACGGTCTCGTTGTAGGCCACCAGCACCGCCAGCGAGGGCGCTCCCTTTCGCCCCGCCCGCCCCGCCTGCTGCCAGGCGCTGGCGAGGGTGGGCGGCGCGCCGATCATCACCACCGCATCCAGCCCGCCGATGTCCACGCCGAGCTCGAGCGCGTTGGTGCTCACCACGCCCCGCAGCTCGCCCGAGAACAACGCCTTCTCGATCTTGCGGCGTTCCTCGGGAAGATAGCCGCCGCGATAGGGCTTGATACGCTCCTCGAGGTCGCCCGGCGGGGACTCTCTCGAAGGCGCCCAGGGGCCCGGATCGGCCGCCCTCCTCTCGAGGCGCTCGCGCGCGTAGCGGTAGACCAGCTCGGCCGCGACCCGCGATTTGGTGAATGCCAGCGTCTGGGCGCCGTGTTCGATCGCGCCCGAGAACAGCATGCAGCCTTCGATGTTCGAGGATCGCCGCTCGACCCGACTCTCGTCGGCGAAGGGCGGGTTCCAGAACACGAAGTGCTTCTCGCCGCGCGGCGACCCGTCGTCGTCCACGACCCGCAGCGTGCGTCCGGTGAGAGCTCCGGCCAGCTCTCCCGGGTTGCGGATGGTGGCGCTGCAGAGCACGTACCGGAACTCGCCGCCGACGTGGCGCACGATGCGCTCGAGCCGGCGCAGCACATTGGCGACCTGGGAGCCGAAGATCCCGCGGTAGGCGTGCATCTCGTCCACCACCACGAAGCGCAGGTGGCGCAGAAAGCGCGCCCAGCGCGCGTGCGCCGGCAAGATCCCCTGGTGGAGCATGTCCGGGTTGGAGAGGATCAGGTTCGCAGAGTCCCTGACCTTGCGCCGCGTCGCCGCCTGCGTGTCGCCGTCGTAGACGCCGGGAGAGAGAGCGCGGAGCAGGTCCGGATGACCCGCGGCGAGGCGCGTGAGGCCCTTGAGCTGGTCCTGGGCGAGCGCCTTGGTGGGGAAGAGGTAGAGCGCGGTCGCTTGCGGCTCGGCGAGCAGCCGCTCCAGCACCGGCACGTGGTAGCAGAGGCTTTTCCCGCTCGCGGTCCCCGTCACCACCACGGTGTCGAGCCCGCCGCGCAGCGCCTCGATCGCCTGCACCTGGTGGGTGTAAAGGCGGGAGATGCCGCGGTGCTCGAGCGCCTCGCGGAGCGGCTCGGGGAGCGGATAGGAAAGCTCTCCGTGGCGTGCCGGCCGCGCCGGCAGGACTTCCCAGTGCCGCAGCGCCCCGCGGTTCTCGGGACGGCGGGCAAGATCGGAAAGCCAGGAGGCGAGGATGGATTCCGATTCCGATGAAACCTTCGGCCACTCGAGGAAGCGAGCCGGCTTAGCCTGCATGAGGTGAAACCTCGCGGGCCGACGCGCATGGCGGTCCGCCGGGTCTTGCGAGCGCTCGGGACGCCCCGTGAAGAGCGGGCATTGTAGCGCGGCAGGGGGGCCTGGGGAAGCGATGGCTCGGCCGATCGGCAGGTGCCCTAGCGCGGCGGAAACAGGAATCGAAGCATGCCGGGGAAGCGGTGCCTGGGGACCGGTGCCGGCGCTCGTCGGCAGCGAGATCCCTGAACTCGAGCCCGCTCCTCACCGGCGAGCGACGCGGGCGACGAAGTGAGCCCCCGAGCGGGAGCCCCCGGCCGGGGGAACGCCCCCCGGCCGGGCGCCAACTTCATCTCACCAGCAACATCTTGCTCGCCACACTCGCACCGCCCACCCGGAGCCTGTAGAAGTACAGCCCGGTCGCAAGCCCGCCGGCATTCATTGAGGCGCGCTGCCACCCGGCCTCACGCGTCCCGCTCAGAACCGTGGCGACATCGGCTCCTCTCAGGTCGTAAATCTTGAGGCTCACCTCGGATCTCTTCGGCAGGTAGAAGGTGAACGTGGTCCTCCGGAGGAACGGGTTGGGCGTGTTGGAGAGCTGGAAGGTTCCCTTCCCCACGATCTCCTCGTCCACGCCCGCGAGGGAGCGGCCGCCGACCTGCCCGCGGATCTCTCCACCGGGATTCGTACTGGTGTGGATGTTGATATAGAGGTTGTCCGTCACCAGCGCGCCGAGCAACGTCGGCGTAAGCGCCTCGGCGTTGGCCTGGGTCCACACCCCATCGGCGGTGAGGTTCGTGAAATCGCCGGTGATGGTCCGCACCACCGGCCCGTTGACCCCGGACGACGCATTGTGGAAGTGGGCGGCCGTCATCGGGCTCGAGAGATTGCTCGCCGAGACGCGGAAGACGAGCCCCTGATCGGTGGCCGTAAGCGAGGCTGTGCCGTTCGCGATCGTGTTGACCGGTGGCACCTCGGCCTGACCGAGCAGCAAGGCGCCGCGGCTGTCCCCATCCGCGAGCCGCACCTGGCCCCGGATCTCACCCCCGGGGTTCGCGCCGGTATGGACGTTCACGTAGAGATTCCCCTTCATCAGCTCGGTCACGAGCGCGGTCGTCAGGGGTGACGCGTCGGTGGGCTTCCATACTCCTCTCGCGGTGTTGCCGACGAAGTCGCTGGTGATCGCGCGCACCACGCCTCCGTTGACGCCCGGTGCCCCGTTGTGGAAGTGCGCCGCGGTCATCGCCCCGGTGAGACCATCGACCGTGACGCTGAAGACCAGGCCGCTCGGGGTCAGCGCGAACGATCCGGTGCCCAAGCCCCCGACCGCGAGCGGAGGGTTCTCCTGCTGCCCGGTGAGCCGGTCCTCGAGGTCCGCGCCCGAGGCGAGCAGCACCTGCCCGCGGATCTCGCCGCCCGGGTTCGCGGCGGTGTGGACGTTGACGTAGAGGTTGCCCTTGAGGAGCTCGGTGATGAGGGCCGCGGTGAGCGGCGTCGCGTCGGCCGGAGTCCAGATGCCGGAGGCGGTATTGCCCACGAAGTCGGCGGTGATGGGTCGCACCACCGTGCCGTTGACCCCGATCGGCGCGTTGTGGAAGTGGGCCGCCGTGATTGGCCCCGAGAGCCCATCGACGGTGACGTTGAACTCCAGCCCCGCCGAAGTGAGGCGGAAGGTGCCGGTGCCATGCCCGGTCGCTGCCGTGGGAGGCTCTTCCTGATCCGCCGTCAGTCTGGCGGTGAACGTGGCCGCGTTGCTGGCCGACGGGTTGTTGAGCGTCACCTGGCCGCGGATCTCGCCCGCTCCGAAGGCGGCGGTATGGAGGTTGATGTAGAGCCTCCCCGCCAGGAGCTCGGCCACGAGTGCCGGAGTGAGCGGCTCGGGATCGTCGTAGCGCCACAGGGCCGAGGCGGTGGTCGTGCCCGCGATGAAGTCGCCGGTCAGCGTGCGGACCACGGGACCGTTCACGCCCGTCGCGGCGTTGTGGAAATGCGCCGCGGTGATCGGCCCCGAGAGCCCCGTCGCGGTGAGGTCGACGAGCAGCCCCGAGGGCGTCAGGGTGAGCGAGGCGGTGGCGGTCCCGGCGCTGGCATTTGCCGGTACCTCCTGCGAGCCGTCGAGCCTCGCCGAGAATCCAAAGCCCCCGCCCAGGTTGATCTGCCCACGGATCTCACCGCCGGGGTTCGCGGCGGTGTGGACGTTCACATACATGTTCCCGGAGATCAGATCGCGGCGCTGCGCGGCCGTGAGCACCACCGTGCCGGTGGCGGTGTTGCCAACGAAGTTGGGCAAGATGGTGATGGTGACCGGCCCGTTGATCCCGATCGCTGCGGTGTGGATGTGGGCCGCCGTGGGAGCGCCGGTGAGCCCGCTCACCGTGATCTTGTAGATCAGAGCCTCCTCGGTGAGCGTGAAGGCGCCCGTGCCGGTGGCCGCCACGGTCAGCGGCGGGTTCTCCTGGTTTCCGTCCAGGTTGGCGGTGAAATGCACTCCCCCGCTCACCGCGATCTGACCTCGGATCTCGCCGCCGGGGTTGGCCGCCGTGTGGACGTTGACGTACAGGTTGCCCTTGAGCAGCTCATCAATGAGCGCCGCGGTGAGAGGCTCTGCGTCCGTGGATCTCCACAGCCCCTCGGCCGTGTTGCCCCACAGGTTTCCGGTCAGGGTGCGCACCACCGGGCCGTTGACGCCGGCCGGCGCGTTATGGATGTGAATCGCCGTGATCGGCCCCGAGAGCCCCTCCACGGTCACGAAGAACTGGACACCGGCACTGGTGAGCGTGAGGCACGCCGTTCCGGCCGCGGTCGTGACTACACCCGGGACCTCCTGCGGTCCGGAAAGCCTCGCCGTAAATGCTGCCTGTCCTTCCGCGGCCCGGGTCGTTACCAGCAGAACGAGAATCGAGACGAGATGCGGGAACCACCGATTCATGACCGGACCTCCCGGGAAAAGCATGGCCTGGTATGCCGTCTCGGCGGCGCGGACGGCCAGCGAGCGCTGGGAAGCGGGGGGGACGCCTTCCCGTGGAATGGGCCCGGCGGCGCGGGCTTGCATTCGGTGTGGCGGAACGCGCGCGGGTTGGCGCTGCTTCGCGGAAAAGCTTAGCAGCAACCGGGGTCGTTCACGAACCGCTCAGGCCGACCGCTCAGGCCGAGCGTCACCCGGCCCGGCGGGCGAAAACGCGTTCGGAGCGTAAAACGCTCGCGGCGCCGCGGCCGACTCGCCTACTCGACGCTGCGCGATACCGCCTCGAAGTCGGTGATCACGAAGTCGGCGCCGCGCTGCTCGAACTGCACGCGATAGGATTCCTTCTCCCCGCGGAAGAACACCATTCGCTGGGGCGTCTCGTCGGCCGCCGGCGCGATGCGCCAGGCGCCGGCGGGCTTCCCCCAGTCGAGGTGGCGCGCCTTCTCGATCAACGAAGGATCCGCGACGCGTCCCGCGGCGCCGAGATCGCCGGCGCGCAGCGCCTCGATGAACTCGACGAAGGTCGAGTAGGGAGAGGGCACCGGGTTCTGCTCCACGCGCTCGAACCCCCGCGCAACCCAGCGGAAGCGATGCACGACGTAGACGTGGGGGCACGTCGCGCACTCGTCGAACAGGGCATGCTGCCGGTAGGTCCGCGCCACCAGGTCGATCACCGTGTCGGCCGTGGTCTCGAACTCCCCGGTCCCCACGCCCCCGAGCGAGTCGGGGCCCAGCGTCTGGATCAGCTTGAGCTGATCGCTGCGGCCCGGGGCCTCCCAGACCATGAGCACCGGCTGCTGACCCCCGGTGCCGTGCCTCGAGTACAGCGCCGCCGCGCCCCGTTCGGGGCTCTGACGCACGCCGGTGGCGAGGCCGCGCGCCAAGAAGCTCCCGAGTTTCATGCCGCGACCCTCGACCTTTTGATACACGGGCCCCTTGGCGCCGCACCAGAAGACATAGGGCCACGATCCCGCGGTCGGATCGGATCGCTGGAAGAAGTTGACCGCCAGCCCGCAGGCCCCCCCCGCGATCTCGGCGCCGATGGCGAGCGAATCGAACACGGCGCTGGCGCGGTCGCTCCACTCCGAGGGAGGGAGGTCGCGCAGCTCTTCGAACAGGGCCTGCGCGCTCATCTCGGCCGCGCTCTCGGGAGAGTCTCCCGCCTCCCACTGCTCCTGGGCTCTACGCAGCACGATCGCGGACGAATCCTCGTCGGCCGCGGTCGATTCGACCCGGGGGGGCGTGTAACGCACCTTGCGCTGGCAGCCGTTCGCGCCGAGCAGGGCGAGCACGATCAACACTGCGCCGGCCAGCGGCGCTAGGATCGAGGCTCCGCGCATCCCTCCTTGGATCATTTGCTTCTCGCTCTCCCTGCCGGCGTGCCGGGGGCCTTGGTCGGGACCAGCCAGTCCTGAATGATCCACCTGCCCTCCCGGGTGGCGAAGTGAACAATGTAGTGCTGCGGGCCCTTGCTCCCATTGAACCTCAGCGCCAGCCAGTGCGGCCAGTGCTCGTCCTCCGCGTACTCGACCCTCCAGGTGTCGCGCGTCGCGCGGCCTCCCCATCCGAGCGCCAGCGCCTGGTCCAGCTTGGCGGGATTCACGAGCAGTCGACTCGCCGCCGCCCGGTTCCCCTCACGCAGCAGACGCACGAAGAGAACGAAGTTCGCGTACGGGGTCGGCACCAGCCGGCTGTCGTTCAGCGTGAATCCCTCCCTTCGCTCGGTGAAGGTCCGCTCCGTCAGGAGGTGGGGGCACTCGCCGCACTCCTCGAAGGTCGAGTCCGGCTGCGCCCGCACCCAGGTGATCAGCTCGGGCAACTCGTCACCGTTCACGTCCACCCAGGCCGCCCGTCCTGCCCCTCCCAGATCGGGTGGCTCGCGCTCCGGGAGCGCCTCACTCCAGAAGGAGCCGCTCTGGTCGAGCCTGATGAGCAGGAGCTTCATTTCGCCTTCCGGGCTCGCCTGGTGGTAGACGATCCCCCACTCGTAGGGAGATTCCGATCGTCCCGTCCACCACACCCGAACCAGCGGATCGCGCCCGCCGTTCAGCACCACGCCCTGGATGCGCAGGTCATCGACCCGGTACCAGTAGAGAAACCCTAGCGCGTCGGCGGTCGGCCGGAAGGGGTTGTGCACTACCATCAGGACGAATTCGGGGAGTTGGGGATCGATCGCAACCTCGGTCATCAGGCCGAGAGAATCCAGCAGGGGCTGGAGGACATGGGCCTGCACGGTGTTGCGCCTTCCGAGCGAGCGCAGCACGCCACGGCCGATCGTTCCCACGATCTGGTAGGCCCGGTAGTTGGACCCGCCGACGCTGTCTCCCTGGTTGGCCCGGAAGCGGGCGAGCGCCTCGGCGGCCCATGCGGTCAGGGAGTCGGCAGCCGGTGGCGTCCACGGCCTGACGAAGGACGGCGCAGCGGCAGCCGGGGAGGGCGCCCCGGTGCGGAACGCGACCACGGCCCAAAAGAGGCCCGCGGAGGCCAGGAACGTGGCGCGACTACGGGATCGGAGATGCCCCATCCACGTGAGTTGAACGAAATAGGTGTGGCCCGGTCAAGCCCGCATCAGAGCCGCGACCTCGGCTGGCGGTTCTCGAAACCCGCGGCTAAGGTCTGGCGCCTCGGCTGAAGCTTCCTCCCTGGGGGTGTTTCTTGGCAGGCGAGCCGGTGATCTCAGGTGCCCAACCGACTCTGCACACGGAGCGGCTCGTCCTGCGACCGTTCGAGCTCACGGATGCGCCTGTCGTCGAGAAGCTGGCGGGTGAATTCGCGATCGCCGACACCACGCTCGCGATTCCGCATCCCTATCCCGACGGCGCGGCCGAGCAGTGGATCTCCAGGCACGGGCCCGGGTTCGCGGCAGGGACCCTGGCGGAGTATGCAATCACGACGCCGGATGGAGCCCTGATCGGCGACATCGGTCTGTTCGTGAACCCCTCCCACGCCCTCGCCGAGCTCGGTTACTGGGTCGGCGTGCCGTTCTGGGGGCGAGGGTATGCCACCGAGGCGGGGCGCGCGATCCTGGCCCTCGGGTTCGGCGCCTTCCAGCTCCACCGCATCCAGGCGCGGTACTTCATTCGGAATCCCAGCTCGGGTCGCGTCCTCGAGAAGCTCGGAATGCGCCGCGAAGGCATCCACCGCAAGGCGGTGCGGAAGTGGGACCGGTTCGAGGACGTGGCGCTGTGCGCGAGCCTGGTGAGCGAGTGGCGAGGCAGTGCGGCGTGAAGGGCCGGTCGG
>VBOT01000045.1 GCA_005893225.1 Candidatus Eiseniibacteriota bacterium
TGGTGGAGCCCGGGCCCGTGTCCCGGAGCCGCCGGCTTGAACACCTGCTCCTCCATCAGCGCCTCGGCGAATCCCATGTAGGCGCTCCCCTCCATCTGCCCCTCCACGGCCGCCGGGTTCAGGGCGCGCCCGCAGTCGTGGGCGATCCAGATCTTCTCGACCTCGACGCGCCCGGTCTCGACGTCGCACGAGAGCTCCACCACGTGAGCGGTGAAGGAGTACGCCGGCGAGGCGCCGATCGTGCCGCCGCGATAGTCGCCGCCGAGCTTGGGGCTCTGGTACCAGCCCACCGAGCCGAGGGTCCCGAAGCGCGCCTCGGCGAGCTGGAACGCCTCCTTCACGCTCATGCACTCCCGCTCGGGAGCGCGGATCGAGCACGCCACGCCTCCGGCCAGCGTCACCTCGCGAGGCGAGCAGCCCCAGGCATCGGCGAGGGCCGCCGCGACCTGCTCCCGCAGCTTGCGCGCCGCGTCGAGGCAGGCGTTCCCGACCATGAACGTCTCGCGGCTCGAATAGGAGCCCAGGTCGACCGGCGTGAGGTCGGTGTCGGCGGCGACCACCCGGATGTCGCCGAGCTCGAGGCCCAGCTCCTCCGCCACGATGTAGGCCAGCACCGAGTCGGAGCCCTGGCCGATGTCCGAGGCGCCGCAGAACACCGTGGCGCGGCCGCTGCGGTCGAGCTTGAGCTGGACGCCCGACTGCGGCATCTCGTTCGGGTAGATGCAGTAGTTGGTCCCGCTGATGTACATGCTCCCGGCCACCCCGACGCCGCGGCCGTAGGGCAGGCGCCGGAACTTGCTCTTCCACTCCGAGGCCTTCTCGACCGCGTCGAGGCACTGAAGGAACCCGTTCGAGGTCACGCGCATGCCGTTCACGGTGCGGGTGTGCTCGCCGATGAAGTTGCGGCGGCGCAGCTCGATCGGGTCCATGCTGATCGCCTCGGCGAGCTTGTCGATCTGGCACTCGAACGCGAAGCGCGGCTGGACCGACCCGTGCCCGCGCTTGGGGCCGCAGCACGGCTTGTTCGTGAACACCCGGGTCGAGTCGAAGCGGTAGGCGCCCATCCGGTAGGGCGCGGTGAGGAGCTGGCCCGAGTAGTACGTGGTGACCAGGCCGAACGACGAGTAGGCGCCGCCGTCGATCTGGATCCGCGCGTCGACACCGGTGAGCGTGCCGTCGCGCTTGACGCCGGTGCGGTAGCGCAGCCGCATCGGGTGGCGGCCGCGGTGGGCGTAGAACACCTCCTCGCGGGTGTAGAGGATCTTCACCGGGCGCCCGGTGATCATGCTGAGCTTGGCGGCGCAGAACTCGAGCGAGAACGGCTCGCTCTTGCCTCCGAACGCGCCACCCACCACCGGCTGGATGACGCGGATCCGCTGGGTCGGGAGGCCCAGCACGCGGCTCAGGTCGCGGTGCAGGTAGTGCGCCACCTGGGTGCTGGAATACAGAGTGAGGAAGCCGCTCGAGTCGTAGTCCGCCACCGCGCAGTGGGGCTCGATCGGCGTGTGGGTGGAGCCCTCGTACCAGTACTCGCACTCGACCACGGCGTCGCTCGACTGGAGCTCCCCCTCGACGTCGCCGAACTCCAGGAACACGTGCTTCGAGATGTTCCCCTCGCGGGCCTTCTCGTTGACCTTGCGCTCCGGGTGCGCGAGCGCCTCCTCGATGGTCGTCACCGCCGGCAGCACCTCGTAGTCGACGCGGATGAGCCCGAGCGCTTCCTCGGCCAGGAGCTCGCTCTCGGCCGCGACGGCGGCGATCGCGTCGCCGACGTAGCGAGCCTTGTCCTCGCACAGCGCCTGCTCGTCCTGGGTCCAGGGGATGATGCCGTAGTGCTCGGGCAGGTCCTTGCCGGTGATGACCGCGTGGACGCCGGGAATCGCGAGCGCCGCCGTGGCATCGATCGAGCGGATCTTGGCGTGGGCGTGGATGCTGCGGAGGAGCTTGCCGTGCAGCATGCGCGGGAGCGCGATGTCGTCGGCGTAGAGGGCCCGTCCCGTGACCTTGGCGAGACCCTCGACCTTGCGGTTGCGGCGCCCGATCACGCGGAAGCTGCCGTTCGGGGGCGCGGTCCTGCCACCCGGCCATTCCGGCGGCCTGAGGCGCTCCTCGCGCGGCATCATGCGGCCGGCCGGCACACCGGGCGCGCCGTCGCCGGTCCTCTCCCGAGGGTCCTGCTTTCCGGAGGAGTCGCTCACCGCCGAGCCTTCACCTCGTCTCCGCCGCGACCCCCGGCCGCGCGACGGGATCCGCCTCGCCGCGCAGCCGGGAAGCCGCCAGCTCGACGGCCTCGAAGATCTTGGTGTAGCCGGTGCAGCGGCAAAGATTCCCCGACAGCGCCCGGGCGATCTCGGCGCGAGTCGGGCTCGGGTTCCGGGAGAGCAGCGCCCACGCGCTCATCAGGATCCCGGGAGTGCAGAAGCCGCACTGGGCGCCGCCCATTACGTCGAACGCGTCCTGCAGCGGATGCGGCCTCCCCCCCTCCGCCACCCCCTCGATGGTCACGATCTCCCGGCCCTCGAAGGCGAGGGCGAGAGAGATGCACGACAGGATCGCCTCGCCGTCCACGACCACCGTGCACGCTCCGCAGTCGCCCTTGTCGCAACCCTGCTTGGAGCCGGTGAGGCCGAGTCCGTAGCGAAGCGCCTCGAGCAGGGTGGTATGGGGGGCCACCGCGCATTCCCGGACCTCGCCGTTCACCTCGAGGCGGCACACCACTGCGGGAATGGGCTCCATGGAAGCTCCTCTCACGGGCCGGCTTATGAGGCTTCTCTCAAGCCGCGATTGAATCCCCTCGAACCGGCGGTGTCAACCGCCGGTCCCGGGGCGCCGCCGAGCGCGACGGGTCCGATGAAGCCGTCGAGCGCGACACCGTGGCTCGCTCTCGGCGCGCGGGGCTATACTCCCGGCGCTCAAGTGAATTCTGTTTTAGACCGATGATGCCGACGAGGCCCGATCCAAGCCCGGAGCTTGCGCGAGCCACCGAGATGGCGGCGCATCGTCCCGGTTGACCCAGGAGCGCTCCCCTCCCATGGAACTCAAGAAGCTCGATGAAATCGGACACGCGGCCGCGGCCCTCGCTACCGGGAACGGCGAGGCGCTCGATCGGCTGGTCTGGACCGGCGTCTTCGGCCCACCGGAGCTCAAGGACGCCGCGCGCGCCGCGGTGCTCGACCAGGCGCGCTCGGCGGGCATCTACCCGGCATCCATCAACGCCCTCTACCTGGCGCGCGGCCGGGGCGAAGCCCCCGCCAATTTCACCGTGCCGGCCATCAACATCCGGGGCCTGGCCTACGACACGGCGCGCGCGCTGATCCGCGCCCGCAAGCGCCTCGATGCCGGGGCGGTGATCTGCGAGATCGCGCGTTCCGAGATCAGCTACACCGACCAGCGCCCGGCCGAGTACACGTTCGTGATCGTGGGCGCCGCGCTGCGCGAGGGCTGGCGGGGCCCGGTGTTCCTCCAGGGCGACCATTTCCAGGTGAATGCCAAGAAGTACGCGAGCGATCCGGAAGGCGAGATGAAGGCGGTGCGCGATCTGGCCGCCGAGGCCCTCAAGGCCGGCTTCTACAACGTCGACATCGACACCTCGACGCTGGTGGACCTCTCCAGGCCCGGGCACGAGGCGCAGCAGCAGGGGAACAGCGAGCGCTGCGCCGAGCTCACGGCGTTCATCCGCGCCCACGAGCCCCGCGGCGTCACGGTCTCGGTGGGCGGCGAGATCGGCGAGGTGGGCGGCAAGAACTCCACCCCCGAGGAGCTGCACGCCTTCATGAAGGTGTTCGGGGAGGCCCTGGCGCGAAAGAACGCCGGGGCGGTCGGGATCAGCAAGATCTCGATCCAGACCGGCACCAGCCACGGCGGCGTGCCGCTGCCGGACGGCTCGATCGCCCAGGTGAAGCTCGACTTCGACGCGCTCGAGAAGCTCTCGAGGATCGCGAGCGAGCAGTACCGGCTCGCCGGCGCCGTCCAGCATGGGGCCTCGACCCTCCCGGCCGAGTTGTTCGACCGCTTCCCCAGGCTCGGGGCCTGTGAGATCCACCTCGCCACCGAGTTCCAGAACATGCTCTACGACCACCCGAGCTTCCCCGCCGACCTCAAGCGCGAGATCTACGAGAAGCTCCGCACCGCGGCCGCCGACGAGCGCAAGCCCGGCGACACCGACGAGCAGTTCTTCTACAAGACGCGCAAGAAGGGACTCGGGACGTTTAAGCGGGAGATGTGGGGGATTCCCGCGGCCGCCCGGCAGGCGATCGGGGAAGCGCTCGAGCAGAAGTTCGAGTTCCTGCTCTCCCGGCTGGGTGTGGGCGGCACGCGCGCCCTGGCGGAGAAGCACGCGCCGTTCGTGCCCGGCTCCTACCCCAGCCTCGCCTCCGGGGCGCCCGCCATGAAGGTCCAGGAGGACGTCACCGGCCTCTCGGACTAGGAGGCGCCATGCCGCACCGTACCATCACGCTGTCCCAGTTCATCCTCGAGCAGGAGCGCCGGCACCCCGAGGCGAGCGGCGAGTTCACCCGCGTCCTCACCGATCTCGCGCTCGCCGCCAAGATGATCAACCGGGAGGTGGTGCGCGCCGGCCTGGTGGACATCCTCGGCGAGACCGGAACGATCAACATCCAGGGCGAGAAGGTCCAGAAGCTCGACCGCTTCGCCCGCGACGTGATCTACCGGGTGCTCAGCGCCACGGGACAGCTCGCCGTCCTGGCTTCCGAGGAGGACGAAGACATCGTCCCGGTTCCCGAGGGCCAGCCGGTCGGCAAGTACGTGGTGAACTTCGACCCGCTCGACGGCTCGTCGAACATCAACGCCAACGTCAACATCGGGACGATCTTCTCGATCCTGCCGCGCATCTCGCGCGACGGGAACGGCGACCTGGCCGACTGTCTCCAGCCCGGGACGCGGCAGGTGTGCGCCGGCTACGTCATGTACGGGTCGAGCACGATGTTGGTCTACACCACCGGGAACGGCGTCCACGGCTTCACCTTCGAGCCGAGCGTGGGCGAGTTTCTGCTCTCCCATGCCGAGATCCACATCCCGGAGCGCGGGAGGATCTACAGCGTCAACGAGGGCAACTACTTCAAGTGGGGCGAGGGGATCAAGCGCTACGTCGACTGGCTGAAGGCCGAGGACGCGGCGGCGGGCCACCCCTACAGCGCTCGCTACGTGGGCTCGCTGGTCGCGGACTTCCATCGCAACCTGCTCTACGGCGGCGTCTTCCTCTACCCCGGCGACCGCAAGAACCCCAAGGGCAAGCTGCGCATCCTCTACGAGGCGGCCCCGCTCGCCTTCGTGGCCGAGCAGGCCGGGGGCGCCGCCAGCAACGGGCGGCAGCGCGTCATGGAGCTGATCCCGAACTCGCTCCACGAGCGCACGCCCCTCTTCCTCGGCAGCAAGCGGGACGTCGAGGACTGCGAGTTGTTCGTCCAGGAGAAGCACCCGGCGATCCGGGTGGACCGGCGCGCGGCGAGCCCGGCACGGACCCGGTGAGCGGGCTCGGCCCGCCCCGAGCCCCGTCGCCTCGAGCCCGCGCCCATCCCCTCGCAGCACTCGCCGGGGTCTCGCCCGCCCGGGCGGCTGGGCTGGCGCTGGCCTTGGTGCTGCCGCTCTACCTCTGCACCATGAACCGGACCATCGGGTTCATCGACCGGGGGGAGCTGGCGGCGACCGCGTACACGCTCGGGATACCGCACCCCACCGGCTACCCCACCTTTACGTTCCTCGGCTGGATCGCGTCGCACCTCACCCCGCTCAGGCCCGTTCTGGCGCTCAATCTCTTCGCCGCGCTGATGGTGGCGGCCAGCGCCGTCGTCCTGGTGCTCCTGTTCGACCATCTCCTGAGTCGCGTGGGTTCGCAGCCACCCGCAGAGCGAATCCCGCTGGCATTGCTCGCCTCCTTGTTCACCGCGCTCACGGTGACCTGGTGGGATCAGGCGAACGGCTTCGAGGTCCGCTCTGCATGTCCTCTTCCTCCCGCTCCTCCTGTTGCTGTTCCTTCGCTGGCTGGACGGGGCATCCGAGCCGGTGGAATCGGGCCCGCCCGGCCCGCGAGCCGCCCGCGTCCCGGGAGGGGCGTTCGCGTTTCTGCTCGGCCTCTCGCTCACGAACCACATGACCACCGTGCTGTGGGCGCCCGGCCTTCTCGTGTTCGCCTACGCGCGATTGGGGGGATTTCGGCGGCTGCTGGCGAGTGTCGTCCCGCTCATTCCCGCCTTCCTGCTGGGACTTCTGCCCTACGCATGGCTCCCGATCCGCTCCGCCATGGGCCCTCGCTTCGACTGGGGCGGCACCCACACGCTGCACGGCCTCATCGACCATCTCACGGCCCGGGAGTTCCGCTCCTGGATGTTCTCCGGCGCGGCGACCGTGGGACCCCAGCTCCGCTACGTCGCCTACCACCTGGCCCGCGACCTGGGCTGGGCGGGCGTCGTGCCGGCGCTCCTCGGGGCGGTCCTGCTGGCGCGCCGCCGTCCGGCCCTTGCCGCCACGACCGCGCTCCTCATCGGCGTCCCGGCCCTGTTCGCGTGCGGCTACCACATCCGCGAGCTCGAGTCCTACCTGCTCGGGTGCGTGCTGGGTCTCGGCATCCTGGTGGCGGCGGGGCTGCTCGGGATCCTCGAACGCTTCGGGTCGCGCTGGGCCCTGGCGACCGGGCTCTGTCTCGCGGCCCTGAACGGCGTGCTTCACTGGCACGACTGCGACGAGAGCCGGAACCGGCTGGTCGAAGACCTGACGACCAACGAGCTCGAGAGCCTTCCGCCGCGCGCGGTGCTCTTCACCCGACAATGGGACTACTCCCTGGCGGCGAGCTATTACTTCCAGGAAGTGGAGGGCCTGCGCCGCGACGTGGTGGTCGTGAGCCCCGACCTGCTGCGTTACGGGTGGTACGTGGACGAGCTCGCGCGGCGGGCCCCCGCCCTCTGGGCCTGCGCCGGCCTCGAGGGCGCGGAGTATCGAGCGGCTCTGAGGCCCTTCGAGCGCCACAGGCCCTTTGCCGCGGAAGCGATCCAAGCCGCCCGCTGGACGTGCATCGATTCGCTGTGCGCGCGAGCCATGCGACAGCGCCCCGTGCTGTGCACGTCCGAGATGGACACCCTGCTGCGTGGACCGTGGACCCAGGTGCCGATCGGACTCGCGCTCGAATTGCGGCCCGATTCGGCCTACCGGGCCGAGTCCCCGCCGCGGTACCGGTTCGAGCCCTGGGTGGGGCACATGGACGGCTTCATCGCCACCACCCACTGGATCTACGCCAGCTCGTTCGCGCGGCGCGCCGACTACGAGCGCGCGCACGGGCGACCCGGCCTTTGCCGGCGCTATCTCGAGCTCGCGACGCGGGTCGACCCGGGCATCCGGCTCGACCGGGTCCCGCCCTTGCCGCTCGACGGCAATCCCATCGTCGCGCAAACCGCCGGATTCTTCGCCCGCCTGAGCCGACGGGCGCCGAATTCGCCCTAGCCTCTCCCCAGCGCCTTCAGCACCCCGGTCGTCAGCCACGGCACGTAGGTGATCACCAGCACGCCGAAGCCAAGGATCAGGAGCATCGGCACGGCGGCGCGCGTCACCTCGAGCATCGGGCGCCCGAAGCGGAACGAGGCGAGGTAGAGGTTGAGCCCGACCGGCGGGGTGAGGTAGCCGAGCTCGAGGTTGGCGATGAAGATGATCCCGAGGTGAACCGGATTGATGCCGAACGCCATCCCGACCGGCACGATCAGCGGCACCACCACCACGATGGCCGAGAAGATGTCCATCAGGCATCCGACCACCAGCAGGAAGAGGTTGAGATAGAGCAGGAACACCAGGGGCGAGTGGACGTGGCCCTCGGTCCACTCCAGCACCTTGGCCGGGACTTCGGCGTCCACCATGTAGCTCGTGAGCCCCATCGCGGCGCCGAGGATCACCATCACCCCTCCCACCAGGACCACGCTGTGGAGCAGCACCCGCGGGACGTCGCGCCCCACGCTCAGGTCGCGGTGGACGAAGCACTGCATGAAGAACGCGTAGAGCACGGTGAGCGCCGAGGCCTCCACCACGGTCGCGAAGCCGCCGAAGATGGCGACCAGGACGACCGCCGGCAGCAGCAGCTCCCACTTCGCCTCGTTGAGGGCCCCTCCCACCTCGCGCCACTCGAATCGCGAGCGCCCGGCGCCCGTCAGCATCCCCTCGCGCACTCCCCAGACGGCGGTGAGCGAGAGCAGCAAGAGACCCGGCAGCATGCCGCCCAGGAACAGGTCCTCGATCCGGATCTGGGCCACGATCCCGTAGAGGATGAGCGGCAAGGAGGGCGCGAACAGCAGCCCCAGCGAGCCGGTCGCGGTCAGGAGCCCGAGCGAGAAGCGCTCCCGGTAGGAATCCTCGCGCAGCGCCTGGAAGAGCAGCGCCCCGAGCGCCAGGATGGTCACCCCCGAGCCGCCGGTGAAGGCGGTGAAGAACGCGCACACCACGGCGCACACCACGGCGGTGCCGCCCGGGATCCACCCGAACAGGGCGCGGAACACGCGCAGCAGCCGCCGCGACGACTGCCCCTCCGACAGGAAGAACCCGGCCAGGGTGAAGAGCGGGATCGCAGGCAGCGTCGCCGAGACGGTGAGCCGGTAGGTCTCGACCGGGACGGCCGCGATCGGCTCTCCGGCGCCGAGGAAGAGCCACACCGCCGCCCCCCCGAGCAGCGCGAACAGGGGACCGCCGAGCGCCGTGGCGAGGCCCAGGATCGCGAGGCCGGGCCACAGCGGCTTCCCCTGGAGAAGCCCGGGGAACTGGCCGATCCAGAGCCCGACCGCCAGCCCGGCCCCGGCCAGGAGCCGGCCGAGCGGGCGCGGCGAGGCCCGCCAGACCAGTCGGACCGCGATCAGCCCGAAGGCGAGCGGGAGGACGAGCAGCGCCATCCACACCCGCACCCCGGCGGCGATGAGCGTGCCGGCGCCCTTCTCGACCACCACCAGCTCGGCCGCCGCCCGCCCCAGCAGCGCCGCGACGCACGCGCCGACCGCCGAGGAGAAGATCTCCGCCGCCCGCCGCCAGCGCCCCTCCGGGATGAACGTGGTGGTGGCGAGGGCCAGGAGCCTCCCCTCGCGCGCCGCGAGCGCCGCGCCCAGGAACGCCACCCACAGCGTCAGGTGCTGGACGAACGGGCCCGACCCGGGGATGCCGAAGTGCAGCAGGCCCCGGGCCAGGATCTCGGCGATTGGAAGAACCGCCATCGCGGCCAGCGCCGCGGTGGCGGTCAGGACCTCGAGCCGGCCCAGAGCCAGCTTCAGGGCGAGCTCGCGGAGCCCCGCCGGCGGTAGGCATCACGCTCCCGCAGGGCCTGGTCGACGATCTCGGCGGGCACCATGGTGCCGCGCATCCGGCCGGCGAACCGCTCGGCCATGGCCCGCCACTCCACCGCCGCCTGCCCCTGGATGTGCGTCACCTTGAGGCCGCGCTTCTCCATCTCGGCCACCGCGTTCTTGTCCTGGAGGGGGATCTCGGCTTGGAGCTTGGCCTCGGCGCGCTTGCACGCCTCGAGCAGCTTCGCCCGGTCGGCCTCCGGGATCTTGTTCCAGGCCTGCCGCGTGATCACGAGCCCCCCGACCAGCGGTGCCAGCCCCGTGTCCACCATGTAGGGCGTCATCCGGAACCACTGGAGCTGGAGCGCTATGAGCGGCGTGGAGGGCAGCGCGTCGATCATGCCGGTCTGGAGGCTGGTGAGGAGGTCGGTGACCGCCAGCGCTACCGGCTGGAAGCCGTTGTCCTTCCACATCTGGACCATGCGATCGTCGCCCGCGCCCACGAAGATCTTGAGCTTCTTGAGATCGGACACGCTCTGGACCGGCTGCTTGGTGAAGACCTGGAGCCAGCCGGCGTGCCCCCAGTTGAGCAGCACGAAGCCCTTGGCCTCGAGCCGCTGCTTGAGCACCGGGGTCATCTTGTCGAGCACGTAGAGCAGCTCGTCGTAGGAGCCGAACATCATCGGGGTCGCGAACACGTCGAACGATTCGTCCACCGAGGCGAGGCCGAGCACGGTGAGGGCGCTGGCCTGGATCTGTCCGATCCGCATCTTGCGGACCATGTCCTGCTCCTCGCCCGCCACGCCGCCCGGGTAGATGCGCAGCGTCACGCGCCCCTGGGTCTCGCTGCTCCACTCGTCACCGAGGTCGACGAGGGTCTTGTACCAGACCGTGCCGTCGGGAACGAGGGTCGCGAGCTTGACCAGCGTGCCGTGGGACGCCGGGGCCCGCGGGGCGGGGGGAGCGGCCAGCGCCGGGCACGAGGCCACGAGCCCCGCGCCCAGGAACCACACGAGCTCCAGACGACATCGCTTCATTTCGAGTCCTCGATCTTGACCGAGTCGGAGGGAGCGCCCGAGTCCAGGAAGAACTCGTCCTCGCGCGCGAGCAACGCGCGGGCCTTCTGCTGGGTCAGGATGGTTTCAAGCCGAGTCGGCGGGTTCCGGTCCGGGTCGATGGCCAGCGCCTGCCGGAGCAGCCGCTCGAACTCGGCGCGGTTCTGCTGCATCACCGAGACGCTCTCGGCCAGCGTCACGTAAGGCGAGGCCCGCTGACCGCTGGATAATGCCACGGCGCGCCGGAAGTGGTCACGCGCCCGGTCGGGCGAGCCTCCCATCGCGGCCGGGAGCGACTCGAGCACAATCATGGCCTCGTGGATGGCGCCGTGGTCGAAGTCCTCGCGCAGGGCGAGACCGCGGACCATCAGCGCCTTGACCGCGGCCAGGTCGGCCGTGATGTCGGGCCGATCCTTGGCCACCGAGATCGCCGACCCCCAGGCGGCCGCGGTCCAGTAGAGCATCGGCAGCTCGGGAAGGGTGAGCTTCGCGGCCGCCTGCTCCGGACGCAGCTTGAGTTCTTCGGAGATCCCCGGATGCCTGAGCTCGAGGCCGCGCAGGCCGTAGCCGCGGGCCCGCAGGTAGAGCTTGAGCGCGCGCGCGCGCAGCCGGCCGGCCCCCTCCCGGTCGGTGTTCTCGAGCGACTCGGCGTCCAGCTGGATGAACGCGTAGGCGTACTGCGTGTAGCCGCGGCACAGGGAGAGCAGCAGACCCTCGTGCCTGGGCAGCGTCTGGAGCAGCGACTCGAGGGTCTTGAGGCCGAAGGGGATCGCGTCCCGCACCAGTTCGGGGTCGTCGTCGGAGGAGAACACGTCGGGGCCCGTGGTCAGCGAGTTGGCCATGCTCTTCACCGCCATGCGCTGGATCGAGCAGCCGCACGCGGTCGACCCGAGGACGAGGGCGACCAGGACCGCGCCGGTGGCGCGAGCGCGCGAGCCGGCCGGCAGGCACCCCTTGCCTCCCCTGCGGCGGCTCGTCATCATGCGTGGTTGGCCTCCGGTCGGTCGGGTGCGAGGAAGTCTTGCCTTCAGGGGGGAGCACGCTAGAGCACCCGATCGGATTCGGCAATGGCGCCGGAGCGCGGCCGCGAAACGCGGAGAGATACGATGCAGCTCGTGAACGCCAGGAGGAGAGGACGATGCTGACCTCCAGGCTCGCGCGCGGCGCCATCCTGGCCGCGTGGGCTCTGGCATCGTGCTCGCCCCGGGTCGTGGCCCAGAGCGCGCCCGGCCCGCCCGTCGAGACCGCCGCAGCCGCGAGCGCCCCGGCGAGCGCGCTCGGCGACCTCGGGACCTTCCACCGCGCCATCACCACCTCGTCTCAAAAGGCCCAGAGCTCCTTCGACCAGGGCATGCGGCTCCTGTGGGCCCTGAACCTCGAGGAAGCGCAACGCTCCTTCGAGGAGGCGGCGAAGCTCGATTCGAGCTGCGCGGGCTGCTGCTGGGGAGCGGCGTTGAGCCTCGGCCCCAGCATCGACCTGCGGGCGCTCCCCGAGCGGACCCGGGCCGCCCACCGGTGGATCGCGCAGGCGCTGGCCGTCAGGTCCGGGGCGAGCCCGGTGGAGCAAGCCCTGATCGAGGCGCTCGCCAGGCGTTACGCGGACCCTCCTCCCACCGACCGCGCGGGGCAGACCACCCTCGACCAGGCCTACGCGGACGCGATGCGCGAGGTGGCGAAGCGGTTCCCGGACGACGACGACGTCCAGGCTCTCTGCGTCGAGGCGCTCATGTGCCTGAGACCGCACGACTACTGGACCCGCGACGGCGCGCCACAGCCCGGAAGCCTCGAGATCGTCTCGACGCTCGAGAAGATCCTCAAGCGCCAGCCCAAGCATCCCGGTGCCAACCACGACTACATCCTCGCCCTCGAGGCCTCGCCGCACCCGGAGAAGGCCCTTGCGGCGGCGGAGCGGCTGGCCGGCCTGATGCCGGGGTCCGGGCACATGGTGCACATGCCGTCCCACATCTACCAGCGCCTCGGCCGCTACGAGGAGGCCGCCGCGCTCGACCTCAGGGCCGTCGAGGCCGACCGGCACACCATCGCGAACACGAATCCGCGGGGCTTCTTCCTGGCCTACTCCGCGCACGACTTTCACTGCCTCTCCTCGACCGCGCTGATGCGAGGCCGCGCCGCCGAGGCGATCGCCACCGCCCGCGAGGCCGCGGCGCAGGTCCCCGCGGACCTGCTGAAGTCCCGTCCGGAGCTGGGGGGGCTGGACTTCATACACGCCGACCTGATCCTGAGCCAGGCCCGCTTCTCGCTCTGGGACGACGTGCTCGAGGTTCCCTACCCGGGTGAAGGGTTCCCTTACGTGCTCGGCATCTGGCGCTACGCGCGCGGCCTGGCGCTCGCCGGCAAGAGCCAGCTCGCCGATGCCGAGGTCGAGCTCGACAGCCTCAGGGCCGTCGCCGCGGCCACGCCCCCCGACGCCATGGAAGACGTCAACTCGGCCAGGGCGCTGCTCGGGATCGCGCTCGAATCGCTGACCGGGATGATGGCGTTCCGGCGCGGCAAGGTCGACGAGGCGGTGAGCCACCTGGAGCAGGCGGTGCGCGGCGAGGACAGCCTGAGCTTCGCCATCCCCTCGGACTGGGTCAACCCGGTTCGTCACCTGCTCGGGGCAGTGCTGCTCCAGTCGGAGCGTCCGGCGCCGGCCGAGGCGGTGTTCCGCGAGGACCTCAAGCGCCATCCCGAGAACGGCTGGGCGCTCTACGGCCTGTACGAGAGCCTGCGGCAGCAAGGCAAGCAGGCCGAGGCCGAGAAGACGCTGCAGCGCTTCAGGCGCGCCTGGGCGGGGGCCGACGTGACCTCCAGCGTGATGCGCTTCTAGTGGGCCGACCGACACCGGGCCGCGCCGGCGCCCGGTCCCAGGAGCCGGCGGCGGGTTTCCGCCTCGCCCCGGGATTCCGCGCCGGAGCGGTGGCCTGCGGGCTCAAGGCCAGCGGGGCGCTGGACCTCGCCCTGGTCGTGGCCGATGGCCCGTGCTCCGCGGCGGGTGTCTTCACGACTAACGCCGTCCAGGCCGCGCCGGTCCACTACGACCGCGAGATCCTGGCCCCGCACGCCCACGAGATCCGCGCGGTAGTGGCCAACTCCGGCTGCGCCAACGCGTGCACCGGAGCGCGCGGCATGAGCGACGCGCGGCGCATGGCGGCCCTCGCCGCCCGGGCGGCCGGCTGTCGCGATCACCAGGTGCTGGTGCTCTCGACCGGGGTGATCGGGCGCCCCCTCGAGATGGAGAAGGTCGAGCGCGGGATCGCGCACGCCGCCTCGAGCCTCACCGAGGCCGATGCGCTGCCGGCGGCGCGAGCCATCCTCACCACCGACACCACCGAGAAGCTCGCGGGAGAGGAAGCGGCGCTGGAGGGCGGGAGGATCGCGATCCGCGGATTCGCCAAGGGGTCCGGCATGATCCATCCCCACATGGCCACCATGCTCGCGGTTCTCACCACCGACGCCCAGGCCGAGAGCGAGGCGCTGGCGGGGGCGCTGCGCGCCGCGGTGGCGCGGAGCTTCAATCGCGTGAGCGTGGACGGCGACATGAGCACCAACGACACGGTGCTGCTGCTCGCCTCGGGAAGATCGGGCGTGGTGATCGGAGGCGGCGGGCAGGAGGCGTTCGCGGAGGCTCTCACCCGGTGCTGCGTCTCCCTGGCGCGGGCGATCGCGCGCGACGGCGAGGGCGCGACGAGGCTGGTCGAGATCACGGTCACCGGCGCCCGGGACGAGCGCCAGGCTCACCAGGTGGCGGACGCGATCGGCCGCTCGGCCCTGGTCAAGACCGCGATCCACGGCGGAGATCCCAACTGGGGGCGCATCCTGGCCGCCGCGGGGGCGAGCGGCGCCGCCATCGACCCGGCGGGGCTCGACCTCTGGTTTGGCTCAGCGGGGATCGAGGTGGTCGCGGCCGGAGCGCCGGCGGCATTCGACGAGCGCGCGGCCGCCGCCGCACTGCGCGAGGATCCGGTGGTGATCCGCGTCGGCCTCGGCCTCGGCGCAGCCGAGGCCACGGTCTGGACCTGCGACCTGAGCGCCGACTACGTTGCCATCAACGCGCATTACACGACGTAGCCCGCTTCATTCAGGAGCGAGGGGGGCTACCCGGGTTCAGTCCCCGCGGGGCCAGAGCGACGAGATTCGCCACCGGATCTCCTCTCGGGCCTCGCGGAACGCCTCGAGCTGACGGGCCTCGGGGGCCGCCGACGGATCGGGCAGCGGCCAGTGGACGCGGCGCACCGCGGCGGGCACGACCGGGCATTCCAGCTCCCCCGCCTCGCACAGCGTCACCACCGTGTCCGCCTCGCGCCACGGCACGTCGTCGAGGTGCTTCGAGCGCTGGGCCGAGATGTCGATGCCGACCTCCTGCATGACCTGCACCGCGAGCGGGTGCAGGAGGCCGGGCCGCGTGCCCGCGCTCCAGACGTCGGCCCCGCGGGGAGCGGTGGCGTGGGCAAAACCCTCGGCGATCTGGCTGCGCGCCGAGTTGTGAACGCACATGAAGAGCACGCGTCGCGGCGGCGCGGTGATGAATGCGGCAGGGGGCTGGCTCTCGCTCATCGGTGGCTCCTCTTCCCGGTTCACAGGGAGTCACGAACTCTGCCCGAGGATCGGACTCCCGATGAATCCACCCAGGTCAGGTGCTGGAGTTTAGCTCAGCGCGCCGCCCTCCGCCTGTGCCGCCGGCGCGGTGCGGAGGCGGAAGCTACATCTTCTGCTGGCGCATCATCTCCTGCATCAGCTTGGCGTTCCGGGCCGCCTGGCCGGCGTGGCAGTTGTTGAAGAAGAGGTAGGTGCGCCGGGCCTTGTCGGCCAGCTCGAGAACCTTGCGCCGCCATTCCTCCAGCTCCTCCCGGCTGTATTCGTAGTCGTAGCGATCGCCGCTCCCGCGCCCCCACCAGTTCTCGGCGTTGCGTCCGTGGAGGCGCACGTAGGCGTCCCCGGTGGTCACCAGGGTCACCGGCGGGACGAGCCCGGTGAGCCTCGGCTCGTCCACCGAGCAGTAGCCGAGACTCCGGTCGCGGAGCCAAGGCTCCAGCTCGGGAGTGAGCCACGAGGCGTTCCGGAACTCCACGAACAGCGGCTCGACGGCAAAGCGCTCGCGCAGGAACTCGAGATGGCCCGCGTTCTCGGGAGTGCGCCGGAACCCCCACGGGAACTGGGCGAGGAGGCCGTCGTACTTGCCCGCCGCCTTGAGCGGCTCCAGCACCGCCAGGAACTCGCGGTAGAGGCCGGCCTCGCGCGAGGCCTCGTGGGTCATGGCGTGGTTGAGCTTGACCACGAAGTGGAAGCCGGGCGGCGTCTTCTTCTCCATCAGCTGGAGCACCCGCGGGGAAGGAACGTGATAGTAGGTGGAGTTCACCTCGACGGCGTTGAAGTGACGGGCGTAATAGGAGAGGAAATCGGAGGATCGGATTCGCGCCGGGTAGAAGGGGCCGACCCAGTCGGCGAACGAGTAGCCCGAGGTCCCGATGAGGATGCGGTCGTCGAAGCGAGGAGCCTGGTCGAGGGGCAAGTCGTCGAACAGCGACACGGGAATCAGGGGGAAGGATCGACGGGGCGATGGCCGGTCGGCCGCGAGGACAGGACGCCGAAGGGGACATGGGAGAGCTCCCGCCGATGGGTGAGCGAGCCGGCCGGAACCAGGCTGACTTCTCCCAGGCGGTCCCTGATCCCGTCGATCGCCTGGCGCCAGGATGCCTCCCTCTCGAAGCGCTGGAAGAGCGCGTGCTGGACCCCGGATTTCCTGCGGGCGAGGCCGGAAGCGCACACCCCGAGCAACCGGACCCGCTCCCCTTTCCAGTTCGCCTCCAGGAGGCCCCGCGCGACCCGGTAGATGAGAACGTGATCGTCGGTGAACTCGCCGAGCGCCCGCTGCCGGATGAGGGTCTCGAATCGATGGTTCCTGAGCTTGACCGCCACCACCCGGGAGACGTAGCCCTCGATCCTCAGCCTCCGTGACACCTGATCCGAGAGCCTGAGGAGGGTTCCCTCGAGGAACCTCATATCGCAGCAGTCTTCGGGCAAGGTCACCTCGTGACCCATCGATTTGGCGTCCACGCCCCGGTAGAAGGGGATCAGGGGTGTGTCGTCGCGGCCCCAGGCGGCGTCCCTGAGCTGGGGCCCGATGATCCCGAACGCCTCCTTGAGGACGGTCTCGGGGGCGTGGGCCAGATCGCCGACGGTCGATATCCCGAGCGACCGCATGCGCGTGGCGAGCTGGGGTCCCACGCCCCACAACTTCTGTACTTCCTTCGGCCAGAACTCGTTCCGGAACGCCTGCTCGTCCATGACGGTCAAGCCGCGCGGCTTCCTCGACCCGGCGGCCATCTTGGCAATCAGCTTGTTCGGGCCGACGCCGATCGATGCCGGGAGGCGGAATCGCTCGGCGATCTCGCGCTGGAGGGACCGCGCCGCCGCGGCTGCCGACTCGGGCGTGACGGATCGACCCACGAGACCCACGAATGCCTCGTCCACGCTGAACGGCTCCACATCGGGAGAGAGGCTCTGATAGAGGTCGAGGAGCTGCAGCGAAACCGCGACGTACTTGTCGGGATTCCCCTCGACGTATTCGGCCTGCGGGCAGAGCCTTCGCGCCTCCTGGAGCGGCATGCCGGCGGCGACCCCGAAAGGACGCGCCTCGTAGGAGGCCGCCGTGACCACCCCGCGGCGCGAGGGATCCCCGCACACGATCACCGGCTTGCCGGCGAGGTGGGGATGATGCGCCTGCTCTACCGAGGCGAAGAAGGCGTCCATGTCGATGAGGAGATGGTTTTTCCTAACAGGCTGCTGAAAAAGCTCGAGTGCAAGGCGCGAGGGAAATGACGAGCGAGTCGTATCCACAAGGATACGTCGCAGCGAGGAGCGACCGAGCAACGCAGCAATCGGGCTTTTTCAGCAGCCTGATCATTCTTCGGTCCATGCTCTACTCAGTATCCAGCGCGGTACTCGCGGGTCGTAACAGAGCTCGTAGGTTCCGGAGCCGGACCCTTCCACCGAGAAATACCTCAGCAGCGATTGCCCGTCCCTGCGGCTCCAGCGCCCGGTGATCTTCCTCACCCGGATCACCCTCCCCCTCCACCTGAACCTCAACGGCTCGACCTTGCCGTCGACGAATGACGTGAGCATGTCGACGGGGTCGTTGATCGACTCGAACATGGGACTCTGAGGACGGCACCGGTGGGAGCCTACTGCACGTATGTGCAGTAGGCAAGTGGTTTTTTTTCGCCCGCTTTGGACTACGCGGGTGCCGCCCGGGCGCGCCTGAGGTCGATCGCCCGCCGCGCCACGCTGACGAAGGCGCTCCCCAGCATCAGGATCGCCCCGAGCCACACCAGGTTGATGAGCGGCTTGGTGCTCACCTCGACCGCCAGCACGTCGCCTGTGCTCCCGGCGTGGCCGAGCCCCGGTACCTCGAGCGCCACGCGCCCGGTGTTGGGATCCACCGAGGCGATCTGGACCGAGCCCCCGCCCGGGAGATAGTCGGGGATACGGTTCGGGGTCCCGTTCTGCAGGTTCATCTCGAGCACCGGCCGGGCCGGGACCGTGCGCCCGCCGATCTCCACCCTGAGTCGCGCGGCGATGCGCACCACCTCGCCCATCTGCCGGTCGAAGTCGACGAAGGTGTACTTCACCTGCCCCACCTGCTTGGTCTCCCCCTTCGAGAGCCACAGCGCGTTCCGGGTCCGGTCCTCCCCCACCATCTCGAGCGGCGAGATGTAGATGTCGTGGGTGAGGAAGCGCTCGATGTGCGGCTTCTTCATGTAGCCCTGGTTGTACTCGCTCCAATACATGGCGGGCGTTGCCTCGAAGCGCCCCTCGGGGGCCGCGACCGCGATCATCACCCGGTCCTTGCCGTCGGGGTTCTGGCGCAC
>VBOT01000046.1:0-423 GCA_005893225.1 Candidatus Eiseniibacteriota bacterium
TCAGAATTACTACGCCCCCGGGGCCTCCGTCTCACTCAACGCGGTTGCGAACCCAGGATATCAATTCGACTCCTGGAGCGGGGACCTGACGGGCAACCAGAACCCCGGCTCGCTGAGGGTCGATGGCAACAAGAATGTGACCGCGACCTTCACACTCACTCCGCCCTCCTGCGGCGGCTGGTCGCTGATCCCGGTCGACCCCAGACCCAACCCACGCAGCAGCTCCGCCACGATCTGGGATCCCGTTCGTCATCGGATGCTGGTGTATGGAGGCTCAGACATCTCCTTTCCCTTCGGCGACACGTGGGCGCTCACGGTGGGGGCGACTCCGGCCTGGACGCTCCTGGCGTCGGGATCGGGGGGGCGCTGGGGCTGCGCTGGAGTGTACGATCCGGTGCGCGATCGATTCATCATCTACGGGGG
>VBOT01000046.1:432-14414 GCA_005893225.1 Candidatus Eiseniibacteriota bacterium
CCATTGACCGGCCCGCCGACATGGACTCAGATCGCCGCCAGCGGGACGCCGCCGGCGCCTCGCAGCGATCCCTCCGTCATTTACGATCCGGTGCGGGACCGATTGCTCCTCTTCGGGGGCAGCATTCGGTGCGGTTTGACGTGTTTCACGCCGCAAAACGACGTCTGGCAGCTCACGCTCGCCGGAACTCCGACCTGGACCCAGCTCACGCCGTCGGGAACGCCTCCGCCGCCTCGTTCGAACGCCGCAGCAATCTACGACCCGGTCCGGGATCGGATGGTGATCATGGCGGGCTCCGGAACCAACCCAAATGGGGCCTGGGCGCTGTCGCTGTCGGGAATTCCGACATGGACGGACTTGACTCCCTGGAGCGTTCCGCACTCCACGTACGGCCCGGCGATCTACGATCCGATCCGGGATCGCGCGCTGCTCCTCCAGTCCGACGGATCGGGGATCTCGGCGCTCGATTTCAAGGACCAGCCGAATCAGCCGCTCTGGTGCCAGATCGTCCCGTCGGGAAACCTGGGTGCCCGATATGGCGCCAGCGCCGTCTACGATCCTGACGATGATGCCGCCATTGTGTTTGCCGGCCGGACGCCCGGG
This sequence comes from Candidatus Eiseniibacteriota bacterium, assembly GCA_005893225.1. Classification (GTDB taxonomy): domain Bacteria; phylum Eisenbacteria; class RBG-16-71-46; order RBG-16-71-46; family RBG-16-71-46; genus WS-3. Next base: position 1,036 of record VBOT01000046.1, read on the forward strand.
GGGGACCTTCTCGATACCTCGTTCCGCCTCGATCTGGGTGGCGGGTTCCTCCTCGATGCGGGCGGGAGCCATGGAACGGTGGTGGTCGACAGGTGGTGCCACTCTTCCGGCGAGATCGCCACCCTGTATGCCGTCCCGGACCAGGGCTACCACCTCAACCAATGGCTGGGTGACGCGTCGGGTAGCAGCAACCCGCTGGAGATCACGATGAACGGCTACAAGGTCATCCGGGCCGAGTTCATCACCCCCGGCGCAGTCGACGAGGAGCCGCCCGCCGCCTTCGCCCTGAGCATTCGCCCCAATCCGACCGCGGGTTCCGGCACGATCGAATACTCCTTGCCGCACGAGGCTCTCGTGAGAGTGCGAGTGTTCGACGTCGCCGGGCGTGAGGTGGCTCGCCTCGTGGATGGGCTGCAACCGGCAGGGCGCCACGTCGCCAAGTGGGGCGAGGCCTCCGGCGGGGTGCGCCCGCGGGCGGGCATCTATCTCGTGCGTTTCGAGACCCCGGAGGGCAGATGGACGCAGCACCTCGCCCTGTTGAGGTGATCCGCCTCTAGTGGGCCACGACTACGCGGGCGTGCGCCGACTGGCTTCCCTGACGGACCTGGACCAGGTAAACGCCCGGGGAGAGGCCGTTGGCGCCGCGGCATTCCACCGTTCGTTTCGCGGCCCCAGGCTCGATCCTCTTGAGATCTACCCGCCGCCCCAACGGATCGAACACCTCGAGAATCGCCGGTTGGCCTTCCGAGGCGAATAGCTCGACGCGCAGTTGGCCGCCGAGCGAGGGATTTGACCCTGAAGGGCGAAGCTCCAGTGTCCTCCCCAACGAGCCTTCGACCCAGATCTCACCCGCGGATGCGCCGCCCCCCGCAGGCGCCAGGCGATAGCCATAGCGCTTACCGGGCTGCAACCCGCGATCGACGTATGAGAGCGTGCCGGCGCGCGATTCCGGCCGGCCGAGGGCGAGCCAATCCTCGGATTCGGTCCTGCGTTCGACGGTGAACGAGATGCCGGCGAAGTCGCGCAACTCCCACGAGAGGTGAGCATCGCCCGCCACCAGAGTGGCACGGGCTTGAATCACCACGACGCCGGTCGGCTGGTCGAAGGGTACGCGCTGGGCGTAGATGTCGGTCCGCGTCGAATCCCGCGCGTCGGCCCAGGCGATGATGGCGCCGCCGACGCCGTCCGAGACGATCGCGGGAGAGGTCTGGGCGTCGGGCGCCCCGCTGACCAGTAGGCCGCCGACCCCCCATTCGAGCGCGCCCGTTCCGCTGATCCTCTGGGCGTAGAGATCCAACGTCGTCAGATCGGACCATGCGATCCAGGCGCCGCCGAATCCGTCGGCGACGATCGCCGGCCAGTGCTGGTTGTCCCGATTCGCGAGCGGAATGCCGTTCGCCTGCCAAGGGACGGCGCCGTCCGAGGCGACTCGGTGAGCAAAAACCTGACTGTCGATGCCATCGCGGTAGTCGGTCTCCCAGGTCGCGATGACGCCGCCCCCGCCGTCGGTGACCGCCAGAGGATGCTGCTGGTTCCCGCTCGCCGTGCAGATCGAGAGGCCGTCAGCCGGCCACAGGCGCGCACCCTGTGCGTCCAACTTCTGCACGAAGCCGTCGAGCAGGCCGTTGCGATCGTCGTCGAAGATGACGATCGCGCCACCTGCGTCGTCGGCAATGACGTCGAAGCCGTAGACGATGCTTGGCCCGTCGGCCACGGGGACGCCATTCTCCCCCCAAACAGCTTGCCCATCGGCGTCCAGCCGCTGCCCGTAGAGGTCAATCAAACTCTCGCTCATGCGGCTCATCCAGATGACGATCGCACCCCCGGCCTCGTCGGCGACGATCTTCGGCCGAAGCTGTTCGATCGGGTGCGAGATCGGTACTCCGTTCTCCGTCCAGAGCGTCGTGCCATGGCCGTCGATCCTTTGCGCATACAGATGATAGTCGGTCCCGCTCCGTCCGTCGGTCCAGACGGCGATCGCTCCTCCCGAGCCATCGCTCGCGATCACGACGTCTTGCTGGTTGTCGGGAGCGGTGCAGAGCGCAACACCACCCGCCGGCCACTGCGGCACACCATCGGCACCGAGCCGCTGGGCGTAGATGTCCAGGTAATACGCACGGGTGTCCATCCACGCGAGGATGACGCCGCCTGCGCCGTCCGAAACCATCGACGGCCGGTACTCATCGTGGGGGCCATTGCTGACGAGGACTCCGTTGTGCGTCCACAGCAGGTCGCCACTGGCGCTCACGCGCTGCGCGCGCAGATCCCACGACGTTTCGCTGCGAGCGTCGGTCCAGCACAGGATGGCGCCACCCGATCCGTCGGGAACCGCGATTGCCTCGAACTGGTTGCCGGGCGCGGTACAGATCGGAAGGTTGGCCGCTGGGTTGGTAGGCCATGAGGCTCGCGCGGCATCGGCCGCGAAAACAAGGACTGCCGCGCCGAGGATGCCCTTGCACCCGGGACTCATGACGCCTCCTGCTGCGGGTACGCTCGCCGCGGGCCCGGTTCGGAATTCGGGAGACTCGAGGAGAATACACCCGATCCGGCGCCGGGGTTCGGTCGGTCTCCAGAGGCGACGGTTCGACCCCGTTCAACTCCGACACATCCTGCCCCAGCTCGCGGGGGGAACGTCACGGGGAGTGCGGCATCGCCTCGCCTGGCGGCGATGCTCCGGTCCCGGTATGATGCGCGTTCCAAGGGCCAGCAGCAGCACGATGTGACGAACGTGCGGAAGTGGCGGAACTGGCAGACGCACTAGATTCAGGTTCTAGCGCCCGAAAGGGTGTGGGGGTTCAAATCCCCCCTTCCGCACCATTCCACCTGCCGCCGCGAGTCGCTCGAAATCCCAGGTCGTTCCTGCCATGACGGAGGTCATCGCTCCGAGAGCCTCTCTCCCCCATGCCCCATGACGCCGAGACGACCGAACGGGTGGTGGCGCAGAACCGGCGCGCGCGGCACGACTACTTCATCCTCGAGACGGTGGAGGCGGGCCTGGTGCTCACCGGCACGGAGGTGAAGAGCCTGCGGCAAGGCAAGGCGAGCCTGACCGAGGCCTACGCGGGGGTCCAGGACGGCGAGGCGTTCATCTATCAAATGCACATTCCTCCCTACGAGCAGGGGAACCGCTGGAACCCGGACCCGGTCCGCCGCCGCAAGCTGCTGCTGCATCGTTCCGAGATCGCTTCGCTCGCCAAGGCGGTGGCCCAGAAGGGGCAGACCATCGTGCCGCTCAAGCTCTACTTCTCGCGCGGGCACGCCAAGCTCCTGCTCGGCGTGGCCAAGGGCAAGAAGACGCTCGACAAGCGCCACGCGATCGCCGAGCGCGACGCCAAGCGAGAGATCGATCGCGCGCGTCGCGGCGCGGAGCGCGGGAGATGAGGGCGCGGAGTGGGCGGCATCGTCAAGGTCCCGGCGCGCGCCGTGAGTCGGCTAAGAGCGATCACGGCCAGGTGGGGGCCGGGGGCCGCAGCGAGACTCGAGTAGCGACCCGGAGACACGATGTCGGAGGCTCGCGAGTCTCGCGAAGGCCCCCGGCCCGCACCTGGCCCGTCGCAGCGTTGGTGTTGCTCCTCGTCACGGCCACCGACAGCGCCGCGCGGCGACACGAGCCCAAACCGCGGGCCGGCGACCTTCCCGCCGGCTGGGAGACGCGGATCCGCGTCTCGCCCGAGAGCGGCCCCACGCGCTCGCTCGACGGCGAGACCTACGTCGGCGTCAACGACCTGGCCCGCCTCCTGGACGCCACCAAGTACTGGCGCTCCGACGTGCGCAAGCTGGTGCTGCGCGCCCGCGCCCACCGCATCCAGCTCACCGTCGACAACCCGTTCGCGCTGATCGATGACCGAACCGTGCGCCTGCCCGCCCCGGTGCGCTCGAGGGGCGGAGAGCTGCAAGTGCCGGTGGCGCTGGTGGACTCGCTGCCGCACGACTCCACGCTCGCACGCCTGCGCTACGATCCCGGCAGGAAGGTTGTCCTCCAGGTCCCGGCCTCGGGCGTGGTGGGCGCCCCGCAGATCGTCGCCCAGCCGAGCGGGACGACGCTCTGGTTCCCGATCGATCGCCCCGAGGACTTCGTGGTCGCGGGGCGCGCGCGCGCCCACTTCCGCCTGCGCTTCTCGGGATTCTTCATCGGGGTGCTGCCCGACACCCTGGCTCCGCCTAGCCTGGTGCGCTCGATCCGCTCGATCCGCTCGGCGGTGGGGAGCGGCTTCGAGCTGGAGGTGGTGCCCCTGGCCGCCGGATACCGCCTGGTGCGGGACCAAGGGGGCGGCCGGATGGGGGTGGTGATCGCCTCCCGGCCGGCGCCGGACCTCGAGGAGTTCGCGCCCGAGGGTCCCCCCGGGCCCCGGCGGCTCAGGGTCGTCGTGCTCGACCCGGGGCACGGGGGCTCCGACGCCGGCGTCGCGGTGCCCGGCGTGGTCGAGAAGGACCTGACCTTGCGTCTCGCGCGGTTGCTCAAGGTAGAGCTCGAGCGCCGCCTTTCGGCGCGCGTGGTGCTGACGCGCGAGGACGATCGCAAGCTGTCGGTGGATCAGCGCGCCGAGAAGGCCAATCGGGCCCGCGCCGACCTGGTGCTGTCGCTCCACTTCGACGGGTTCTCGAGCCCGGCCGCTCGCGGCGCCACGGTCTATTGTCCGCCCGCCACCTTCGGCCTCCAGAGCGAGTCGGAGCGGACTGCCTCGGCGGCCGAGCTCCAAGTCTTGCAGTGGCGCGATGTCGGGACCCGCCACGCGGTGCTCAGTCGCGAGCTCGCCGAGGCGGTGCTGTCCTCGCTGGAGCTGCACGGCCAGGGGCCCACGCGGCTCCGCGAGGTGCTGCCGAGCTCCCTGCTGGGGGTGAACGCCCCGGGGCTGATGATGGAGTGCGCCACGCTCACCTCGGCCGCCGACCGCCAGCGCCTCGCCGAGCCGAACGGTCTGGGCGACCTGGCGGCGAGCATCGCCGAGGGGGTCCAGTCCTACCAGCGCAACGAGTGAAGCGAACATGAAGCGACTGCTGAGAAGGCTGATGGTTGGAACGGTCCTGATGGCTATGCTAGCGTGGCTTGCGTGGCGCTGGTCGGGACCGCACGCCGCACCGCCGAGCGGCGAGGGTGCGGGCGCGGACTCCGCGGACGCGGGCCTCAAGACCGTGCGGGTCTACTTCGCCTCCCCCGGCGGTGACAGCCTGGTGAGCGAGGCGCGCGAGATGGTGGAGGTCCAGAGCCTCCACGAGCGCGTCGCGGCTCTCGTGAGCGAGCTCGATCGCGGGCCAACCGGCCGCGGCGTGGCGGCGCTCCCGGCTGGCACCTCGGTGCTTCATGTCTATCTCGATGATCGCGGGCTCATGACGCTCGACCTGTCGCGTTCCTTCCAGCAGGGCTTCCGGGGCGGCTCGAGCGCCGAATACCTCGCCGTCGCTTCCCTGATTCGCACCCTCGGGACCAACATGCCCGAGGTGAAACGCGTGCTCCTGATCTGCGGCGGGTCGCCGATCCCGACCCTGGGCGGCCACCTGCCGCTCGACCGGCCGATCGAGATCTCCGACTGGCCTTGAACCCGAGCGATCCCATCCCCACGACCCACGATTCGCGCCCGATCGGCGTCTTCGATTCCGGGCTCGGCGGCCTGACCGCGGTCCGCGAGTTGTTCCGGACCCTGCCGGGCGAGTCGGTGGTGTACTTCGGCGACACCGCGCGGCTTCCCTACGGCAGCAAGTCCCGCGACACGGTGACGCGCTTCAGCCTCGAGATCGCGGCGTTCCTGGTGCGCCAGGACATCAAGTGCCTGGTGGTGGCCTGCAACACCGCCTCGTCGTACGCGCTCGAGGCGCTGGTGCGGACTCTCGATGTCCCGGTGGTCGGAGTGATCGACCCCGCGGTCCGCGCCGCGCTCGAGCTCAGCCCGCGCCGCCGCATCGGGGTGATCGGCACCCTCGGCACGGTGGGAAGCGGCGCCTACGCCCGGGTGGTCGAATCGCTGGCGCCGGATGCCCGCGTGCTCTCTCACGCCTGCCCCTTGTTCGTGCCGCTGATCGAGGAGGGCTGGGTCGACCACCCGGTGACCCGGATGGTGGCCCAGGAATACCTGGCCGAGCTCTCGAGCGGCGGGCTCGACACGCTGATCCTCGGCTGCACGCACTACCCGCTGATTGCGCCGCTGATCGCCGAGCTGATGGGCCCCGAGGTGCGGCTCATCGACTCGGGCGCCGAGGCGGCGCGGGCGATCGCGGCCCTGCTGCGCGAGCGCGGCCAGCTCTCGAGCAGGGATCCGGAGCACCGCTTCTACCTGACCGACGAGCCGCGCAACTTCGCGCGCGTGGCGCGGGCGTTCCTCGGCCGGGAGCTCCCGCCGACCACGATCGTCGACCAGACCGATCAGCCGTGGTTCGAACGCCTGCCGGCCCGGTGACCCGAGGAACCGACCCATGACGCGTCCACCCGAGGCGATCCGGCGCCATTCCGAGCATCCCGGCGCGCCGGAATTCGCGCGCCACGACGGGCGTCAAACGCGCGCGCTGCGGCCGCTGCGCCTCGAGCGCGGCGCCATCCCGCATGCCGAGGGCTCGGCGCTCGTCAGCCTGGGCCGGACGCGCGTGCTGTGCGCTGCCACCGTCGAGGACCGCGCGCCGCCGTGGCGGCGGGGAAAGGGCCTGGGCTGGGTGACCGCGGAGTACGGCATGCTGCCGCGCTCGACGACCGAGCGCACGCCCCGCGCCGTCCAGGCCGGCGGGCGCACCCACGAGATCCAGCGGCTGATCGGACGCTCCCTGCGCGCCGTGACCGACCTCGCGGCGTTCGGCGAGCGGACCGTGATCATCGACTGCGACGTGCTGGAAGCCGACGGAGGCACGCGCACGGCCGCGATCAACGGAGCGCTGGTGGCGCTCCACGACGCGTTCGTGACCCTCTCGAACCGCGGCCACCTCGTCGGCCCGCCGCTCTCGGACGTGGTGGCGGCGGTCTCGGTCGGGCTGATCGACGGCGTCCCCTGCCTCGACCTCGACTACAACGAGGACTCGCGCGCCCAGGTCGACATGAACGTCGTCATGACCGGCGCCGGACGCTACGTGGAGCTGCAGGGGACCGGCGAGTCGACGTCGTTCAGCGAGACGGATCTCAGGGGCTTGCTGAAGCTCGCGCGCTCCGGGATCCGCCGCGTGGTGACCGCGCAGCGGCGCTTGCTGGGGGACTCGGGGCTCCTTCCGCTCGGCTCATGAAGGTGGTGGTGGCGAGCTTCAATCCCGACAAGCTGGTCGAGCTGTGTTCGCTCCTCGAGCTTCCCGGGCTCGAGCTCGTGAGCCTGAGCGAATTCCCGGGGGCGGTGCCGCCCGACGAGACCGGAGCCACGCTGGAGGAGAACGCGCTCCTCAAGGCGAGGGCGGCGCTCCGGAGCACGGGGGTCCCCGCCATCGCGGACGACACGGGGCTCGAGGTGGAGGCCCTCTCGGGAGGCCCCGGGGTGCGCACCGCGCGGTTCGCGGGGCCCGCCGCCACCTACGACGAGAACGTCCGCCATCTGCTGGACCTGCTGCGAGGCGTCGAGCCCAAACACCGTACCGCCCGCTTCCGCACCGTGTGCGCCGCCTGCTTCCCCGACCGGACGGAGGTGGTGGCGGAGGGGGTGCTGGAGGGACGCATCACCGAGCGGCCGCGCGGGAGTGAGGGCTTCGGCTACGACCCGGTCTTCGAGGTCGCGGGGACCGCCCGCACCCTCGCCGAGCTCGAACCCGCGGAGAAGAACCAGATCTCTCACCGTGCCATGGCCGTGCGCGAGCTCAGGCGCCGGCTGGCCGCGCCCGTGTAGCGGCGAGGCGCCTATCGGGGAGCGACGGCCTGCTCCCTGGCCCGGGCGTAAGCCTCCTCCATTCTCTGGATCACCAGTTCGTAGCTCCGGGACTTTCGCTCCCAGTCGGGCGGGAGCGGCCCGGCCGCACGGGCCCGCCCCAGCGACCTGCGGGCCGAGAAGGGGTCGCGCGCCATCAACCAGGACCGGGTTGCCAGGATCTCGATCTTGGGGTTGGGATTCAGCTCGAAGGAGCGATCGAACGAGGCGCCCGCCTGCCGCCATTGAAGGTGACTCATGTACCAGTTGCCCCGCGCCCGGTAGAGGTGGCCGAGCTGCGGCCCCTGGACGTGCCCGGGCGCGGACGCCAGGGTCTCGACGCGTCCGAGGCTCGCCGCCTCGTCGGCGTTGACTCCCACCCACCCGCCGGCCCCAAGCACCAGCACCGGCAGGCACGCCGCGAGCGCGGGCACGAGCCGCGCTCGGGGCATCAGCGCCAGGAGCGAGCCGGCCGCCACCGCGAGCGAGAGCCCGAGCAGGGTGTTCACGTCCCAGTCGCGCTGCGCCCCGAGGCCGCTCAGGCCGACCGGGAAGAGCCAGGCGAGAAGCAGGAGCAGGGGCGCCGCCGCCACCAGCGCCAGGTGCGTCGTCCCCCGTCGCATCCAGTCGATCAGCGTCCTCCACCCCGACAGAGCGGGGGCGAGAAAGATCAGCGGCGAAACCAGGGCCAGCGTGTTGGCCATGTCGGCCGGGGCCGAGAGCCTGAGGCCGCTGGTGCGGGCGCTGAGGAGGAGATCGCGCAGGTCCACGCGGAACTGGCCGCCGGCCCTCCTCCAGGTCAGGAAGACCGCCATCGAGGCGAGGGTCACCGCGGTGAGCGCCAGCAGCCAGCGCCTCGGTCCGGGGCGGTCACCGTCGAGGCGCGCCCCCAGCGCGCGCCACAACTGGGGCGCCAGCATGGCCGCCCCCATCCGGTGAGTGAGCAAGAGCGCGAGCCCGGCCACCCACACCCGCGCGGCCTGGCGGTCACGGTCGAGGGGGGCGAGGAGCTCGCTCCACCACCACGCGGCGGCCGCCAGGATCAGGCCCGATGAGTCCAGATAGCCGGCGAAGACCTCGAGCAGCCCGGAGAGGGCCAGCGCCGCCGTCAAGGGGATTCGGGCCTCGGGAGGAGGTCCCAAACGCTTCACCACGCGCGCCACGCCGGCGAGGTAGAGGAGCCACTCGGCGAAGCACGTCCACGACACCGCCGATCCCGACGAGCCGAGGTGGGTGAGCCCGAGCGGGACGTACAGATTCGCAACGACGTCCAGCGGGCTGGCGTGGAGCTCGCCCGCGAGATCGCCGAACCGGAGCGAAATGGTTCCAAGGGCCGCCGATTCCAGCGTGTCCGTGCGAAGCTGGGTGTCGCCGAGCAGGTGAATGTGCTCGTGGAGCGGAAACGCGAGCGCCCAGCCGCCGGCGACGGCGATACCCCACGCGACCGACCGCCCCTTCACCCCCGGCCATGCGAGGGCCGAGCTCGCGGCCGCGACCACGAGCAGTGCTGCTCGTGCCGCCACCGGAAGGGAACGAAAACCGTTGACCCCCCACCAGGTGTTGGAAGCGGGCGGGGCCAGGACCAGGAGCGCCGCCGCCGCGGCCAGGACGGCGAGCCCCAGTGCCGGCGGGCGCTCGAGCGCCGCCTGCGGCTGGATCGATGGCCCGCCCGCGGCGCCGCGCCGCCGCTCCGTCCGCCCGCGCTTCAGTTTTCCCCCACGCGATGGACCCTCAGCATGTTGGTGGAGCCCGAGGTGCCCGGCGGGCTGCCGGCGACGATCACCACCACGTCCCCGCGGGCGGCGCGTCCCAGCGCGAGCAGCGCCTGGTCCACCTGGGCGATCATCGCGTCGGTGTGCGGGGCGCCGGGCACGACGAACGTCTCCACCCCCCACACCAGCGCGAGCTGGCTGCGCACCCGAGGCTCGGGGGTGAACGCGAGGAGGGGAATGCCCGCGCGATGGGCGGCAAGGCAGCGGGCGGTGCTTCCGCTCTGCGTGAAGGCGACGAGCGCGCGCGCGTCGAGATCGCGGGCGACGCTCGCGGCGGCCGCCGCCAGGGCCTCCTGGCGCGTCCCCGGCCGGGCAGCGAGGGGCGCGATCGACCCGAGGGATTCGGCTTCGGCCGCGGCGATGATGCGGCTCATGGTGCTCACCGCCTCGGTCGGAAACATTCCCACGCTGGTCTCCCCCGAGAGCATGAGCGCGTCGGCGCCGTCCAGCACCGCGTTCGCGACGTCCGACGCCTCGGCGCGCGTCGGCCGGGAATGCCGGATCATCGACTCGAGCATCTGGGTGGCCACGATCACCGGCTTGGCGCGCTCCCGCGCCAGGTGGACCACGCGCTTCTGCACCAGCGGCACGCTCTCGAGCGGCATCTCGATCCCCAGGTCGCCGCGCGCCACCATCGCCCCGTCGAAGGCGTCGAGGACCGCCTCGATCTCCGCGACCGCTTCGGGCTTCTCGATCTTGGCGATGACGGGTAGCGAAGCGCCCGCGGAGGCGATCTCCTGTCGCACCCGGATGGCGTCCCGCGGCGAGCGAACGAACGAGAGCGCCACCATGTCGACCCCGAGCGACAGCGCGAATCGCAGGTCGGCGAGGTCCTTCTCGGTGAGGGGTTCGGCGCTGACCCGCACGCCGGGGAGGTTGATGCCCTTGTGGTCGGAGATCGGGCCGCCCTCGAGCACCCGGGTGCGCACCTCGCACCAGTCACTGGCGAGGACCTGGAGCGTGTCGCCCGCGGCGACGTCGCGAGCGAGCGCCGGGTAGGTGGTGGAGGCGCGGTGCGCGTCCCCGACGCACGGCTCGGTGGTGATCGCGAACTCCGCCCCGGGCTCGAGCGCGGCGGTCCCGCCGGCGAACACGCCGAGACGGATCTTGGGGCCTTGCAGGTCGGCCAGCACCCCGACGGCGCGCAGCGTCGCGTCTGAAGCCTCGCGCACCCAGGCGTAGGCCTCGGCGTGCCGGGAATGCTCGCCGTGCGAGAGATTGAGGCGCGCGACGTCCATGCCGGCGTCCACCAGGGCCCGCACGCCGGCAGGCGAATGCGTGGCGGGCCCGAGCGTGCAGACGATCTTGGCGCGGCGGGTCACGATCGCGCCGCGGACCGGTGGAAGGGAGAGATGGGGTGGATGACGGGGATCGAACCCGCGACACCTGGAGCCACAGTCCAGTGCTCTACCAACTGAGCTACATCCACCACCATGTCCTTGGGTCGCCGCGCAAGCAGGACTCGAGACTGGCGCGCCTGGAGGGAATCGAACCCCCGACCGACGGATTAGAAACGCGCCACCGGCGCCAGACGGCGACACTCGGCCGGTGAAATCCTACGCATTGCTTGGGCTTGGTGTACAGCGCGGCACTCAGCGCGACACCACGGAAGCAGCGAATTCACCGCACTCTGGCACAACCTCTGGCAGGATTTCCAGCGAGGCCCAGCGCAACCAAGAACCCGACCGGGGCAGTGCCAAGAGCGCGTGGCGCTCTTCGAGGTGCCTCCTGTCGCTAGACTCGCGAACCACGGAGACGGCGGGCTGGAGTGAGCCGGCCCGTTTGCGGGCGGCGCCCCATCCTTAAGAGTAGCCGTCTTGACGTCACATCAAGCCATGAGGTAGCGCATATATGCCATGGAGGAGCCGCTGACGCCTGCCGACGCCAGGCGGCTGATCCGCGTCATTGTCGGTTGTTACCGCCTGGAGGCTATGAACGCAAGCGCGCGCATGCGGTCCCGGCGTCACCAGGAGGACGCGAAGACCATGAAATGTCAGCAGTGCGGCACCGCGATGAAGACGCGGCGCGAGAACTTCAGCTACACGGCCAGCGGGTTGCACGGCGTCACGCTCGTGGGTGTGGAAGTGAGTCGGTGCCCGGGGTGTGGCGAGTTCGAAGTGTCGATCCCGCGGATCGAGCAACTTCATCGAGCGCTGGCCAGGTTCGTGATCCAGAAGGACACGCCGTTCACCGGCGCGGAGGTTCGTTTTCTGAGGAAATTCCTGGGCTGGTCCGGGGCGGACTTCGCGAAGCACATCGGGGTGACTCCGGAGAGCGTCTCGCGGTGGGAGCAGGACAGAGAGATCATGAGTCCGCCGGCCGATCGGGCGCTGCGGCTCATGGTAGCGACACGAGAGCCGGTGACGGAGTACCCGCTGGGGAAGCTCAAGGACATCCTGCGCCGCAAGCCCAAGGCTGTCCGGGTCAGAGTCCGAGTTGCGGCCCACGATTGGAAAGCGGAAGCGGCAGGAGGGACCAAGTGAATCCGGAAGGTTCGGACCACTGCGAAGGTGCCTTGATGGAAGGCCGACTCGCGTCGTTGCCGAGGAGATGTTGTTGCGGCTGGTCCTGCTCAACAAGTTCCGTGGTCACCTGGCAGAGGAAGGCAACAACTTTCTCACTCCGCGGCAGCGCGAGAGATTGAAAGGTTCGCCGCCCGCTTCTCCGACAATGCCCTGAAATTCGCGGAACAAAGATTGAGAAGACTGAAAATCGAGCTGACCGCCGAATTGGATCGTAGCTGCGCGCTCTGGCAGCTCGACGAGGCGGCTTAACCAACGGGGCTAAATGGCACAATCTGCTGAGAATCGGCTCGAAAATTGGCGCGCCTGGAGGGAATCGAACCCCCGACCGACGGATTAGAAATCCGTTGCTCTATCCTTCTGAGCTACAGGCGCTCAACGAGTTTCCAAGCGCGGCCTTGGCGACTGTGTCGGTATCTGCGCGAGCGGGACGACCTTCCTCACCACCTCGGCGCGCTCGCTCTCGCTCACGACCGCGTGGCACCTCTTGAGGCGTCTGTATCCGCCCAGCCACTGCGCGCCCGCCCGGCGCGCCCTAGGCTCTCACGGCTGCCCGTCTCAAGTCGCGAACCAACTTACCGGGCAGCCAACCCGCTCGCAAGCGCGTCTCTCCTCACCCACCTCCCCTTACTGTGGACCACGGCTTCGGCGAGGCGCACACTCCTGCCGCATCCTGCGTGAAGGAGGCCACCAAGATGAGGCCATGGTCAGTCTTCGTCCGCCACGCGGTCGTCAGTCTACAAGTACTGGCACGCAGCCACCGTGGATCCCTGGGGCGACTGATTCGTTGCGATCGGCGCGGAGCCCGATGCGATCGGAGCGGCGGACCACGCCAGGCGATCGGCAGAGGCGCCCGTGGCGATCCAGCCGGAGCCTTCCAGTTCTCCACATTGCCTCCCGCGTGATCGACACGACCGGGGGGCCGTCGATCTCTTCCGACCTCACCTCCGTCGGCGCCCTCGATCGCGCGCGGCATCGATTCCCCGTGCTCGAGCAGTCGCTGTGGGACACCACATCGGTACTGCCTCTGTGGCGGTTGGACCTGGGTCCGACACGTGGACCAGGCTCACGCAGGGGGGGCGACGTGCCCCGCTTCCTATTCGGCTCCGGCATGAGCGTGGATTCCACTGGAGACCAGTTGTTCCTATTCGGCGGTTGTTCCCGGATCGCTCCTTACGACCCCTCGAACGGCATCTGGAGCACACCGCCCTCATCTCCTCGGCGGGTCACCGCTGGTGGCGACAAGCCCGTAGCGATGATTGACGTATTCCGCCTCACGG
>VBOT01000047.1:0-11081 GCA_005893225.1 Candidatus Eiseniibacteriota bacterium
CGCGATCCAGCACGAAGTTGCCGTCGTCGTCGGTCATGGTGCCCTGCCTGCCGCCGAGCACGATGACATTGGCGAACGCGACGGGATCCTTGCCCCGCTCTATCACCCGTCCCACGATTCGCCCAGTGGCGGGGGCGGGAGCGGACGACGGGATTTCAGGCTTTTGTTGCGCCACGGCGGGTGTTGCCAGCGCGAGGGCCAAGGCAATCCACGCGACTCCCTGGCGCGCAGGACGCGAGCTCATGAGGCCTCCACGGGGGAAAACATGTGACCCAACCAATCGACAATGGCCGAAAAATGCCAATCAAGTGCGCTGATGTCAACGCCTTTTGCTGCTCAACTCGTTTCCCGGCCTCTAGTTAGTCCCAATCTTCGGGGCCAACCGTGAAACGGGAACCAGAGCAGGCGAGTCGAGGGTTCCGTGGGGGAGGGAGAGCTCGGCACAAAAACCAGGCACCGAGGGTTAACCCGCGTCGAGGTGCCATACGCCCAGCCACACGGAACTATCGGCGCGTGATCCGGGCATGTCAAGCATCTTTTTCGAATCTCCTTGTCACAAGGATGCATATGGGCTCGGCCGACCAGCGGGGGCGGCAAGGCTCGCGAGGGGAAGGGGGGGTTTGCGAAGCAAAGAGGGCCCCGCCCCGAGCGAGAGCCTGCCGCCCCCCGCCGACACCGCGAGCGAGAGCTGCCGCCTCCGCCGACGCGGTCCCGAGGCTCGCATGGCTCCTTAGAACACCCAGCCCACGCGCACCGCCAGCCGCTGCTGGTTCGAGTGGGGCAGTCCCGGGTCGTCGAAATCGGCGTTCGACCACTCCAGCGCGTATCCGGCATCGAACGACCAGCGCGCTCCCACCGGCACGAGCCCCGCACCCAGGGTCATGGTGCTGCTCACGAACTCGTTCTGCTTCGAGAGCTCGTCGTGGTCTTCCCGCCGGTACAGGTAGCCGCCCCGGACCTCGAGCACCTGGGTCAGCGAGTACCAGGCCCCGCCCCGCACGTCCCATCCTCCCGGCCGCGGTCCGCGCCCTCCGACCGTCTGCTGGAACAGCCTGCGGTCCCAGTGATACTCGACCCCGACGGCGCCCTTTCTGTGGGGCAGCTTCCAGGCGGCTCCCCCGCCGACCTCGACCCCGCGCTCCTCGGAAGCGTTCGAGACCACGCTGTCGGGCAGCGCCAGGGAATCGGCGTTGGGGTGGTGCACCACCACGTTGCGGAAGTAGTTGAACGAGGTGAGGTCGCCCGCGTCGGGCGCCGTGATCTCGATCTTCCGGTACTCGGTGTTGTAGCCGGCCCCCAGCTCGAACGACCCGAGCGTCCAGCGCGCGCGGGTGCGCAGCGTGGAGCCCTCCTCGTCGCGATCCAGCAGGTGGCCGCGGCCGGCGAGCGGAGTGGCCGCCGGCCCGGACGAGATGCTGAAAACCCAGCGGGCCTCGGAGGAGGACTTCCAGCCGTGCGCGTCGGCCCCCCACTCGAAGTGGGGCCCTAAGCGCCCGATCAGCGTCGCCTGGCCGATCCCGTAGGGACGAGCTTCCTCGGTCTCCGACCCGTAGCGCCCTCCGTTGTTCTTGCCCTGGATGCGGGTGCCGAGGTAGTCGGCCCCGACGGCGGCGGTGAGCGACGGCCCGAACCGGTACGAGACCGCGGCTCCGCTCCCGAGCTTGCGCGTCGCGTACTCGTCGGGGGTGAAGAAGTCCGGGGGACCGATCGTGATACCGTCCTGATCCGCGTACTGGCCGGCGGCGTTGCTCACGAACTCGCGGTAGCGGTCGCTGGAGGTCTCGTAAGCCGCGATGATCCTCAGCGCGTAGCGCATGCGCTCCGTGAGCACGTAAGGCATGCGCCCGGTCAGCACCGGGACCACGGTCGGCTGCGCGAACTTGCTGCGCTCTTCGACGTCGGTGCTGAAGGGATGATCCAGCCGCAGCGACCCGACTTCACCCGAGGCCCCGTAGGCGGTGCCTTCATGAGTGCGGCGCCACGCCTCGTACGTCATCCTCACCTCGCGGGCGGCCAGGAACTGGCGCTCGCTCCGCGGCGCGGGCGGAACCCCGCGCTCGATCCCGGAGGCCGAGGCCGTGGAGGGTCGCACCTCGAGAGTCGAGACCGTGTCGACCTCGCCGATCCCCGTCGGGTTGGCGGCGAAGTCCCAGAGGGTGATGCGGTTCCTCGGGTCGTCGATCACGAGCGAGAGGCGACCCATGCCGAGCAGGCGCGGCGAGCGCGCCAGCGGATCCGGCGAGAGATCGATGGCGCGGCGCGCATCCTCGTAGAGCTGCGCTCCGACCGGGCAGGCCCAGAGCACGGCAATCCCCAAAACGAGCGCGCGCAACCCAACCCTTCGAGGAGGGCTCATCCCGACTCCTTTCTGCGTTCTGGACGTGATCAGCCGGCGCCGTGAGGGCCTGGGGTTCCGCCACGGCGAAGGCGCGCGCGGTCAACGAAGGGCGCTGCATGCACGGAGCGGCGATACTAGAAATGCGTCACGGGAGTGTCAACGAGGAACTCGGGCGATCGCCGGCGAATCCGGCCGGCGGGCGCTCCGCCGGTCCACCGCTCCTGCCGCGGGCCCCGAGACGCACGGGTGCCCCGCCAGGCAAAAGCGCCAAGGCCGATCCACCGCGCGGCGGATCCCGACGCGCGGGCCTCGCGCTATGCGCCATCCGGAGCGCTCGGGAGGTGCGGCGGAGAGCCACAGCGGACCCGCGACCAGGTCCAGGCCGTTGTGTTCCCGGCAGAGCCCCAGGGCACGCGCGACGCACGCCGGCCCCCGCGTGAGCCGGCGCGGATCGGAGCCTCCCCTCCTCACCCTCATCAGAGCCAGGCCGTGGATCGGCTCGAGGGCGCGGAGGAGCACGGCGCCCGCCGTTCCCTCGGGCTCGGTCACCAGATTGGCGCAGAAGTGCATGCCGTAGGTGAAGTAGACGTAGAGGTGGCCCGGGGGTCCAAACATCACCGCGTTGCGGGCCGTGCGGCCGCGGAAGGCGTGGCTCGCCGGATCGAGCCGGCCGCGGTACGCCTCGACCTCGACGACGCGGCCGGCCAGAAGGCCATCGGGGCTCGCGTGCACCATCAGGCGCCCCAGCATCGCGCGCGCCACCACCGTGGCGGGGCGGTCGTAGAACGCGCGCGGCAGAGGCGGGCCGAACCGCTCGATCCCGGCCCGCCGGCTCTTCAATGCCCCACCGCCGCCTCGCCCACTCCGAGACGGCGCAGCCGCTCCATGAACATCGACCGGATCTCGTCGAGCCGGGCCGCCGTCCTGGCCTCGAAGCGCACCACCAGGGCGGGCTGCGTGTTCGAGGCGCGCACCAGCCCCCAGCCGTCGCCGAACTCGACCCGCACGCCGTCGATGTCGATCACCCGGTGGTGCGCGCCGAGCTCACGCTTGAGCTCCTCGACCACCTGGAACTTGCGCTCGTCGGGGCAGGCGAGCCGGGTCTCGGGGGTCGAGTGGTAGCGCGGGATCGAGTCCACCAGCTCGGCCAGGCTCTTCCCCGTCGAGGCGATGTAACGCAGCAGCCGGCCCGCCGCGAACAGCGCGTCGTCGAAGCCGAAGTAGCCCTCGCTGAAGAACATGTGTCCCGACATCTCGCCCGCGAGCGGAGCGCCGGTCTCGATCAGCCGGCTCTTGATCAGCGAGTGGCCGGTCTTCCACATCGAGGGCCGGCCCCCGTGGGCGGCGATGTCCTCGGCCAGCCCCTGGGAGCACTTGACGTCGAACAGGATCTCGGCGCCCGGCCGGCGCGCGAGCACGTCGCGGGCGAGCAGCGCGAGCAACTGGTCGCCGAAGACGATTCGCCCCCCTCCATCCACCGCCCCGATCCGGTCGGCGTCGCCGTCGAAGCCGATCCCCAGCTCCGCGCCGGTCCGGCGCACCTCGGCGATCAGGTCCTTCAGCAGCTCCGGCACGGTGGGGTCCGGGAGATGGTTGGGGAAGCGCCCGTCGAGCTCGGGGAAGAGTGCCCTCACCCGGTGGCCCATGTGCTCGAAGACGCCGGGCACCACGGCCCCGGCGCAGCCGTTGCCGCAATCCATCACGACGAACAGGCCCCTCGGGGTCTGGAGACGCTCGACCAGCATGGCGCGATACTCCTCGAGCACCGGGCGATTGAGGCTCGCCCCGTTCTGGCCGCGCTCGAAGTCGCCGCGCTCGATCAGCCCTCTGAGCTCGAGGATCTCGGCGCCGAACAAGGGCAGGGAGCCCCGGGTCATCTTGAAGCCGTTGAACTCGGGCGGATTGTGGCTCCCCGTCACCTGCACGCCGCCCGCGAGCTGGCGCGTGGCGACGGCGTAGTAGAGCGCCGGCGTCGGCACCACGCCCAGGCGCTCCACGGTGAGGCCGGCGCTCCGGATGCCGGCCTCCAGCGCCGCGACCAGCCTCTCGCTGCTGGGACGCACGTCGCGGCCCAGGGCCACGCGCGCCGACGGCGCGCCGGGCTTGCTTCCGCGGATCAGCGACGTCGCGTAGGCGCGTCCGATCGCCTCGGCGATGTCGTCGCCGAGCTCCGTATCGTGCAGTCCGCGGATGTCGTACTCGCGAAAGATTTGCGCCGGGATCATCCTCCGTCCTTCCGTTTGAGGTAGGCGTCAGTGAAGGCGTCGAGGTCGCCGTCCAGCACGGCGTAGGCGTCGCCCACCTTCAGCTCGGTGCGATGGTCGTTGACCATCGTATAGGGATGCAGCACGTAGGACCGGATCTGGCTGCCGAAGTCAATCTCCTTTTTGCCGGCGGTGAGCGCTTGGGTTTTGAGGCGCTCCTGCTCCTGGTAGTGCAGGAACAGCCGCGAGCGCAGGATGCGGAGCGCGAAGTCGCGGTTGCGGTGCTGGCTGCGCTCCGCCTGCGACTGGACCACGATGCCGGTCGGGACGTGGGTGATACGCACCGCCGACTCGGTCTTGTTGACGTGCTGGCCGCCCGCCCCGCTGGCCCGGAAGGTGTCGACGCGGAGGTCGACCGGCGAGAGGTTCACCGTGATGGTGTCGTCCACCATCGGGTAGATGAACACCGACGCGAAGGAGGTGTGCCGGCGCTGGGCCGCGTCGTAGGGAGAGAGACGCACCAGGCGGTGCACGCCGCTCTCGGCCTTGAGGTAGCCGTAGGCGTACTCGCCGTTGATCTCGACCGTGGCGTCCTTGATCCCCGCTTCCTCGCCGGGCTGGAGGTCGAGGAGGCTCGTGGCGTAGCCGTGGCGCTCCGCCCAGCGCAGGTACATGCGCAGCAGCATCTGCGCCCAGTCCTGCGACTCGGTCCCGCCCGCTCCGGGGTGGATCGAGACCAGCGCGCCGAGGCGGTCCCACTCGCCCGAGAGCAGGCTCTTGAGCTCGAGATCGGCGACCTGCTTCTCGACCCCCTTGAGCTCGCTCGAGAGCTCGTCGAGCAGCGCCTCGTCGCCCTCGCCCTCGGCCAGCTCCAGCATCTCCCCCAGCGACCGGAGTTCCTGCTCGCGCGCGCTCCATTCCTCGACCGCGCGCTTCGCTCGCTTCAGCGACGCCACGGTCCGCTGCGCCTCCTCGGGCCGGTCCCAGAAGCCCGGCGCGCTCAGGCGCGACTCGAGGTCCCGGATCTCGCTCTGGCGGGTATCGACGTCAAAGATACCTCCGCAACCCCTCGAGTGTGCTCTGCGCCGCTTCGAGTCGCTTGCGGAGATCGGCGGTGGTCAGCATGGCTCCCTCCGGCTCCCGCGCCCCTCGACGCGCCTCCGGCGCAGGACCTCGACCGCCTCGCGCGCCGCCTGCTCGAGCTCCCGCACCGAGCCGCGGTTCTCGAGCGTCAGGTCGGCCGCCTCGGCGAACGAGCGCTCGGAGCGCTGGGCGGAGAACCGGGCGCGGCTCTCCTCTTCGCTCCACCCCCGCGCGCGCCGGAGCCGGAGGAGCTGCTCCGCCTCGGGGGCCGAGACCGCCAGCACCGCGTCGCAGCAGCGCTCGAGGCCCCACTCCAGGAGGAGCGCGGCGTCGATCACCACCACGCCCTCGAACCCTTCGCGGCGCAGCCGCTCGAGCCGGTCCCAGATGCGCTCCACGATCCTCGGATGCACCAGCCGATCGAGTCGCGCTCGGGCCTCGGGGTCGCTGAAGACGCGCGCGGCCACGCGCCGCCGATCGAGGGCCCCGTTCCGGCCGTAGACGTCGTTCCCGTACTCCGCCATCAGCGCCGCGCGCACCTCCGGATCCTGATCGGTCACCTGGTGGCCGAGCGCGTCACCCTCGATCACGACCGCGCCGCCGGCCGCGAGCGCTCGCGCCACCGTGCTCTTCCCGCTCCCGGTCCGGCCCACCAGGCCGACGACGAAGAACCCATCCGCGCGGTCTTGCGGCGCGCCGCTAGTGGACATCGAACCACGTGGCGCCCCGACCCACCGAGACCTCGAGAGGGACGCGAAGGTCGAACCCTCCCTCCATCTCAGAGCGCACCTGCTCGGACACCGCGTCCGCCTCGTCGGCCTGACACTCGATCAAGAGCTCGTCGTGCACCTGGAGCAGCAATCTAGCCGAGGGTATGCGCTCCTTCAAGGCGGCGTGCACCCGGATCATCGCCAGCTTCATGATGTCGGCGGCCGAGCCCTGGATCGGCATGTTGATGGCCGCCCGCTCGGCGAACGAGCGCTCGGCGCCGTTCGTGCTCGCGAGCCCGGGCAGGTAGCGGCGGCGGCCGAACAGCGTCTCCACGTAGCCGCGGCGCCGCGCTTCCTCGAGCGTGGCGTCGAGGAAGGCGCGCACCCGCGCGTAGACCCGGAAGTAGCCGCGGATGAACTCCTGCGCCTCGGTGAGCCCGATCCCCATCTGCTGCGACAGGCTGCGCGGCCCCATCCCGTACATCACCCCGAAGTTGACCACCTTGGCGCGCGCCCGCAGCGCGGGATCGAGCTCGCCGGTGACCCCGAAGACCTTGCGCGCCGTGCTGGCGTGCACGTCCTCGCCGCTCCGGAACGCCTCGATCAGGTTGGGGTCGCCCGACAGATCCGCCATCACCCGGAGCTCGATCTGCGAGTAGTCCGCGCCCACCAGCACGCGGCCTTCGGGCGCCACGAACGCGCGCCGGATCTCGCGCCCCTGGGGCGAGCGCATCGGGATGTTCTGGAGATTGGGATTGCTGGACGAGAGCCTCCCGGTCGCGGCCCCGGCCTGGTTGAAGGTGGTGTGCACCCGGCCGTCGCGCGGATCCACCACCAGGGGCAGGGCGTCGAGATAGGTCGACTTGAGCTTGCTGAGCGCGCGGTACTCGAGCAGCCGGGCCGGCAGCGGATGGCTCTGGGCCAGCTCCTCGAGCACCGCCTGGTCGGTCGAGAAGCCGGTCTTGGTGCGGCGCCCGGTCTTGAGCTTGAGCTTCTCGAACAGCACCCGTCCGAGCTGGGGCCCGCTGTTCAGGTTGAAGCGCTCGCCCGCGAGCGCGTAGAGCTCCTCCTCAAGCTGCGCGATCTCCCGCCCCGCGCGCCGGGCCATCTCGCCGAGCACCGCGCGGTCCACCTCGACCCCGGCCTGCTCCATGTCGAGGAGCACGGGGATGAGCGGGTGCTCGAGCTTCTCGTAGAGCGCCCACTGCTCGCGCGCCTCGAGCTGGGCGCGCAGGTGATCGGCGATTGGGAACAGCACGCCCGCGATGGGCTCTGCCCATCCGGCTACCGCCTCGGGGGAGAGCGTGGAGAGGCCGGGTCGCGGCCGGCCGAGGCGGCCTACTCCCGAGGCCCCGGCGTCGCCGGCGGCCGGGGCCGGCTCGAGCGGCGGCAGGTTCAGGCCGAGCGTGTCGCGGGCCAGAGCCGCCACCGAGTGCTCGCGCTCGGGATCGCACAGGAACGAGCCGACGTGCAGGTCGAAGGCCATCCCCTCGAGCGGCAGCCGTGCCAGAGCGAGCGCATGAGCGTCGTGCTTGAGGTCCTCTCCCACCTTGGGCACGGTGGGGTCGAGGAGCATCGGGGAGAGCCACTCTCGCGCCTGGGCGCCGGTGAAGTTGGGGCCCAGGTCGTGGGCGAGCGGCAGGTAGCAGGTGCTGCCGTCGCGCGCGGCCAGAGCGAGCCCGACGAGCCGCGCGGTGCGCGCGTCGTCGCCCGCGATCACCGGGAAGAGCGCCACTCCGTGGATCGCGCGGGACCGGACCTCGTGCACCCGCTCGGCCCACTGGTCGAGCCCGATTTCGGCGTGTCCTTCGCCCCGGGTCCAGAGATCGAGGCTTCCCTGTGCCACCGCCAATGCCGCGGCAACCGGGCGCGCGGCCGCCGGGGCGGGAGGCGCCGGCGCCCACGTTTCCAATCGGGGCGCTTCGTCGCCGGCCCGCCGGTCATCGAGCTTCACGCCCGGCGCCTCGGCCGTCAGGCGGCGCTCGGGACCGCGCGACGGCGCCGCGGAGCCCGCGTCGGCCTCCCCCACGCCCAGCTCGCCAGCCAGCCGCTCGAGCCGGACGAGCTCGAAGCGGCGCGCCAGCGCCACCAGCGGCTCGCGCCGGATCGGACTGCAGCGAAGGTCCTCCCACGGGTACGGAAGCTCGCAGTCGGTGCCCACGGTCACCAGCTCGCGCGACAGGAGGGCCTGCTCGTGGTGCGCCGCGAGCTTCTCCCTCAGCGCCTCGCGCTCCACCTCCGCCAGACGCCGGTAAAGCTCGTCCAGCGAGCCGAACCGGGCGATCAGCTCGGCGGCGGTCTTACGGCCGACTCCGGGCACACCCGGGATGTTGTCGGTGGAGTCACCCATGAGCGCCAGCACGTCGCGCACCTGCTCGGGGGCAACGCCCCACTTCTCGCGCACCGCGGCGGGGTCGACGTAGACGTAGTCCTCTCCCTTGCCGACCGGGGAGAGCAGCCGCACCCGATCGGTCACGAGCTGCAGCATGTCCTTGTCGCTGGTGACGAGCACCACCTCGTGGCCTTCGCGCTCCCCGCGTCGCGCCAGGGTCGCCATCACGTCGTCGGCCTCGGCCCCGGGCACCTCGAGGACGGCCACCCCGAGGGTCTGCGCCAGGTCCTCGATCGCCGGGATTTGCGCCAGCAGGTCGGCGGGCATCGGCTTGCGGGTGGCCTTGTAGGCGGGAAAGCGCTCGTGACGGTGGGTGGGGCCGGGACCGTCCCACGCCAGCGCCCAGAAGTCGGGCTTCTCCTCGCGACGGATCTTGAGCGCGGTGTTCGCGAACCCGTAGATCGCCGAGGTGTTCTCGCCCTTGGAGTTTACGAGCGGGCGCCCGATGAAGGCGTAATAGGCGCGATAGGCCAATCCCATCGCGTCGAGAATGAAGAGTCGGGGCATTCTGGGCGGGCTCCGGGTCAGAGGCTCGGGTCGGAGCCGCGAGCGTAAGTCGGCTAAACTCGCGGGGCAACCGAGAGCGGTCAGATCACTTGCCAACAACACCGAGAGGGGCCCTCGAGAGCGGCCACCGGGTCGACGGAGCCGCGCGCGCTTCGCCCAGGGTTCCGCGGTTCAAGCCGCGCCCAGGCGAAGCCGATAGATGCTAGGTGTCCACCCTTCCCCTGAAACCGGCCGAGATCGTGGCAGGCGGCCTCCTCGTTCTTGCCCTGTCGGGTTGCGCGCGAGGTCGAGCCGAGTCCGCCCTGAGCTTCGACCCCGACTCGATTCCCGGCGCCTACGCCAGGCCCACCGCGGCCCTGATGTGGCCGGGAGCCACGCGGTCGATGCTGATCGAGCCCACCGGGAACCTCTATAACGGGGCCTGGAGAGTCGAGGTCCGTCCGTCCGCCGACGGGGCCGAAGCTCCTCCTCCCCACACCGTCGCCTACGAGGATCGCTGGTGTCCCGTGGCCCACTGGACTCGCCGACTGGGGGATCTCGAGTGGAGCTTCGAGGCCGTGGCGCTGCCGCAGCCCGTGACGCCGTGGCGCGCGCTCGAGGACGACATCTCGCGCCGCATCCAGTTGACGATGGAGGAATCGGACCGGCGCAAGCAGCGCGAGGCGTTCCGCGCGTGGCGCCCGGGACAGGTCGACTCCCTGATCCTCGATGCGCCCCGGAAGCAGCAGCATCTGCCCGGGGAATCGGTCGGCTCCCTCGTCTCGCTGGAGGTCAGGGCCACGAACCGCGGAACCGTCGATCATCGGGCCGCGCTGTCGCTGAGTCTCGCGGAGCCGGGGCCGGCCGAGGCGTTCTATGCCAGTGACGCGGCCCTGGGCGTGCGACCGAAGGCGGGCTGGGCCGCCGCTCCTTCGGCCGACTCGGTGCGGGCGTGGTCGGATCTGCCGGGCGGCCCGTGGCAGAGGCGGGTCGACTGGAAGCTCGAACCCGGCGGGACCAGGGTCGCCCGCATGGTGCTGGCCTGCTACCCGTGCCCCTCGAGCGAGCTCCTGAGCTGGGCTCGCGCGCCGCACCGCGAGCGAGCGGATCAGGCACGCGCCTTCTGGCGGTGGGAAGCCGAGCGCGGGGCCCTTCTCCGCCTCGGGGACCCCGAGGTGGAGAACGCCGTCCGGGCGGCTCGCGTGGTGCTCCTCTCCTGCCGCGAGCGCCGCGGCGGGCACGAGATCCCGCTGGGCAATCCGTTCCAGTATCGCGACGTCTGGGTTCGCGACGGTGCACGCGTGGCCCAGGCCCTCGTCCTGCACGGCTACGTCCCCGAGGCGAGACAGATCGTCCGCGGCTTCCGCGAGCTTCAGTGGCCTCACGGGCCGTTCCTGAGCCAGCGCGGGCAGCTCGACGGAACCGGCCAGGCACTCTGGGCCTACGAGCAGGTGCTGCTGCGCCCGTGGCGTGACGTCGACGTGGACCGTTACGCCGGCGACGCGTGGCGCGCATGGCGGTGGTACGAGCGCCTGCGCGAGCGAAGGCAGAGGCCGGGCGATCCGCTCTCGGCCATGCTGCCGGCCGGGGATCCCAAGGACAACGAGCTCGTCCGGGCGCAGCTCGTCGGCAACGACGCCTGGGCGATCGCCGGCTACCGGGCCGCCGCGCGCCTGCTGTTCGCGGCCGGACGCGGAGAGGACTCCCGCCGGGTGGAGAAGAGCCGGCGAGCCTATGTGGACGACTTTGCGCGCGCCCTGGCGGCCGTCGGAGCGCGCGACATTCCGCCTTCCTGGCAGGGGAGCGGCAGGGACTGGGGGAATCTCGCCGCGGCCTATCCCTGTAACGCCCTGAGCCCCTGCGATCCG
>VBOT01000047.1:11144-11675 GCA_005893225.1 Candidatus Eiseniibacteriota bacterium
ACGGCACGCCGGACACCCTTCACGGATACGTCGGAGCCGACCTCGGGACCTGGGCGCTGCTTCGCGGCCGGCGCGCCGCCGCCGACAGCGTTCTCTCGGCCCTTCTCTACTGGCGAGACGCGAGCGGCGGAGCCGCCGAGCTGTTTGACCGGCGGGGACGCGACTACGGAGCCAATCTGCCTCCCCACGCGACGGCCGCGGCGGCGTTCCTGACCCTGGTCCGGAACTGCTTGATCGAGGACGACTCCGACACGCTGCGGCTGACACTCGGCGCCAGGCGCCGGTGGTGGGCGAGCGGCACCGTGCGCCACGCCCCGACGCGATGGGGGCCGCTGGATCTCGACTTCCATCTTCGCGGCGGCGTGGCCGAGTGGCGGTGGTCCCCGGTGCCGGTGTGGACCGAGCTGGCCTTGCCGCCCGGGACGATGACAGCCGGCCGGCTCGATCCCGGGCTCAGGCCCGGGCCTTGGCCCAACACCCTCCTTGCCGCGCCCGGCGCGGATGGGGCGAAGGTGCCAGTGCGGGAGACCG
>VBOT01000047.1:11686-14198 GCA_005893225.1 Candidatus Eiseniibacteriota bacterium
GGTCCACTTCACCGCGAAGGGACAAGACGCCCCCCCCGGAGGCACGCTTCACCCAGTTCAATCCCGCTTCTCCCCCCACGCCTGGCGTCAGGCACGAACACCGTCCACTTGAAGAAGACCGGCGCCACGTACTTGCTGGGCCATGCACGCGAAAACGCGTAGCCCGGTGCTTCTATTGCGGAAAGCAGTTGGTTCCCGAGTTCTCACCCCTTTGCCTCACCGACGCGCTGGAAGGTGATATGCCTCAATCCAGGCTTCCGTGACCATCAACTCCAGGTGCGAAGAGACGAGCTGGAGCGGCTGCACGCAGGAACCGTCGTAGGTCCCAAGGCGACCGAACTTGCCGTTTCGACTGCATGGCCAGTTCGGGGTTCACCGACTTCCGGTGTTGTCCGGGACCGAAGGATGTACCCTCCCCTTTTGAGGCTTCAGCCAAGTATGACCGGTCAACGAGGAGGTCGTCATGTCTCATCCCCTGCGGTCGATAGTGGTTCTGGCTCTCGCCGTGACGCTCGTCGCCCTCGCGCTCGTTAGCCCAAGCCCAGCGAGGGCCGAGTGTTCATCGACTGCTCTGTTTCACGATCAAGTCGTCTATTCGACCGGGCCCAACCCGCACGGCGCCACGACGGGCGATTTCAACGGAGACGGCATCCTCGACGTAGCCGTGGCATGCAGCGATGCGGGCCACGGGGGCGCCTCAGGTGCCGTATGGGTGCTCCTAGGCCTCGGCAGCGCCGGAGTCGGAAACGGGACATTCGGCCCGGCGACGGCATTCGCTGCCGGCACGGAGCCATTCGGTCTCACGACCGGTGACTTCAATCACGACGCACACCTGGATCTCGCGGTCGCCAACGTTGCGAGCGGCAACGTCTCCATCCTGATCGGCAGGGGCGACGGCACATTTGCGGCTCCCGCCAGCTATCCCGCCGGCAATGGGCCGTTCAATGTCGTCACGGGCGATTTCAACCACGACGGGATCATGGATCTCGCGCTCCCGAACAACACCAGCGCCACAGTTGCCGTGCTGCTCGGGCGCGGGAGCGGCGTGGGTGATGGCACCTTTGGTGCGGCGACCCTCTATCCGATCGCTCAAGTCTCTACAGGGATCGCCACGGGAGATTTCAACGGAGACGGGAACACCGATCTGGTGGCGACCTGTAACTACGCCGGCCTGGTCGCGGTGCTTGACGGCCTTGGCAATGGGACGTTTGGTTCGCCTCGCAACTTCACCGCAACGACCGAGCCGTTTGCGGTCGCGGTGGCCGACTTCAACGAAGACGGCATCCTGGATATCGCCGTCGGGGACGCGGGATTCAACGGCGTGGGCATCCTGCTCGGCCAGGGCTCCGGCGGCGTCGGCAACGGCAGCTTCGGCTCCCCGACCATCTTCAACAACGGCAACCAATGCGCGGGCCTCGTGGTGGGCGACTGGAACCAGGACGGCATCCTCGACCTGGCTGCAGGGGACGGTAGAAGAAACGTGGTGTGGACGTTCCTCGGTCAGGGGTCGGGGGGCGTGGGGAGCGGCACTTTCGGGTCGATCACAAGCTACCCTGCGGGCGCGGTCTCGTTCCCGCTCACGAGCGGCGACTTCAACGAGGGCGGTTTCACCGACCTGGTAGCAGTGAATTACGGCGATGCAAGCATCTCGATCCTGTTCAGCGGATGCGAGCCGGCTCCTCCTCCCCCCAGCAACGCCCCAGTTCTCACCCGCGTGAGGGATGTGCCCAACGACGACGGCGGGTTCGTCTTCGTGACTTGGCTCAGGAGCAGGCTCGACGTTCCCGCCTTGCGCACCATCACGGGCTACCGGGTGTGGCGCCGCATACACCCCGAGTCGGGCATGGCCGCCGGGGTGAGCGAGGCGTCCGCGGACGGGGTTCGCCGGTTAACGACGCAGACGCCGCGCGGCGACGGAACCGTCGAGACGACCTACTGGGAGGAGATCGCCACGTTGCCTGCCCAGGGACTCGAGGGCTACGGCTACACCTCCCCGACCACGCAGGACTCGATGTGAAGCAGCAACCCTTACACAGCATTCTTCATCACGGCACTCACGTCCGACCCGTTCGTCTTCTACTCCTCGAACATCGACAGTGGCTACTCGGTCGACAACCTGGCGCCGAGCCCCCCCGCTAGGCTGGCGGGGGAAGCAACGTCGGACGGAATCGTTCTGCACTGGGACCCAAATACCGAGGGCGACCTCGCGAGTTATCGTATCTACCGTGGGGGCTCTGATGATTTCGTGCCTTCGCCCGAGACGATGATCGCCGAAAAGGCCGACACCGGCTACGTGGACCCTGCCGGCAGCACCGCGTCCTTCTACAAGGTCTCAGCCGTGGACGTGCATGGCAACGAGAGCGGCTACTCCGTGTTCGCAACCGGGCAGCCGACGGCGGTCGTCGATGCGGAGCTGGTGTTCTCGCTGAGGAGCGTGGCTCCCAATCCCTGCACGACCGGCGAAATCGTGGTGACGTTCTCTCTGCCCGACCCCTCGCCCGCGATCTTGGAG
>VBOT01000047.1:14240-15648 GCA_005893225.1 Candidatus Eiseniibacteriota bacterium
GGTCGCGGGGGCCACTCCGTTGCTCTGGCGGAGGGATCCAAGCTGCGGGTCGGTCTCTATTGGGTGCGACTCACCCAGACGTACCGATCGCAATCGTTGAAGCTGGTCGTGGCGCGGTAGGGGCGCACACTCGCTTCGGCCCGCGACCGACGGCAGCTAGGTCGCTGCTCGAGCGGCGACCAGCAGCTTGTTCGCGGCCGGGCTGTCCCCGAACCCCAGCCTCAGCAGCACACGATCCGTCGCGAGGAGCCCCCCGGGCAGCCTATTCAGGAAACGGAACAGGCCCAGCTCGCGGTTGAGCAGCACGTGAGTCGGATAGAGTCCGGTGATCTCGAGGCCGGCTGCGGAGAGGAGATCCTCGTAGGCATCCAGCGGGCGGACCCGGTTGTGCTCCGCCAGCCGGTCCAGTCGAGAGAACAGGTCCGTCACCAGCAGCACCCCGCCCGGCGCCACGGCGGCGGCGAGATTCCGCACCGCCGCGCCCCAGCGGTCGTCATCGGTGATGTGGTAGAGCACGTCGAACGCGTTCACGACGTCGTAGCGCTCCTCGAGCGAGGCCTCGCTCACGTCGGCGAGGACGAAGCTTGCCCGGGGAAACCGCGCGCGCAGCCGCTCGATCGAGGCCGAGGTGATGTCGAGCCCGGTCACCTGGGCGCCGCGCCCCAGGTAGTAGTCGGTGAAGAATCCGGTCCCGCAGCCGACATCGAGCACCCGCCTGCCGGCCGGGTCCATGCCGGCTCTCGCCAGCGCCCGGTCGAGCACCGAGCGGCGCAGCGCGTAGCAGGCGCGGTTGTAGGCCAGCGAGAGCCCGGTCTCTCCGCTCCCAGAACTCGCGCGGCCGGTAGGTCATCGCGTTCTCCGGTAGAGCCGGTGGCGCTCGATGTAGGCGCGCACGGCTTCGGGCACCAGGTAGCGAAGCGAGTGCCGGGCGCGGGCGAGACGCCGCACCTGGCTCGACGACAGCGCGATCGGGGGATTGTCGAGCCACCGCACGCCGTGCCCCGACAGGCCGGGAGCCGAGAGCGCGGCGCCCGCCCCGGGGCCCCCCCGCGGGGCCCCCGCGGTGACGCCCGGGGGCCGGGCTGCCACCACCAGCGTGGCCAGGCCCCGGATCGCCTCGGGCTCGCGCCAGGTCGGGAGCTCCTCCAAGCTGTCCTCGCCGAGCAAGAGGTAGAGCCGCTCCCCGGGACGGCGCGCGCGCAGCGCGCGCAGCGTGTCGACGGTGTAGGAGGGGCCGTCGCGGCGCGACTCGAGGGTCGAGACCCCGAACGCCGGGTTGCCGCGCACCGCCAGACGGGCCATGGCGATCCGGTGCTCCGGGGCGGTGACGCGCCGCCCTCGCTTGTGGGGCGGCACGCCCGAGGGGACGAACAGGACGCGCTCCAGTCCCAATCGCGCGCGCGCCCAT
>VBOT01000048.1:0-2903 GCA_005893225.1 Candidatus Eiseniibacteriota bacterium
TCAAGCCGGCCGGCAAGAGGTAGATCGAGTTGTACCGGGTGAGGAAGGCCAGCGCCGCCACCAGCCCCGCGGCGGCCACGGAGCGCGGGCTAGCGTGCCCGAGCAGCAGGTAGAGGGCGGTGCCCTGGAGCGCGATCGCGAACGTATCGGTCGCGGCGATGTAGCCGTGGTGGAAGAAGTGCGCGTTCGCCGCCATGAAGACGGTGGCCAGGAACGCCACGCGCTCGCCGGCGCGCGGGGCGAGCAGGTGGAACCAGAGCACCAGGATGGCGCCGGCGGAGAGGATCGAGAGGAGCTCCGCGGCGAGGAACAGGTTGGGCAAGGTCGGGAACCAGGAAGCCCAGGAGACCGAGCGCGACCTCGTAGCCGGGTCCGATCACCCCGTAGCGCGCCGGGATGAGCCTGCCGTGCTCCACCAGCCGGGCTCCCTGCGCGTAGGCGCCGTAGAAGTCCGTCTCGGTGAAATAGTCGCCGACGCGGTGCGGCCCGAGCGCCACGGCCAGGAGCGCCAGCGAGACCAGGGCGGCGAGTCCCCACGCGAGCCGCGTCCAGAGGCGTTTCTCGCTTGGGCCGATCTCCGGGGTTCCGTGGAGCGAGAAACGGGGCTTGCGGGGAGGTGGCGCGGGACGGGGGTGAGCGGGCCGGGCGGTCATGAAGCCCGGGGCCTGCGCGGGCGGGGCAAGGGCGCGAAGGGGGTTACGCGGGGCGGGGCATGCATGCGCCGCCAGTCTAGCGCAGACGGGACTCGCCGGTGCCGGGCCCGGAGTGAAGCGAGCTCGCGCTGGCCGGCTCCATCAGGGTGGAGGGACGACAGCGTTCCCCCGGTGGTCCGCCACAAATGACGAGCGGCGGGTCATCCCCGCCGCTCGAGCAATCCGGATCGAGGCGCGATCTAGGAGGTGGTGCGACGGCGCCTCGCGGCGCCCAGTGCCAGGAGCCCCATGGAGGTGAGAGCGATCGTGCCGGGCTCGGGGACCGGGTTGACCGCCGCGGAGACGTCCTGCATGTAGACTGGCTCGGGAGCCGGCTGCGCGTAGTTGTTCATGGTGCGGTGCGCCACCAGCACCTCGTTCGCCTGCTGCGACGTGGCGGACATGTGCTGCTGCTGGGCCAGGTGGCCGACCTGGACGTACGCGCCGGCCGGTGCCGCGGCCACGGCAAGGAACAGCGTTCCCAGAATCAGCTTCTTCATCATTCGGTCCTTCCTCTGTTTACGAGTTGCCAAGGCAAGGGTGTCACCCTCACCCGGGGCAAGTACTGTGCCCGGGTGGATGGCTGCGGAGGTGACCTCGCGCCTGCTGTTCCGGCGCCGAGCGGAGACTCGTGAACGCCGCGCGACCTGGTCCTGGCGGGAAGAAAGCGGCATGTTCTCCGACACTGGAGGTCGGTCTCAGGCGCTGGCGAGTCGCGGCGCGGCCGTCGAACGGCCACGAGGCACACGAGATAGCGGGGCCGGGGGGGCAAGGGTCGGCGACGCCGGGTGGCGCTCGGTCCGTCGGGGTCCCGTCGGCCGGTCGGCCGCGTGCAGGTGGGTGGCGGTGGCGTCTCGCCGGGCTCGGCGATCGCGTGCGAGCCCCGCCGCGCCATCCGACCCAGGGAGCGGGGTTGGATCGCGAAGAATCGAAACAGGTTGGACTGTGCGCGAGCTGCCGGCACGCGCGGGTCGTCACCACGCCGCGCAGCCGTTTCTGGCTCTGCTCGCTCGCGGCCGTCGACCCGCGCTTCGAGAAGTACCCGCGCCTGCCGGTGCTCGCCTGCCCCGGCTACGAGGTCACGCCGGAGGGCGGACCCGCGCCAGCGGAGGATGCTGGTGAGTGAGGGGGTGGGAAGAAGCTAAGGTAGAACCACCAAGCGCTCCACCAGAGTTCGTCCCGGAACGCTCAAGCGCGCGAAGTAGAGCCCACCCGCGATCCGCCCGCCGCTCGCATCGAGAGGTCTCCAGCTCGTCTGGTAGCGCCCGGCCTCGCGAACGCCCGAGGCGAGGCTCGACACCCGACGGCCGGACAGGTCGAAGATCTCGAGCGAGACCGGCGCCCGTCCCGGCAGATCGAATCCCAGCCAGGTCTCACCCGAGAGCGGGTTCGGGTGCGCGGGGTAGAGCCGCAGCGCCGCGGGGTGGACATCGCCGACGCCCGTCGCCTCCGAGAGCGGGCGCGCCCGAAGGTTGACCACCAGGTCCGGGGCGGCATGCGATCCCGGCAGCGCCTCGTCGTCGCTCTTGAAAGTGAGCGTCGCCTCGTAGGTCGAGTCCTGGGCCGCGCCGCTGTCGTCGAAGTGCACGTCGTAGGTCTTCCCCGTGCCCGCGATCAGCGCGCTCGTGAACCCTCCCACGATCGAGAACCTGCCGCCCCCGCCGGTGATGACGCCCGAGCTCACGGACAGCCTCGCCTGCTGGGCGTCGTAGCCGAGGTTGTGCACCCGGACGCTGCTGTCCGGGAACTGCCCGGAGGTGTGGTAGCCCAGGTCCAGGTTGCCGCTCGGGACGGATGCCAGCGAGTCGAGCGACGGCGCGGCGTGCCGCAGCACGCGCCCCGAGAGCAGCACGGGCTTCGACGCCGAGTCGGGATCGTCGGTGGCGACGATCAGCGTGCCGCTCAGGTCGCCGGCGCCGGCCGTGCTCATGCCGATGGTGTGGTTGTTGGAAAACGCTCCGGCGATCGCCTGGAACGGGCCAGCGGGGGCGGTGAAGCCGGGTGGAGCGGAGAAGCTGTAGTCGAGCTCGTCCGCGGGCGGGACGGCCGGGTTCGACACCGCGAGGTTCGCACTTGCGGTGGCGCCCGTGATCACGGTGCCGAAGTCCAGGGCCGAGGCGGCCATCACCTTGGCCGGAACCTGGAGCGTGACCACGACCGGGATGTGGTCCGACGCGTGGTTCAAGGCGTTGGCGACATCGGCCGGGACGG
>VBOT01000048.1:2929-16167 GCA_005893225.1 Candidatus Eiseniibacteriota bacterium
GTACCCGGCGGGCACCAGGTCGGTCCCCTCCCCGTCCTGCAGCGAGGACGAGGTGAGGAACAGGTCGAAGCGATCGTCGAGCCCGCCGCCCGACATGCCGCTCAGGCAGGTCGCGTTGCAGGGGCACTGGGTGTGATAGCAGCGGTAGGCGAACTGGTTCCACGTCCCGGGCAGGCTGAAGGGGTCCTTGAGGCGGCCGTCGTCGTCGGCCTGCGACTCGGTCAGACGGATGTAGCCGCCCTCCCAGTCGCCGTAGAAGTTGGTGTCGCCTCCCAGGAGGAGGTTGGTGCCGGCCGGGGCCAGGTTGAGCGTGTTGCGAAGGCTGGCGCACTCCTGGCGCCGCGTGGTCGAGTCGGTGGCCGTGCTGCCGGCCTTGAAGTGCACCGAGTAGAGCCGGAACCACGCCGCGCTCGAGGCGTAACCGACCGGCTTCATGATGCACGAGAGGACGTTGCGAGGGCCCCCCGTGTTAATCGAGCCCAGGCTGGAGAGTGCCACTTTGGAGGACCTGTAGAACACGGCGCTTCCTTCCGTGGTGCTGAGAGAAACGAACGGGCTTGCGGTCCACTGCCCGGGCTCGATCACGTCCAGGACATCGAGCTTGAACGAGTCGCGCCCGGCCGCGGTCCCCATCTCCTGCACGATGATCACGTCGGGCTGGAGGTTCGCGAGCACCGTCCGGAACAGCGGCTGCCGTGTCGAGAGGAACATGGTCGGGTAATCCCACAGGTTCCAGGTGGCAACGCGCAGCGCGTGCGCGGGCGGCGCCGCCGCCGCGAGGGCCAGCGCCGCGATGATTCCGACTCGCGCCGGTCTCACCTCACGACCGCCAGCCGGGCCGATTGCGGGTGGAGGCCAGGGCCGCTCAACCGCACGAAGTAAACGGCCGGTCCGACCTCGGCCCCGGCATCGTCCCGGCCGCTCCAGGAGAGCGCGTAGCGGCCGACCGGGTAGTCGCGGTCGGCGAGGAGAGCCACTCGGCGCCCGGTCAGGTCGAACACCTCGACCCGTGTCCTGCCAGGCCGCGCGAGGTCGAACCGCACCACGCTCGCGCTCGCGAGCGGATTGGGCGCGGGCGCGTGGAGCCGCGTGACCGCCGGGGCGGCCGGGCCCGGCGCCGCGGCAGGCCCGGATTGGACGCGGGCCGTGAGCGTCACCATCAGGTCGGGCTGGGCGGCGGCCCCGGGGAGGGCCTCGTCGGCGCTCGCCACGGTGAGGTTGGCCTCGTAGGTCGAATCCTGCGTGGCGCCGGCATCGTCGAAGGCGATGACGTAGGTGCGGGCCGAGTCGGCGACCAGCGGCGAGCCCGACACCTCGGCGATCGAGAAGCGGCCGTCCCCGCCGGTGATGGTTTCCGAGCCGATCTGGAGCCGGGCCTGGAGCGAGCTGTAGCCGCGGTTGTAGACGCTCGCGCTCTCGGTCGAGAACCCGCCGGGCTCGTGGGAGCCGAAGTCGAGCGTCTCCTGGAGCACCGCCGCCTGGGGATCGAGGGACGCGGAGGCGTGGTCGAGCACGTTGGCGGCGAGACTCACGGCCGGCGAGGGCTGGTCGGGGTCGTCGCAGCCGACGGTCAGCGTGCCCGCGCGCGGCCCCGGCGCTCCCGGCGTGGTCGCGATTCCGATCGTCGCGGCGCTGCCCGCGGGAACGTCGGCGCTGCCGGTGAGCGGCGAGAACCCGGCGCTCGCGGCGAAGGTGCAGTTCAGCTCGTCGGCGGGCGGGACGGCCGGGTTCGAGACCGAGAGGTCGGCCGTCGCCCCCACGATCACCGTGCCGAAGTCGAGGCTCGAGGCCACGCCGATCTTCGCCGGCACCTGGAACACGATCCGGATCGGCAGGTGGTCGCTCGCGGTCCAGAGCGCGTTCGCGTAGGTCGCGCCCTCGGGAATCGTCGGCGGGTCGGTGATGTTGAGGTTGAAGTGCAGGCCATCGTTCCCGACCGGGTGATAGCTGCCGGGGACCACGCTCAGCCCCTCGCCGCTTCCCATGTTGAGGGTGGGCAGGAACATGTCGAAGCGGTCGTCGAGGCCGCCTCCCGAGAAGCCCGAGCCCGTCGGGCAGCTGAGGCAGGGACACTGGCTGTGGATCGGGGCGAACGAGGAGCCGTCGTGCCAGGCGCCGACGGCGTTCAGCGGGTCGTAGACGCGGCCGTCGTTGTCGGCCTGGTTCTCCAGGAGCTTCTGAAACGCGGGCTCGGTGCTGGTATAGATGTTGAAGTCGCCGAGCAGGATGCAGTGCGTGCCGGGCGGCACCGCGTTCATGCTGTCGCGGATCCCGGTGGCCTCGGCGAGCCGCTGCGACTCGAAGCCCTGCGAGGCCTTGAGGTGCTGCGAGTAGATGCGCAGCTCCGCGGACCCGTCCGAGTAGCCGACGGGCTTGAGCCGGTAGCAGTTCACCAGCCTCAGGAGATTCGCGGGGTTGGGGTAGAAGGACCACTGGCCGAGGAACTGGACCTTGGAAGGCTTGTAGAACAGCGCGTTGTCGGTGTCGTTGCCGTTGGTGAACGGCGCCGAGGCCCACATCCCGGGTTCGAGCGTGTTCAGGACGCTGTTGCGAAACTCGTCCACGCCGGCCTGGCTCTGGAGCTCCTGCGAAACGACGATGTCGGCCCGGACCGTGTCCGTGACGGTCGGGGCCATGACGATCCGGAAATAGGGGTCCCGTCCGGCGCCGTTGGCGCTCGGATAGTTGGTGATGTTGTAGTTCACGATCTTGAGAGCGTGGGCCGCCGGGGCGGCGGTGGGAAGCACGAACAGGATCGCGAGGGCGGCGCGCTTGAGCGCTGCGAGGCAACGTTCGGGGGCCATGAGTACTCTCTGGGCCGAAAGGGACGACAGTGCCGGTGACCCGTCGGCTGAGGGAGACCGCCTAAGTGCCGGGGCTTGTCGCGAGTTGTGTCGGAAACCGAATCAAGTCTAGCCGCTTTCGTCGCGCCTTCAATAGCCATTTGACCCAGTGGCGAACCCGAGCGAAGAACCCTGCGGTTGCGTTTGCTCCAGGCCGCGCCGTTTCGAGCTCCGGCAGCTTGCAACGCAAGGTCTGCATTTTGCCGACCCGCCGTCTCGCTAGCTCATTCTCTCTCAATCTCCTAGCGGCCGCCGCCGATATCAACAACGTGACCTCGCGCACCCCGCCAACCCCACCTGCAGAGGCCGTACGGGTCTCGGAAGTTCTGGCTGCCCTGTCCTTCGCCCTCGACCTCACCGAGGGCGAGCCCATGGGTCACTCGCTCCGGACCTGCTTGATCGGCATGGAGCTCGCCGATCACCTGGGCCTCTCGCTCCAGGACCGGCGCGATCTCTACTACGCCATGATGCTCAAGGACGTCGGCTGCTCGAGCAGCTCGGCACGCGTCCACGAGCTGTTCGGCGGGGACGATCGGCTCGCCCAGCACTGGCTCAAGCTCGTGGACTGGGGCAACACGCTCAAGGCCGCCCGGTTCGGGCTCAAGCATTTCGTGCCGGGCGATTCGCTGGGCGAGCGCGCGCGCCGCGTGGCGATGCTGGCCCGCGCCGGCTCGAGCGTGGCGACCGAGCTGGTCGAGATGCGCTCGACCCGCGGCGCGAGCATCGTGCGGCGGCTCGGGCTCGGGGAGCGCGCCGCCGAGGCGGTGCGCTCGATCGACGAGCACTGGGACGGCAGCGGGCGCCCGCGCGGAGCGCGGGGAGACGAGATCCCGCTGCTCTCGCGCATCATCTGCATCTCGCAGATCCTCGAGGTGTTCGCGATGGTGCACGGTCCGCGCGGGGCCATCCAGCTCGCGCAATCCAAGAAGGGCCGGTGGTTCGATCCCGCGCTGGTCGAGGCCTGCGACCATCGCCTCGAGCAGCGGATGGCTCTGTGGTGCGCGCTCAACGCGCAGGGCCTCCGCGACGCGGTGCGCAACGGCGAGCCGGACGGAGCCTCGCTGCTCGCGGGGCCGGGCACCCTGGATCGCATCGCCCTGGGGTTCGCGGAGGTGGTGGACGCCAAGTCGCCGTTCACCGCGTCGCACTCGTTTCGCGTCACCGAGATGGCGCTCAAGATCGCGGCCCGGCTCGGCCATGGAACCGAGCAGCTGATCGAGCTCAGGCGCGCCGCCTTGCTCCACGACATCGGTAAGCTCTACGTGCCGAACTCGATCCTCGACAAGCCCGGACGCCTGGGCCCCGAGGAGTGGGAGACGGTGCGGCTCCACCCCTACTATACGCAGCGCATCCTGGAGCACATCCGGGGGTTCGAGAACCTGGCGGTGATCGCCGGCGCCCACCACGAGCGCCTGGACGGCCGCGGCTACTTCCAGGGCCTGCGCGCCGAGCAGATCCCGCTCGGCTCGCGCGTGATCGCGACCGCCGACATCTACGACGCGCTCACCACCGCCCGCCCCTACCGGCCGGCGCTGCCCGAGGAGACCGCGGTGCAGCTCATGGAGCGGGATCGCGGGATCGGACTCTCGGGCGATTGTCTCGATGCGCTGGCGGACGTCCTGCAGGCGGGCGAGGGCGGGGAGTACCTGGGGCGGGTGGCGTAGGAACCGGGGCTTTAAGGGCGCTCTTCAAACGCCGCCGGCACTCCCCGCCGAGCGAGCGGGACGAGCCGCCGCGCCGCCGGGCCGGTGCGCCACGGCCCGACAGGTGATCCGCATGCCGCGCCGCTTGAGCTCGCGCACGAACGGCTCGACGGGAACGACCTCCTCGGGGGCCCACACCCCCGGACGGGCCTCGATCTTGCCCGAAAGCAGGAGCTGCGCCGCGATCGAGGGCGGGGCGCCGGTGTCGATGTCCGGCCCGATGCCCCAACCCGCCCGCGGGCCGACATGGCAGTCGGCGACGACGCTGACCGAGCGGCCGCGCCGCGTGCCGCGTACCAGGGCTCGGAGCACCTCGTAGCGTCCCGGCCTGCCCACGGCGGTCGCCGCCGGCAGTCTCCCGACCAGCTCCAGCAAGACCTGGCGCGGGGTCACTCCGGCCCGCACCGCCTTGTTTCCCCCGTTCCCGAGCTCGAGCTCGGTCGTGTCCGCGAGCCCCAGCTTGACCAGGAACCTCAGCTTGTCCATGAAGGCGCGCTCGAAACCTTGCCGGAAGGTGACCTCGCGGATGCCGCGGGCGGCGAAGCTCGACGGCAGCGTCGCCACCTCGGAGTGGAGCGTGGTGTCGACCGCGAGCGGGCCGACCGGCGGCGGGAATCGCACCTCGATCCGCTCGCGCGGGTCGAGCGCCGGCACCAACGAGAACGCCCCGTCGCGGAACACCGCCGACGGCAGCACGAACTCGTCGAGTAGCGTGTCGACGGAGTATCCGAAGCCGAGTGCCGGGACCACGCGGTAGCGGGTGCGATCGACTGCCCCCACCAGGCAATGAATCTCGCGCACCCGGTCCAGATCGCGAGCCGCGAGCTCCGCCAGCACGTTGATGATGCCGGGAGCCGAGCCGATGCCGAGGATCGCTATGATCCCGGCCCGCTCGAACTCGGGGTTGAGCTCGAGTTGCCGGCGGGTGACGTGGAAGAGGCCTCCCAGGTCGAGGTAGTGGGCTCCGGCCGCGAGAGCGCCGCGCATCGCGGTGAGGTTCAGACGATAGGGCAGCGAGGCGATCACCACGGACGCTCCGTGGAGCGCGCGCTCGAGGCTCGCCGGATCGGCGACGTCGACCTGGATCGCCCTGACCCCGGGGCCGCGCCCCCCGCCCCGCGCGGCGGCCCTCGGAACGTCGCGGTCCGCCACCACGATCTCGACCGCGCCTCGGCTCGTGCGCACGAGATCGGCGGCGGTGATGCGTCCCATGGCGCCGGCGCCGCCGAGGATGACGACCCGCGGCCTCCGTCGTCGCCTCGCGGATCGGGCAACGCCGCGGCCCGGGCGGGAGACGCGGCCGGTCGCCGCGCCGCGGCGGGACGCGCCGTTGCGCCCCGCCGAACGCGCCCGGATGCGCTGCTTCATGCCACCTCGGCGAGGGACGCTTCGAGGACCCGCAGTCCCTCGTCGAGCTCGGCGTCGCTCATCACCAGCGGCATCAGGGTCCGGATCACGTTGCCACCGAGACCGGCCGAGAGCAGGAGCAGGCCGCGGGCGGCGGCGCGCTCGAGCACTCGCTCGGTCCGCCCCTTGTCGGGCTCGAGCGTCTCGCGGTCGCGCACTAGCTCGAGGGCGCGCATGGCGCCCACACCGCGGGCGTCGCCGATGAACGGGAAGCGGGCGGCGAAGCACGTGAAGCGCCGCTCCACCTCGGCCCCGAGCACGGCCGCGCGCTCGAGCAGGCCGTCCTCGAGGGCCTCGATGGCGCCGAGAGCGGCGGCGCACGCCACCGGGTTCCCGCCGAAGGTGCCGCCGAGGCCGCCCGGTTGGGGCGCGTCCATGAGCTCGGCGCGACCGACGACCGCCGAGAGCGGGAAGCCGTTCGACAGCGACTTGGCCAGACACACGAGGTCGGGCTCGAGCCCCCCGAGCTCGCACCCGAACATCCTGCCGGTGCGTCCGAAGCCGGTCTGCACCTCGTCGGCGACCAGCACGATGCCGTGCTGCTTGCACAGGCGACCGAGCTCGAGCAGGAACGCCCGCGGCGGCACGATGAAGCCGCCTTCGCCCAGCACCGGCTCGACGACCGCGCAGGCGATCGAGGCCGGACTCACGTTGCTCTTCAGGAATCGGTGAAGGTCGGCGATCCCGCGCTCGACGCACTCCTCGACCCCGGTTCGGCGCGGCCGCCGGAGCACGTCCGGGACGGGGAAGCGGTACACCTCCGGGGCGAACGGGCCGAAGCCGTCGCGGTAGGGGGTGGTCTTGCTGGTGAGCGTCAAGGCCAGGAGCGTGCGGCCGTGGAAGCCGGGATCGAAGGCCAGCACCGCGGGCCGCCCGGTGGCGCGGCGCGCGATCTTGACCGCGTTCTCGACCGCCTCGGCGCCGCTGGTGAAGAGCGCCGCCTTGGTCGCGCCGGGAATCGGGACGATCTCGCACAGCTTGCGCGCCAGCGCCACGTACGGCTCGTAGGGCGCCACCATGAAACAGGCGTGCTGGAGCTTCTCCATCTGCGCGCGCGCGCGGTCCAACACGCGCGGCGCCGAGTGACCCGCGTTCAGGCAGCCGATGCCGCCGCCGAAGTCGA
Organism: Candidatus Eiseniibacteriota bacterium; assembly: GCA_005893225.1. Taxonomy (GTDB): domain Bacteria; phylum Eisenbacteria; class RBG-16-71-46; order RBG-16-71-46; family RBG-16-71-46; genus WS-3. The sequence continues at coordinate 10,006 of VBOT01000048.1, forward strand.
GGAACTGGTTGCCGTCGACGTCGACGAGCAGCGCCCCTTCAGCGCGCTCGAAGAAGATCCCGTGCCGCGCCTCCGCGACGCCCGCCGAGACCCAGCGCCGGCGCTGCTCGAGCAGCGCCCGGCTCCTGGGTCCCGGCAGCGCGGTCTTGATCGCGATCGCGCCCACGCTCAGTACCATCCCACCGGGCTCTCGCTCAGGTTGACGTGCACCTGCTTGAGCTCGAGGTAGTTGTCGATGCCGTGGCGCCCGAGCTCGCGCCCGGTGCCGCTCATCTTCATGCCGCCCCACGGCGCCTCGACGTAGGTAGGCTGCATGTGGTTGACCCACACGATGCCGGCGCGCAGCTTCCTGACGACGCGGAAGGCGCGATAGATGTCGCGCGTCCATACCGCGCTCGCCAGGCCGTAGGGGGTGGCGTTGGCGATCTCGACCGCCTCGGGCTCGCCCTCGAAGGGGATCACCGCCACCACCGGCCCGAAGATCTCCTCCTGCGCGATCTTCATGCCCGGATCGACCCGGTCGAAGATGGTCGGCTCGAGGTAGGCGCCGCGGGCGAGCACGCCGTCGGGCTTGCCGCCCCCCAGCACCAGCCGTGCCCCCTCGCGCCGGCCTTCCTCGACGTAGGAGAGCACGCGCTCGCGGTGCGCCGCCGTGACCAGCGGCCCCATGCGGGTCGCGCGGTCGAGCGGGTCGCCGAGCCGGATGGTCCTGGCTTTTTCGACCACGGCCTCGAGGAAGCGCTGGTGAATCGGCGTTTCGACCAGGATGCGCGATCCCGCCGAGCACACCTCGCCCTGGTTCAGGAAGACGCCGAACACCGCGCCCTCGACGGCCGCCTCCCAGTGGGCGTCCGCGAAGAAGATGTTGGGCGACTTGCCCCCGAGCTCGAGCGTCACGCGCTTGAGGTTGGAGTCGGCGGCGGCGCGCAGGATGGTGCGGCCGATCCGGGTCGAGCCGGTGAAGGCGACCTTGTCCACCCACTCGCTCTCGGCCAGCCGGGCGCCGACCGCCGGCCCGTCGCCGGTGACTACGTTGACCACGCCCTTCGGCAGGTCCGGGATGCCGTCCAGGATGCGCGCCAGCTCGATCGCGCTGAGCGGCGTGGCCTCGGCCGGCTTGAGCACCACCGTGCAGCCGGCGGCGAGCGCGGGGGCGATCTTCCACGCCGCCATCAGCAGCGGATAGTTCCACGGGATGATCTGCCCGCACACCCCCACCGGCTCCTTGAGCGTGAGGCTCAAGGCCTCGTCCGGGACCGGGTTCACGTCCCCGGTGATTTTGGTGGCGAGGCCGCCGTAGTACTCGAAGCAGGCGGCGGCGTCGGCGACGTCGATCTCGGCTTCGACGATCGGCTTCCCCATGTTCTCGGTCTCGAGCCGCGCCAGCTCCGCCGTCGCGGCGCGCAGGCGGCGGGCGACCTCGAGCAGCACCTGCCCGCGCTTCATCGCCGTGGCCCCCGACCACGCTCCCGAGTCGAAGGCCGCGCGCGCCGCCTGGATGGCCGCATCGGTCTCGGCGCGGGTGGCGCGGGCGGCGCGGGCGAGCGGGGCTCCGGTCGCGGGGTTCACGACCTCCTGGGACGGATCGGCGCCGTTCTCGAAGCGGCCGCCGACGTAGAGCGGCAGAGTGTTCATGTTCACTCCCAGGCCCGGTCGGCGTAGGGGAACCAGTAGTTCTTGCGCTCCTGCAGGTAGTCGATGTGCACGTGCTTGGGCTCGCGGAACGCGTCCAGCCCCTCCTCGCCCAACTCGCGCCCGATCCCGCTCTGGCGCATGCCGCCGAAGGGTCCGGCCTCGTTGTCGGTGAGCGGATCGTTGACCCAGAACGTGCCGGCCTTGACTTCCTCCATCGCCTTCATGACGTAGCGCAGATTGTTGGTGTAGATGTTGGCGCCCAGGCCGTAGTCGCTGTCGTTGGCGAGCGCGATCGCCTCGTCGACGTCGCGCACCCGCACGATCGCCGCCACCGGTCCGAACACCTCCTCGCGGGTCGCCGAGCCGCCGTGCCGGACGTGGTCGAGAACCGTGGGCTCGAGGTAGTGGCCGCGGTCCAGGCCCTTCGGCCTGCCGCCGCCGGCGACCAGCCGCGCTCCCTCGCGGGTCGCCCGTTCGATCGACTGCCGGACCCGGGCGAGCGCCTCGCCCGAGATCACCGGCCCCATGTCGGTCTCGGGGCGCCGGGGATCGCCCACCACGATCTCGCGGGCGAGCGTGGTGAAGCGATCGACGAAGGCGTCGGCGATGGCGTCGACGACGTAGAAGCGCTTGGCCGACGTGCACACCTGGCCGGCATTGAGGTACCGGGCCCACACCGCGCCGCGCGCCGCGACGTCGAGTTCGACGTCCTCACACACGATGAACGGGTCGATGCCGCTGGTCTCGAGGTTCACCTTCTTCAGGCTGTCGGAGGCCAGCCGCATGATCCGCTTGCCGGTGGCGGTCGCGCCGGTGAACGCGACCATGTCGACCTGGCGGTGGGTCACCAGGGCCTCCCCCGCCTCCTCGCCCACGCCGGTAACGATGCCGGCCACGCCCGGGGGCAGGGTCTCGAAGGCGCCCGCGAGCTCGAGTGTGGCGAGCGGGGTCTGCTCGGCCGGCTTGATGATGACGGTGTTCCCGGCCGCCAGGGCGGGCGCCACCTTCCACGCCATGAGCAGCAACGGGTAGTTGAAGGGCACGATCGCCACCACGACTCCGAACGGCTCCTTGACCGTGAAGTTGACCTGGTGCTCGAAGCTCGGGGGGATGGCGTTGCCGCGCGAGTGGCGGCCGACTTCCGCGTAGTAGTCGAAGCAGGCGGCGGTCCACTCGATCTCGTCGAGGTTCTCGATCATGGGCTTGCCGCCCTCCAGCGTCATGAGCTCGCCCAACTCGCGGCGCATCGAACGGATCCGCGACGCGACCTCGTGGAGCAGCTTGGCCTTGTCGAGCCCCGGCAACCGCCGCCACGCCGGCTGCGCGCGCCGCGCCGCCTCCACCGCCCCGTCGATGTCGGCGGCCTGCGCCCGCGGCACGCACGCGATCGTCTCCTCGGTCGCCGGGTTCTCGACCGCCATCTTCTCGCCGCCGCGGGCGCCTGCCCGCCGGTGCTCGATCCACATTCCAACCTCGGTTCTGACTTCGGTCATGTTGCCGACCTCCCCTCTCCCGGTCGCTCGAAGCGCCGTCCCGCTCAGCCCGCGCTCGCCGAAGGCTCCGGCTCCCCGGCTGCCGCGAGGTCCACCTGGACGTAGACGAAGCGAATCCCGCTGCGCAGGTAGTTGTCGAATGTCTGGAGGATCGCGGCCTCCCGGAACCAGGCCGGCCCGGTCTGGTGGATGCGTTCCTCGATCAGCGCCGAGAGGAACTCGAAGCCCGCCTCCCGCGCCCGGGCGCGGACGATCTCGAGCAGGCGGTTCTCGATCTCGACGTGGTTCTGCACCGATGGCAGCGTCGCCAGGGCCTGCAGGTAATAGGTGTTGTTCTCGCCCTGGCGCGGGTCGGTGCCGACGCCTTCCTCGTCGTGGCTCTCGAGCGCGCTGCCGAGCGCGTAGGCCACGATCCGCTGCGAGACGCAGTCGCGGAGGGCCACCCCGATGGCCCCCGCGTTCCCGACCGTCGCCTCGAGCATCTCGGCGGGGAACTGGAGCAGCGGCCGGCGGCCGGCGCGCAGCACGTCGGGCGGATAATGCGAGACCGCTCCATAGCGATCGATTTCGACCGCCATGATCTGATCCTTCAGAGTTTCGAAGCTCGCGGGCGTGATGTCGAGGACCTCGACGGCTTCGAGCGGGCACTCCAGCGCCCCGACCCGGATCTCGGGCCCGGCTGCCGTCGCCGAGGGCACCACCCGCCCGCCCACGATGTCGTCCACGGCGCGCCGCAGGATCGCCAGCGCCTCGTCCAGGGCGTAGGGCTCGGTGTCGTAACGCGGGTAGAATCGGAGCACGCGCTCCCCCGCCGGCAGGAGCACGAGCCCGAGCCGGAACGCGCGGTCGCGCAGGGCGTCGCGCCAGTTTGAGGATCTCGGGGTAGTCACGCGCCAGGCCTTCGAGGCCGGCCCGGGCCTGCGCTCCGGTGCGGCGCACCTGCTCCAGGTCGAGGTGATCGAGCAGCGCCATGAGCCGCACCATCCCCACCGAGTCGCCCTCCCAGGTGGTGTTGAACTTCTTCTCCTCCTGGAAGAACGTCGCCAGCTCGTCGCTCACGAACAACACGCCGTTCTGGGCCTTCTTCGCCCACGTCACGACGTCCGGCGGGCAGGGAAGCTCGAACAGCTCGTGCGCCCACATCCGGCCGGTCATGCCCCATCCGGTCTGCACCTCGTCGAACACCAGCGGCACGTCGTAGATGCGGGTGAGCAGGCGCAGCCTGCGCATGAAGCGGGCGGTGGTGAGCCGCACGCCGCCTTCCCCCTGGATCGGCTCGACCAGCACGGCGGCGACGCGCCGGCTGCGCCGCACGACCTCGGCGCTCAGGGCCGCGCGCTGGGCCTGGACGAACGCCGCCAGGTCCCGCCCCGGATCCTCGAGGTACTCGTCGATGGCGGCGAGCTCGCGCTGGAAGTTCTCCTTGCTCTTGTCGGCGTGCGGCAGCCGGCCCGAGACCAGGAGGTCCCAGAGCTGTTTGAGGCTTCGCTCCTCGCGCCGCGCCGTCACCTTGGCGCCGGCATCGTCGGCGGGGAAGGGGACATCCGGCCAGTCGAAGGTCGGGAACCCCAGGCGCGCCTTCTTGCGGTGGGTGACCGCCAGGCTGCCGAGGGTGCGGCCATGGAAGGCGCCCTCGAAGGACACGATGAAGCCGCCGTCCACCTCCCCGGCGGTGCGGACCCGGTTCAGGAGCACCGACTTGATCGCGTTCTCCACCGCCTCGGCGCCGGTGTTGACGACGAAATGGCGCGGCGTGCCCGCGGGGGCGATGCGGTTGAGCTCGGCCTTGAGCCGCAGCGAGACGAGGGTCTGGTACTCCGAGTGCGCGTAGCGCGATACCGCGTACGGCAGGTGCCGCAGCACCGCGTCCACCACGGCGGAGTTGTTCTCGCCGAACGCCTGGGTGGCGATGAGCGCTCCCATGTCCAGGAAGCGGTAGGGCTCGCCCTCGGGGTCGCGGTCCGCGGTCGCCAGGTAGGGGCCGATCGATTGGCTCGGATCGAATGCGACCGGCAGGGAGAAGAACAGGCTCTGGGCGGCCGCCTCGAGCGCCGCGCTCGAGGCCGGCATGCACTTCTGGATGATCTCATCGAGCGGCCCGTCGATCGCCCGGAAGGCGTCGGGCAGGTGCACGTGGATCTCTCCCGCCTTGTAGCGCCGCTCGAGCCGCCCGACCCGCTCCAGGAATGCCGCGACGCCGCCGTCGCCGAGCTCGGGAGCGCTCGTGCTTCCCCTTGCGCTCCCCTCGGCGCCGTCGCCCGAGGGCCATCGGGTGGTGGGCCCGGCATCCGTGTGCGAGTGATCCGTCACGTCTGAGGTTCTCCCGGCCGATGGCAGCACGCGAGAGTTGCCGAAAACCGCGGGGATTCCCGGAGAATTCTCCCCAGAGTTTCGGTCATCCCCGGCCGGTTCTGGATGGCGATGATAGGAGCAGCCGGGCCCCGGGACCGCAAGTGGGCACCGCCCCCGCAGGGCGGGCGTCGGGCGATCGCGGCCCGGCCCTCGATCGGCGCGGTTCGCGACCGAGGGGCCTATCTCCGTTCGATCTTCGGGACCGGATTTATCGAGACACGGCAGCTCTCCCTTGTGGCATTCCAGTGCAGACGCCACTGCGACTCGCCGGCCGTCAGATCTGTATCCGCGCGTGCAAAGCAAAGGCGTTTTCCCTGGCGCCCAGTTTCGATTTCGATGGACACCTCGTCTTCAAGGCGCGGAGTGGCCAGCAATCGATAGACATCACCGCTTCTGCCCGAGAAATGGAAAGCGTAATCACGAGGTTCAACCACGTCATCCTGAATGGCTTCCACCCAGCACCCGGGGATGTCTTCAATCCATCCGTTGTTGTAACCCGTCCGCCGACCCCGCGCATCCACCAAGACAGCCATGACGTCGCCGAAGACTCTGATCGTCACGTTGAGCCTCCCAGCCGTCATGGATACGCGTGGCGCCTGGGCGGCATAGACGTTACAGATGAGGGCAAGGCTCAGCGCCAATGCCGACTTCATTGGATGCCTTCTGGCGCGATCGGGGAGAG
>VBOT01000048.1:16196-29020 GCA_005893225.1 Candidatus Eiseniibacteriota bacterium
ATCGTCGTGCCAGGGGCATGACAATACCCCCGCTCCTCCTACCTCCCCGTCAGCTTCCTCCACACCATCCGCAACGGATCGTAGAACCAGTCCACCACCCGTTCCTTGAGCGGGATGATCGCGTTGTCGGTGATGGTGATGCTTTCGGGGCAAACCTCGGTGCAGCACTTGGTGATGTTGCACAGGCCGATCCCGGCATGGTCCTTCAGGAAGCCGGAGCGGTCCTCGCCGTCCATCGGGTGCATCTCGAGCCCGGCGATGCGCACGAAGAAGCGCGGCCCGGCGAACTGGTGCTTGAGCTCGTGGGTGCGCAGCACGTGGCACACATCCTGGCACAGGAAGCATTCGATGCACTTGCGGAACTCCTGCACCCGGTCGACGTCGGACTGCTGCCAGCGCCAGTCGGCGCCCGGCCTGGGCTTGAAGGGCGGGATCCGCTTGTTGACCTCGTAGTTCCACGACACGTCGGTGACGAGATCCTTGATGATCGGGAAGGTCTTCATGGGGCGCACCGAGATGGTCCGGTCCTGGGCGAAGTGATCGAGCCGGGTCTTGCACATCAGCGAGGGCTTGCCGTTCACCTCGGCGCTGCAGGAGCCGCACTTGGCCGCTTTGCAGTTCCAGCGCACCGCGAGGTCGGGCGCCCGGTGCGCCTGGATCCAGTGGATCGCGTCGAGCACCACCATGCCGGGCGCGACCGGCACCCGGTACTCGACCTCGCTCCCACCCGAGGCGTCGCCGCGGAACACGCGCAGGACCGCCTCGCGCGACCGAGCCTGCCCCTCGCCGGCGGGGGCCTGGGCGGTCGCCGTTCCGGGTCTGCTTTCGACCATCGTCTGGGTCATCGCCGGTCCTCCCGCGCGTTCAGCCGACCTTCTCCTTCGCCATCTCGAAGAGGTATCTCAGCTCCGCCGGCATCTCGGGCAATGGTGTCGCGGCCACCTTCATCTCCTCCCCCGCCCGGGAGACGCAGAAGTTGACCTTGCCGAGCGCCGGATCCATCGAGGGATGGTCGAGCCGCGAGTGCGCGCCGCGGCTCTCCTTGCGGAGCAGCGCGCCGCGGGTGATGCCCTCCGAAACGGTGATCATGTTGGCCAGGTCGCGGGCCAGGTGCCAGCCCGGGTTGTAGAGCCGCGTGCCCTCGACGCGGACCTTCCGGGCGCGCTCCTTGAGCGTGGCGAGCGTCTTCAGGCCGAGCTCCAGATCCTCCTGCACGCGGAAGATCCCGACGTGCCTGTCCATGCAGGTCTGGAGATCGCGGTGGACGTCGTAGGGGCTCTCGCCGGAGGTGCGCTCGAAGGGTGCCAGCGTCTCCCCCGCCTCGCGCTCGATCTCCCGCTCGTCGAGGCGCGGGTTCGAGGCGAGGGCCTTGGCATATTGCGCCGCGGACAGACCCGCGCGCCGCCCGAACACCAGCAGATCGGAGAGCGAGTTCCCTCCGAGGCGGTTGGCGCCGTGGAGCCCCGCCGCGGCCTCGCCCGCCGCGTAGAGGCCCGGCACGGTCGAGCTCGCGGTGTCGGGATCCACGCGGATGCCGCCCATCATGTAATGCATGGTGGGCCCGACCTCCATGGGCTGCTGGGTGATATCGACGTCGGCAAGCTCCATGAACTGGTGATACATCGAGGGCAGCTTCCTCTGCACCCGCTCGGCCGGGAGATAGCTGATGTCCAGGTACGCCCCGCCGTGCGGCGTGCCACGCCCCTCCCGCACCTCGGTGTAGATCGCCCGCGCCACGTTGTCGCGGGTCGAGAGCTCCGGGGGTCGCTTGTCGTCGGTCTGCCGGTTCTCGACGGCGGCCTCCACCCAGCGGCGCGCTTCGTCCTCGTCGACCGCGTACTCGTGGCGGCGCGCCTCGGGCAAGTACTTCCACATGAAGCGCTCGCCCTTCGCGTTTCTCAGGATTCCGCCCTCGCCGCGAACGCCCTCGGTGACTAGGAGCCCCATCACCCCCGGCGGCCACACCATGCCGGTCGGGTGGAACTGCACGAACTCCAGGTCGATCAGCTCGGCGCCCGCCTCGTAGGCGAGTGTTTGGCCGTCGCCGCTGTACTCCCAGGAGTTGGACGTGACCTTGTAGGACTTGCCGACCCCGCCGGTGGCGATCACCACCGCCTTGGCGCGGAACACCACGAAGCGCCCGCTCTCGCGCCAGTACGCCATCGCTCCCGCGATGCGACCGCCCTCGGTGAAGAGGCGAGTGATGGTGCATTCCATGTAGACCGGAACGCCGAGGTGCACGACCTGATCCTGGAGGGTGCGGATCATCTCCAGTCCGGTGCGGTCGCCCACGTGGGCGAGGCGCTTCCAGGTGTGGCCGCCGAAGGCGCGCTGAAGGATTCGTCCGTCCTGGGTGCGGTCGAAGAGCGCGCCCCAGTGCTCGAGCTCGCGCACCCGGTCGGGTGACTCCTGGGCGTGGATCTGCGCCATGCGCCAGTGATTGAGGAACGAGCCGCCCTTCATGGTGTCGCGGAAGTGGGTCTCCCAGCCATCCTGGGGATCGACGTGGGCGAGCGCCGCGGCCACGCCGCCCTCGGCCATCACGGTGTGGGCCTTGCCGAGGAGCGACTTGCAAACCAGTCCGACCGAGACGCCCTGATGCGCCGCCTCGATGGTGGCGCGCAGGCCGGCGCCGCCGGCGCCGATCACCAGCACGTCGTGCTCGTGCGTCTCGTACTTCTCCATCGACGCTCCCATCAAAGGCCCGTGCCGCCTGCGGTGTCGAACAGGCTGGACAGGTAGATCACGCCATCGTGGATGACGCCCATCGAGCAGAGCCTCACGTAGAGGTCGGCGAAGCACACCGAGAACAGGCTCCACCAGGCGAAGCCCATGTGGTGTCCGTTGAGGACGCTCACCGCGCTCCAGGCCTTGAGGCGCGGCCCGCCGGCCGCCACGCACGAGAAGCAGTCGAGCTTGCCTCCCACGAGATGGCGCAGCGAGTGGCACGAGAAGGTGTAGAGCGAGAGGAGGGTGGTGTTGAAGAGCAGGGCGAGCGTCCCCCCGCCGATGCCGATGCGGAACCCGCCATTCGGCTGCGCGAAGGCGAAGCTCCGGATCACGTCGTACCAGAGGATGACGAGGATCACGAGCGCCAGGTACATGAAATAGCGATGCAGGTTCTGGAGGACGAACGGGAACTTGAGCTCGCCGCAGTAGCCCTTGCTCTTGATCTCGCCCACCGCGCAGGCGGCCGGATCGCCGAAGAACGCCCGGTAGTAGGCCTTGCGGTAGTAGTAGCAGGTGGCGCGGAAGCCGAGCGGCGCCCACAGGATCAGGATGGCGGGCGAGATCGGCCACCAGGAGGGCTTGAAGAGCGGCGAGTAGAAGGGCGAGAGATAGTTTCCGAACTCGTAGTGATTGCCCTGGAAGGCGGCCCAGGTGGCATAGAGACCGAGCAGCCCGAGCCCGATCGCCTGGGCCAGCGGCTGGGCCCACCAGGCGTCCTCGCGCTCGGTCGCGCCCAGGCGCTCGCCGAATCCCCGGCCCCGGAAAGAGCCGGCGGGGACGCCGGTGCTGGGAAGGCCGGGCAGGGCGCCGGGGCTGGCCGAAGGCGCGGCGAGGGTTCCCGCGCCGCCTGCCCAGCTACGGTCGGAGTGCGGATTCATCGGCGACGTCCTTGGGCCAGTGAGATGCGTGCCAGCATCAGCGCACGGAGGCTAGCACGGAGCCAGCGCGTGAGGCCAACGAGCCGTCGTTCGGCGCCGGCGCGGTCGGTTCAGGCCTGGACGGTAGCGGCCGCGTCTCGCGCGGACTGTCCTGATGCCTGCTTCCACCTGTCGACGTTCACGCCCCTCACGAGAAGCCAAAGGCAGAGCGACGCCTCACCGACAAAGGCAGGGACCAGAATGGCCGGGAACATCCGATCCGCGACGGTGGGGGCAAGGAACAGCGCGAAGCCATTCGTCGTGTAGCAGAGACCTCCAACCTGAATCAGGACGCCGAGCACCTTGGGCAGGAATACGAAGCTCATGCCATCACCGCTGGAGCGGCGGCGACGAGGCGGCAAGTGCTCGGAGACTCTCCTGCCTTACCTCGACAGAACCATCTTCTTCTCGAGCCGGCGCCCGTTTGTACTGAGGCGGTAGAAGTACGCTCCCGGCCCGAGGCGGGCGCCATCCAGCCACACGCTGTTCGTGCCGGCGGGACGTTCTCCGTCGAAGACCGTGCCGATGAACCGCCCGGCCAGGTCATAGAGGTCGATGGTCGCGCGCCCGGCCGCCGGGAGGCGGAAGGTGATGGTCGCGCCGTCACGAAGGGGATTGGGGGCGCTCTGATCGAGCTCGAGACGCGCTCCCTCCGCCGGCTCGGGCACATGCGCCGTGCGTCGAGATGTCGTCCGCGGCCACGACGCCGTAGTACTGCGGCCCGATCGTATAGGGATACGCCGACGCGCCGGTCCCCTCGATCGTCACGAAGTAAGCGTAAATGCCGCCCGGATACTCGGGGGTCACCGTGAACCGTCCGTTGTACCGGTCCAGGTCGCCGAGGCCGCCGACGTACTCGAAGTCCTCCACGTAGAAGCCCAGCGGATAGGTCGCCGACACGTCGGGGCCGTACTGCGAGGGGGAGAGAACGGTGCCGTCGGGGAGGGTGGTGCGCTGGGTGATATTGCGCTGTCGGTAGCTGCTGCGCATTCGGGCAATTCCGCCGGTGCCGTCGGCATTGCGGTGACCGTAGGGTCCGTAGATCGGGAAGCCATCGTAGGCGTAGCCGTAGATCGGCGAGTGTTTCGTCGAGTCGGGCGAGTAGAGGCATGCCGGGTTCTGGTGATGGTGGTAGACGCCTCCGGGGGCCGGGTGTCCGAGGCAGGCGTCGAAGCTCGCGGCTTCCGCGAGCACCGCGTTCTGGTGCCAGACGTTCTGGTTGTTGTACGAGTGCGCATCCAGCGCGTTGAAGACGACCACCCCATTGATCCACACACCGGTCGGGCCGAGCGGGGTCGACGTCTTCGTGCCGCCGTTCTCCACCGGGTTCCTGGGGATGCGGAACAGGTAGCCTTGATCGGTCGGCGTGTTGGGGTTCCCGGGCCAGGGACCGATGGTGTACGTCGGAATGTCGGAGGCGTTCACGTAGGCGTTGCCCGACGAGTAGCGGATCCGCTGGACGTTGGCCGGCAGCCCACCGTACCCGGTCTGTCCGCTGGTGTTGAGCAGCCAGGATTCGAGCTCGGGCGGCGGGGCGGCATGCGAGGCCGCGGGGATTCCACCCCAGACCAGCATCAGCGCGAGGCGCGCCGCAGCGATGCGCATCCGTGTTCCTCCCGGAGTCGATAGGGCCCGGACCATCATTCTATGAGCGTGAATGCCGGCCTACCGGCCCTCGGCTCGACCCGGGCGAGCTTCGTGCCGCGCGAGCCGATCCACGAGCCGCGCGACCTCTCGATCGCAGCGAGTCCTGGTAGCACCGGGCCGCTTGCTCGATCAGCTTGGTCGCGACCCTCGGACCACGACGTCCGACCGGCGTGAATGTGCGCCCTTCGGCCCGATTGTAGGCCACGAAGAAGTGCTCGATCTGGGACAGCACGCGGTCGGGCACGTCTCCGATGGACTTCACCGCTGGCCGGATCTTCGGCGTCTCCGGGGCCGCGATCAGCCGGTCGTTGCGGATCGTTTTGCCCCGCTCGGTCTGCTCGGCCTCGATGACGCCAAGCACCCGGGCCGTGATCAGACAGCCCGTGAAGGTGGGTTCTTCTCCCAGGATCAGGACATCCAGGGCATCGCCGTCCTCCACCCGGGTGCATGGAATGAAACCGAAGTCGAATGGGAAGGCCGCGCCGATGGGCAGGAGCTTGTGGAGCCAGAAGAGCCCCTTCCGTTCGTCGTACTTGAACTTGCTCCGGCTCCCCGCCGGGGTCTCGACGATCACGTTCACCGCCGCCGAGCCTCTGTCTCGCACACCCACTCGATCCCATTCCATCCAAGTCATGGGCCTGGTCCTCCGCTCACGAGTTCCGTTTCGAGCTCTGTTCCTTCCAGCCGCGTGCCTCGATGCTATGGCCCCACGTTCGTCGAGGCAATCCTTCGTGCGATGCGGGTGGCCCTCGCCGATCGCCGCGACCGCGGTTCCCGCGTCCGAGGAAGCCGTCCGGGCTTCCGTTCCAACTCCGGGGCGCCCTAGACTATCCAAATCCCTGAGCGCCAGACCCGGTCGATTCGCCCTCAAACTGGAGACTTGCCGTGAGTGTCCCCGTCGCCACTCGGTCGAGGACGAGGCTCGTTCCCCTCGCGATCACTCTGCTGTCCATCGGGATCGGAGCCCCCCATCCCGCCATCTCCTCCGAGAAATCGCATTCCCCCGCGCTCCAAGGCGAGTGGGCGCTCGACCCCAGCGGGGACGGGAAGGCCCACTTCGGATTCACGGTCCATCGCGGTAAGGGCCACGAGAGCTGGGGCTTCACCCTCCCACTTCGCCAGGTCGAGGGTCTCGACCCCAGCGTGTTGCGCGGCGGCGCGGCCCAGGTCTCCTTCCGGCTCCGCCGCGATGCCGGGATCCTCGAATGCGAAGGTCGGGTCGCCCGCGGGCAGGGCGACGGGCACTTCGAGCTGGTGCTCGATCCTGCCTTCGCCGGGGCTCTTCAGAAGCTGGGCGTCGGCGCTCCCACTGCCGAGCAGCAGACCCAGATGGCGATGTGCGACGTAGGCCTCGACCTGGTCGAGGAGCTGCGTGCCCAGGGCGTGCGCTCGCTCGATGCCCGTACGCTCACGACGCTCGGACTCCATGGCGTGAACCGGCGCTACGTGCAAGGCCTCGCCGAGCTGGGATACAGGCCGGGGGACACAGGTGTGTTGCTGACCGCGCGGGACCATGGCGTCGATCCCGAGTTCATTCGCGGCCTCGCAGACGCCGGGTACCGCGGCCTGACTCTCGAGCGGCTGATCAAGCTCCGCGATCTCGGTGTGGACGGCGAGTTCGTCTCCGGCATGTCCTCCGAGGGTTACGGCGGAGTCTCCCTCGACCGGTTGATCGAGGCCCGCAACCACGGCGTGAATCCGGAGTTCATCCGCGAGATGAGAGCCGCGGGCTACGGCCATCTCACGCTGGGCGAGCTGCTCAGGGCCCGGGACCACGGCGTCGGCGGGAAGGTTGCGCGCCGAGCGCGAGCGAAAGCGGAGCGCTCCGTTCCCATCGATCAGGTGATCGCGTGGAAGGATCGCGGCGAGGTGGATTGACCCGGCTCGATCAGGACTCGCGGCGCAGCGAGCGCCCGAACTCCGAGCCGATCAGCGGCGTTGTTTCCGCCCGGCGGACTGGGCGGCCGCGATGCGGCGCCGCGCCAGCTCGCACGACCGCTGGCTGATCTCGATGCCGATGAAGCGGCGGCCCTCGCCGAGGGCCGCGACGGCCGTGGTCCCGCTCCCCAGGAAGCAGTCGAGGACCAGGTCGCCGGGGTCGGTCAGGAGCCGGATCGCGCGGCGCGGGAGCTCGAGCGGGAACTTGGACTCGTGGTCCCGGTTGGCCCTGACCGAAGGGAAATGCCAGACGCCGCGGGAGCCCCACTCCTTCCATTCCTGGGCAGTGAGGCGGCGTCGGTCGACCGCGGTGATGCCCGGCTTCCAGAACACGTAGAGGTACTCGAACTCGTCGACCGCTCGATAGGAGAGGCTCGACCAGCGGCTGTTCTCCCACGCCGGGTCCTTGACCCACACCCGGCGGTCGTAGGTGAAGAAGCCGGCGCCGAGGGCCCAGTCCTCGATCAATCCGCCGACGATCTTGACCCGCGTCTGCGATTCATACTTGCCCCCGCGGATGTTGTTGCCATTGAGGCGCCGGTCGATGGTCTGCTCGCTGCAGCCGAGCAGGGCCGCGAGCTGGTAGCGGTTCAACGCCGGGTGACTCGATGCGGCGCGGAGCACGTCGTCCCGGGTGACGCGGGAGCGCCGCCGCGCGGCCGCCTCGGCCTGGACGCGCGGCATCGAGGGGTCCTTGAAGCACAGGATGTCGGCCACGTTGATGGCCAGGAAGCCGCCGGGCCGGATGACGTCGAAGTGCAGGGCGATGGTGTTGCGCAGTAGCGACTGCCAGTCCTCGAACGTGAGGTGGGCCTCGTAGTCCTTGCCGACGAAGTAGGGCGGCGACCACACGGCCAGCGCCACCGAGCCGGGGGTCACACGCGGCAGGAGCGCGCGCGCGTCCCCGCGATGGACCTGGCCGGGAGCGAGGTCTCCCGGCCGCGGCGCCCCAACCACCGTCACCGCGAGCTTGCGCTGCAGCTCCCTCGGGAGCCGCGCGGGGTTGTGGCGGGTCCCCTCGGTCATCCGATCCATGGAATCCTCGACTCGACGATCGCCCTGGGTCCCACCACGGTCGGGGTCTGGTCGTACTCGAGCTCGGCGAGCCGCCCGGCGGCGCTCGCGCGCAGGCCCTCGAACGTGATCGGCCGGCCGCGTTCCAGAAGCCCGCGGAAGACCTCGTGGAGGGCGAACGTGAACGCCCCGTACGGTGTGCCGCCGTGGCGGTACTCGTACGAGAGCTGGTTCTCGCCGCACGCCTCGAGGATCACCGGGAGGTAGGGGCCGCGATGCCCGAGCTGCCGGCGCACGCGCACGTAGCGGCCGCGCTCGAGAGTGCGCAGCGTGACGGAACGGCCCAGCCGGTGGGTGACTCCCAGGCTCCCGGTATAGGAGGGTCGATTGCGCGCGTACCCGATGCCCTTGCGCCCGCGCTCGAGGTCGCGCGGAACCCACATCCGGAGATCGGGCTCCCAGCGCAGCAGGCGGTGCCGGATGTCGTCGGGGGGCGTGAGCCCGCGCACGCGGGGGCCGCCGTCGCGCGCCATCCCGCCGGAGTGGCAGCAGTCCAGGATCGCGACGAAGCGGGTCTCGTAGGGGAGCTGACTGTAGAGCTCGAAGAACTGGTTGTCGGTGATCGCGCGCCCGGCCGACCAGTCGAAGTCGCACGGCAGCAGGCACTCGTCGAGGTGATCCACCTCCTCGCGCGCGCCGTAGGCCGGGAGCTGCGCCCCGTGACCGCTGTAGTAGAACACCCGCACGTCGCCCGCCCCCGCGCCGTCCAGCAGCCACTCGAGCCGGTCGAGGATGCCCCGGGCCGTGGCCCGGCGGTCGAACACCACGCGGATGTCGTCGGCGAGGAAGCCGCACTCCTGCAGCATCGAGCTCACCAGGAACACGTCGTTGACGCAGCCTTCGAGCCGGTGCTGCGGATCCGGGTAGTCGTTGATCCCGACCAGCATCGCCCGGCGCGCCGGCCCCGCCCCGAGGCGCGAGAAGGCGCGGGCGCTTCGCTCCACCGCGCGCGCCGCCGCGCCGCCGGCCAGCTCGTACCACAGGCCGCTGATCGCGGCCGGGTGCGTCAGGTAGTGGAGGGCGTCGTGATCGTCGATGCCCTCGATGTCGAACGGCGTGCCGATCTGCCGGAAATTGGGGTCGGGAATGTGGAGCGGGGTGGTGAAGATGCGGTCGAAATGGTTGTAGAGGTGCCGCCAGCGGCGCGCCCGGATCGGCACCAGCCGCCCGCCGAAGATGCCGCGGACGAACGGGTTCCCGATCTGCGAGCCGAAGCTGACGAAGGTGCGACCCGCGATGGTGGCGGGTCCTCGGTCGCGGATGAAGGCGTCGTAGCAGATGAGCGAGCCCATGCTGTGGGCGCAGATCACCTCGGCATCCGTGGACGAGATGGCGTCGAGCACCCGGCGGTTGGCCGCGGCGCGGAGCTTCTCGCTGTCGACCCACTGCGCGATCATCCCGGCGGTCCAGCGCGCGGCGTCGGAGAGGCCCAAGAAACCGCGGCCGGGGTGGAGGAGATCGCCGAGGCCGTAGCTCACTCCGCTCGCGAGCAGCTTCCAGATCGCCTCGGCCCACCCCGCCGCGCCGAGCGGCGCGCGCGCGAACAGGTCGTCGTAGGGGACGAACGAGACCTGCACCTGGCGGGTCGGGTTCCAGCCCTGCACCGCCCCCTCGATGGCGCGCGCCCAGGCCTCCTTCCAGGACGCATCGACGTCCTGGTGACCGATGCCGTGGACGGCGAGGACCCGCAGCGCACCGTTCATGGCCGGGACGTTAGCGGAGAAGTCACGCCCGGGGTAGGCGGCCCCGCGCGCGTCCCGAGCGCGCGAGCCCGGTTGAGAGCCGCGCTCGAACCGGCTACGGTCCGTACGTGCCCACCTTGCGCGTCGCATTCGTCCAGGGCCGGCCGCGCTTCGGCCGCGCGGCGGAGAACCTCGAGCGGGGCCTGGCGCTGGCCGCGGGCGTCGAGGCGGGGCTGGTCGTCCTGCCCGAGCTCTGGTCCTCGGGATACGTGTTCTCGTCGCACCGCGAGGTCGCCGAGCTGTCGGAGGACGCGGCCACCGGGGCGACCGCGCGGGCGCTCACGGGGGCCGCCCGGCGGGAGGGGCGCTACTACGTCGCCGGCTTTGCAGAGCGCCATCGCGGGCGCTTCTACAACAGCGCGATGCTGGTGGGGCGCTCTGGAGTGAGGGCCGTGTACCGCAAGCTCCACCTCTTCGAGCGCGAGCAGGACTGGTTCTCGCCCGGCGATCTGCCGCTCGAGGTGCATCGGGTCGGGCCCGCTCGCGTGGGACTGCTCATCTGCTTCGACTGGCGCTTCCCCGAGGTCGCCCGCGCTCTGGCCCTGATGGGCGCGGACCTCCTCGCCCATCCCTCCAATCTGGTGTTCGCGAACGCCCAGGAGGCGATGCGGACGCGGTCGCTCGAGAATCGCGTCTTCGCCGTCACCGCGAACCGCACCGGAGAGGAGGCGCGGCAAGGCGGCAAGGTGCGGTTCACTGGCCGGAGTCAGATCGTCGATCCGGATGGACACGTGGCGGCGCGGGCCGGCGTCCGCGAGGCGGTGGCGAGGGCGGTGGACTGCGATCTGGCGCTCGCCCGGGACAAGCGCCTCACGCGACGGACGTACCTGTTCCGGCCGCGGCGCCCGGAGTTCTATCGCGCCTTGACGGCCGGGCGGTCGAGGTAGCGGACACCTCGGCCCTGAAGCTCGGGGCGAGGCCCGTGGCCGCGAATCGAACCGCCCCGCGCCCCATTCACCGGCATAGCCATCGCGCCAGCGCGTAGGAGACCGAGCTCAGGAACACCCACTGCGCCGTCCCCGCGGCGATCGGGCGGAACCCGGCGTCCCGTAGCTCGGAGAAGCCGGTCTGGAGCCCGACGCCGGCCATGCCGACGCACAGCAGCCAGAGATCGACGCGGCGCGCGCCCTCGATCCACGCCGGGCGCAGCCAGCCCGTCGAGTTGAGCAGCGCGAACCCGACGAAAAGCACCAGGAACCACGGCAGCGGCGCGACCCTGGCCCGGCCGGCGGCGCGGTGGCGGTGGCGCAGCGACCATCCGATGTAGAGCACCACCGGCGCGAGCAGGCAGATGCGCGCGAGCTTGACCACCGTGGCGACGCGCGCCGCCTCGTCGCTCACGCCGAAGCCGGCCGCCACCACCTGGGCCATCTCGTGGAGGCTCGCGCCGTCCCACACCCCGTAGAGGAAATCGCTCATGCGGAGCGCGTGATGGAGCACCGGGTAGAGGGCGATCCCGATGGTCCCGAGCAGCGTGATCACGCCGAGGGCCAGCGCCGAGTCGCGCTTCTCCCCTTGCACCACGCTGTCCGCCGCGACCACCGCCGAGGCCCCGCAGATCGCGCCCCCCACACCCAGGAGGAGGCCGAGCTTCTCGCCCACGGCGAGTCGGCGCGCCACCCACCATCCGAACCCGAGGGCCGCGAAGGTCGAGATCGTCACCACCGCGAGCGCCGGCGCGCCGATCCTGAACAGCTCGCCGATGCTCAGCCGGAAGCCCAGCCCGGCGACTGCCCAGCGCAGCACCGGGCGCTGGGCCATCCGTATCCCCGGGAGCAGGGCTTCGGGCACGTGGACGATCGACTTCCAGGCCATGCCGAGCAGGATGACGAGGAGGAGCGCGCTCAGGTGGAGCGTGCCCTTGATGGCGGGGAGCTCGGCAAGCGCGAGCGCCGCGGCGGCGAGCGCGACGCAGCCGGCGAGCCCGGGGAGCACGGCCATCACCGCGCGGGCGCTTCGCGAGTGGTCGGGTGTGTGCAAGTTCGAAGAGGGTTTCAGCTTGGGGGGCGCGCGCCGGTCAGCCTGATGACGCCCAGCGGCCGCCCCCGAGCGCTCCGTCTACAGGAGCGGCCCGCGCGCGCCGGCGTCCGAGGTGTAGGTGAGCTCGCGGTATTCCCGGCGGTAGCCGCCCGCGTCCACGGGGTTGAAGACGTGGCAGTGGGTCATCTCGCCGCCGTACACGTGGATCGTGACCGAGGGAGTCGGATCGGCATTCTCGATCTTGTGGTACTCGAAGGGCGGGATCAGAGCGCCGGCCTCGCCGATCCCCGCCATCACCTCGGTCTCCTTGCTGAACTGGACGATGTCCTTCTCGGGATCGCCGCCATGGACCGAGAACGACGTGACGCGGATGCGGCCGCGGTAGACGCACTCGCAGCACCACATGCCGGCATGGTCGTGGAGCGGCGTTCCCTGTCCCTTGTCCCAGACCAGGACCAAGGCGGTGTAGCGACCGCCAGGATCGCGATGCAAGAGCCGGCGCGCGTAGCGATCGGGCGCCGGCTCGAGATAGGGCGCGGGGATGAACTGCTCGCCGCTGCTCACCACCTCGATGAGCACGCGCTTGACGTTGCGACATCGGGTGGCGTCGTCGGGCGCCGAGACGGCCTCATCCAGGCGGCGTATGAGCTCGTCGGCCTTCGAAGTCTGGGCATGGACGGTCATGGTTCGTTCCCTCCGAAACTCATGGTAGCAGAGGGGGCCGCGGCGGGGCACGGGGATGTTTTCGGCGCGGCGGGATCGGATCGAAACTCTCGCGGCCCCGCGTCAGCCCGCC
>VBOT01000049.1:0-10894 GCA_005893225.1 Candidatus Eiseniibacteriota bacterium
CCTGCTGCTCGAGGACGGAACCACGGCGACCACGGACGTCGAGGGCAAGTTCCACTTCCTGGGGCTGAGCCCGCGCACCCACGTGGTGCGGATCGACGGCGCCTCGCTCCCCGAGGGAACGCGCGCGGTGGAGACCACGAACCGCCAGGCCGGCGACGCCATGAGCCAGTTCGTGGACCTCAAGGCCGGGGAGCTCTTCCGCGTCGACTTCGTGCTGCGCCAGAATCCCAGGTCGCTCGAGAAGACGCAGGAACGCCGCGATCGCGGCGAGATCGCCCAGGCCAGCGTCGGAGGGCTCGGTGGCGCGGGGCTCGGCGCCGCGGGGCAGAACACCACGAGCGCGGCCGAGTCCAGGCCCTTCGAGAGCCTGCTTCCCGACTCCTTTGCCGGAGGCGGGGCCGGGAGCTTCCCGGTGGATCGCCAGGCAGGCCCGCAAGCCGGAGATCCCTCAGTCGCTCGCGAGGAGCCGGGTGCGAGTCCTGTCGCGGTATCCGCGGGCCCGCGCCTCGCCCGCGCCTCGCTCCTGGCACTGGGGCTCTTCAACGGACGCCTCGAGCTCTGGCGCCTCAGGACCGGCTCCTTCGTGACCCGCCGGGACCGCTTCGAAGACGAGCTGCGCGACATGGCCGCCACCTCCGAGGACGAGCGCCTTCGCGCCGCCGGGCGCGGGGCCCTGTTCGTCAGCGGACCCGTGGCCCGGAGCTGCCTGCTCAGCCTGCGTCTCGACTCCGAGCGCGATCCGCGCGCCCGCTTGTTCCGCGACATCCGGCCCGACGAGGACTACCCGATCTATGGCGACGCCTCGGTCCCGGGCTTCGCGGCCCCCTCGCGTGGCAGGTCCTACGCGCGCCTCGAGCGGGACCACTCGTTCGCCCAGTACGGGGACTTCCAGACCGCGGGACCGACGGCGTTGAGCTCGCTCGGCGCGTTCCGCCGCAGTCTCACGGGCGGGCTCACCCATCTCGAGTGGGATCGCGGCGCGATGGAGACCTTCGCGAGCCGCGGCGTCTCGCGGCAGGTGGTGGACGAGCTGCCCGGGCTCGGCATCTCGGGGCCCTACGCCCTCAGTCGCACCGACGGGCTCGTCAACAGCGAGCAGGTCGAGATCGTGACCCGCGACCGCAACCGCCCGTCCGTCATCATCGGCCGCGAGCCCCAGGAGCGTTTCCGCGACTACTCGATCGAGCCCTTCACCGGCCGGCTGATCTTCCGCCGCCCGGTCCCGAGCGTCGACGACCATCTCAACCCGGTCTCGGTGCGCGTGACTTACGAGTCCGAGTCGGGGGGCGAACGGTTCTGGGTGTTCGGCGCCAACGGCCGGCTGCGCCCGCACCCCAAGGTCGAGCTCGGCGGCTCGGTGGCCATCGAGGACGCCCCGCTGGCCGAGCACTCTGTGCAGAGCGCCAGCGCGGCCGTGAACCCGCTGCCCGGGCTCACGCTGGTGGCCGAGGCGGCCCACAGCGACAGCGCCTCGAAGGAAGGCCGCGCGGCGCGCGGCGAGGTGCGCTTCGCGGACCGCGGATTCGACCTCCAGGCCTCCGCGGTGCGGGTCGGGTCGGACTTCTCGAATCCGTCCTCCGGGTTCGCCACCGGCCGCACCGAGCTCGGGCTCAAGGCCGGCTACGCGCTGTCCCCCGCCACCCGGCTTTTCGCCGACGCGCTGCGGAGCACCGACCGCCTGAGCGGCGGCCGTCGCCGGGGACTGCAGCTGGGCGTCGGTCAGAAGCTCGCGGACTGGCTCTCCGGCGAGCTGGCGTTCCGGGGCGCGGGCGAGACCCCCACACCCGCGACGCTCTCGACGCTCGGGGCGACGCCCAGCGAGACACGCTCGCTGCGCGCCCGACTGGGGAGCCCCGCGCTCCGGCGCGCCTCGTGGTTCGGAGAGTTCGAGCAGGACCTGAGGGAGTCCAACCAGCACCGCGCCGAGCTGGGCGGCGATCTGCGCATCGCCGAGCGCACGCGAGTCTACGCGCGTCACGAGCTGATCTCGTCGTTCGCGGGTCCCTACGCCCTCAACACCACCCAGGAGCGGAACGCCACCGTGATCGGTCTCACCTCGGAGGAAACCCGGGCCGGGAGCGTCTTCAGCGAGTACCGCCTGCGCGACGCGATCGACGGGCGAAGCGCGCAAGCGGCGATCGGGCTCCGCAACCGCTGGACCCTCCGCGACAGCCTGCGCCTCGACGCCTCGGCCGAGCGGGTGGCGCCGATCCGGGGCGGCGGCGAGCCCTCCAGCGCCGCCGGGATCGGCATCGACTACACCGGGGCGCCGACCTGGCGCGGCACCGCGCGCCTCGATCTCAGGCGCACCGGCAAGCACGACCAGGGGCTCGGTCTGCTCGGCTACGACCGGAAGCTAGGTCGCGACTGGGCGCTGCTCGCCCGCACGTCGGCCGGCGTCCTGGGGCGCGACCAGGTCCACGCGCGTTCCCAGATCGGCGTCGCGTGGCGCGAGACGGATCGAAACCGCTGGGGCGGGCTGGCCCGCTACGAGCATCGCTACGACCGCGATCCCGCCGGCATCGGGCCCGAGCGCCGCCGCGACGTGGATCTCTTCTCGCTGCACGCCGACCGGCGAACCACGCGCAACTTGATCCTGCGCGGCCAGGCCGCAACCCGCCTGACCCGCGATCGCGCCTACGGCGCCATCGCGCACGCCGACGCCACACTGATGGCCCTGCGCGGGACGATCGACCTCAACCGAGCGTGGGACACGGGGATCATCGTCCGCTCGCTCTGGAGCGATGGGCTCGATCAACACCAGAGCGGGCTCGGCGCCGAGGTCGGTTTTGTTCCGGCGCGGAATCTCCGCCTCGCCGCCGGGTTCAACCTGTTCGGCTACTCCGATGCCGACCTGAACGGAGGCTCGCGCAGCGACCGCGGCCTTTACCTCGACTTCGGGCTCAAGTTCGACGAGAGCGCCTTACGGTTCCTGGAGTCGTCGGTGCCCCCACGCGACACGACAGCGGAGGCCCATCGATGAGATCCGGTCCGCGATCGCGGCCCTTCCGCGAGATCATGAGAGCTCTGGCTACGGGTGTCGCGTTGCTCGTGGTCCTGGCCTGGGCCCATACGGCTTCGGCCCGGACCAAGGTCTCGGCCCCCGCGCGTGCCGTCTCGGCCGCCGGCGGGCTCACGCCCCTCAGGGCACGCTTCACCGACGATGCGAACGCTCGCGACCTCGGCGCCATCGATGCCCTCGGGCAGCGGATCGCCGCCTTCGACACCGTCGCGGCGCCGGATCGCGTTTACGCCCGTGCGGAAGCCGCGGCATGGCTCGCGCTCGCGCGCGACCAGTACCGGCTCGACGACCGGAGCGGCCTCGTGGAGGCGGCGTTCGCACGGGCTTCCGACCTGGCCTCCCGGCTCGAGGCCGGAGGTTCGTCGCTCGACTCGCTCCCCCGGGCGATCCCGGGCGCGCCGCACGCGCGGCCCGACCTCAGGGCCTTCGCCGACAGCCTCAGGGCCTCGGAGGCGCTGCGCTGCGTGGCCGAGCCGCTCGCGCGCTTCGAGCTCGAGCTGGTCCGGAGCGGGCACGAGACGCTCGTCTGCCGGTCGCGGGATCCGCACCCCCACGGCGAGGCTCTCGATCGGAGGGCCGCCGAGTTGCGGGCACTCGCCGACGCGTGCGTGCCACCCGTGGCCGTCGCGCGCCCCGTCGCACCGCCGCCTGCCCCCGAGCCCGAGCCGGCCGCCCCTCCGCCGCCACCCGCGGCGACCCTCCGGCGGCTCGCCGCGCTCAACAGCGTGCACTTCGACCTCAACGCCGACACGCTCAGCAAGGCCAGCGCCGTGGTGCTCGACTCGGTGGCGGCGATCATGCGCAACGTGCCGGGGATTCGTGCCGCGCTCATCGGCCACACCGATTCGCGCGGCAGCGCCGTGCTCAACCTGCGCCTCGGCATGCGCCGCGCCACCGTGGTGCGCGACTATCTGGCGCGGGCGGGCGTGGAAATGGCCCGACTCGCGATCGAGAGCGCGGGAATGGCCGTCCCGACCGCGCACGGCGCCGGGCTGCGCGAGTACGCGCTGAACCGCCGGGTCGAGATCCAGTACTCGGCGCCGGGGGGCGTGATGCTCGACGTGCTCCGCCAGGAGCGCGATCTCCAGATCGAGCGCCCCGCGCCGCAGCCGCCCGCGCCGCAGCTGCGGCGTCCGGATTCCGGCACCCGGCCGCCGGCGAAGGTCTCTCGGACCCGTCGCGCCGTCGGGAAGGCAACGGCGGCGGCCCCGACGCGAGCGGCGACGGCGAAGCCTCCGCACAAGTCTCAACCGAAGTCTCCACCCAAGCCTCCCAGGACCTTCTCCGGTCGCCTGAAGCCCTGACAGATAGGGCGGGCTCCGATTCGGCCTCTCCGATCCTGGAATCATTTCACTGTCTGCGGTCGCGGGGCGGGTGTAACGTTACGCGATCGCGCCGCCACGGAAGATCGAACGCCGCTTCATCGAGCCTCCCCGGGTCGATCCAGCGTTCCCCTCCCGAGCGCCGCGTCACCCGATGCGCATCCCCCTTTCGGGCACGGCGAGTTCGTACGCCGACGAGGAGTGCCACCGGCCGACACGCCCCAGCGGCCGAGGAGGTCCGTCATGATCCGTAGACTCCCGCTTCCGATGGTTCCCGCGCTGAGCGCGCTCCTGTTCCTCGTGGCTCCCGCCGTCGGCGCCCCGAGTGACGACGACCTGTTCTTCTTCGACGATTTCGACGGATCCACGCTCGACGCGAGCAAGTGGGAGACCGCCATCGCGGTCACGGGGATCCGTTACATGAACGAGGTATGGACCATGCCGCCTGCGGACGGCAGCTACGGCCTGGCTACCGTGGCGGACTCCCACGTCACCCTGGAGAATTCCTCGCCCACGTTCGCTTGCCCGATGTTCCCCCTGGTCTGGACCAACCATGCGATCCCGGAGACGGGGAACTTTCAGCTCGAATTCCGGATGAAGTACAACGCTCCCGGGTACTGGGGAGATGGAGTGCGGATCGTCAGGATGAGCTCACCGTTCGAACCGGCGCCGGGCAGCACCCAATCCGCGAAGGGTGATTACGTTCTGATGATTCACCAGGACAACGTCGACTGCAAAGGTCCGCAGGTGAGCCTGCTCAGGCATCCAGGCACCGGCAGCCCCTCGCTGCCGTTCAACACCGACTGGCACACGTACACGCTCAAGTACGAGAACGCCAAGTCCACTCTCTACATCGACGGCGACTACTTCGACGGTCCGCTCCCGACTCCCAGGCCCAATTGCATTCAACTCGGGGTCGGAGAGGTGGGTTGCTGCGCCGACTCGTGCGACTGCTGCGGATGCAACTGGGTCTCGTACAGCGTCGACTACATCAGCGTCAGGCTGCTGGCGCCGACGCCGACCACGAGGCACACCTGGGGCGAGTTGAAGGCCCGATACCGCTGATCGGCCCCCGGATTCCCCGCTCGTTCGAGACCCACCTCGCGCCTCGCCCGCGTCGCGTCTCCCTTCACGCTCCGCTATAGTGCGGCACCTGGAATGTCGGCGTCGATCCAGGAGACGGGGACATGGCGATCCGGGGAATCGGAGTGGATGTCGTCAAGGTCGATCGCCTGGTGGACTCGCTGGAGCGATTCGGGAAGCGCCTGGAAAACCGGCTGTTCACCGAAGCGGAGCTCGACTACTGCCGCCGGCACATGAATCCCATCCCCCATCTCGCCGCCCGCTTCGCGGCCAAGGAGGCCGCGTTCAAGGCGATCGGAACCGGACTCTCCGCCGGGGTCGGCTGGAAGCAGGCCGAGGTGATCCAGCCCGGGGGCCAGCAGCCGCGGCTCGAGTTCCACGGCGCGGCGCTCGAGCGCTTCAGGGCGCTTGGCGGCCAGCACACCCACGTCTCGATCACGCACGACGGCGGGCTCGCGATTGCGTGCGTGGTGATCGAGAGCTGACGTGGTCCGGCTGCGCCGCATCCTGATCGCGAACCGCGGCGAGATCGCGGTGCGCATCATCCGCACCCTCCGCGAGCTGGACCTGACGTCGATCGCCGTCTTCAGCGAGCCGGACCGCGTCGCGCTTCACGTGCTGATGGCCGACGAGGCCTATCCCATCGGCCCGGGGCCCCCGGGCGAGAGCTACCTCAACCGCGACCGCATGATCGAGACCGCGGTGCGCGTCAAGGCCGACGCCATTCATCCCGGCTACGGCTTCTTCGCCGAGAACGCCGACTTCGCGCGCGCGTGCCGGGACGCCGGAATCGAGTTCATCGGCCCGCGCCCCGAGACCATCGCCACCCTCGGCGACAAGCTCGCCGCCCGGGCCGCCGCGCGCGACGCCGGCGTGCCGCTGGTGCCGGGATCCGACGGCCCGGTGGCGCGTCTCGACGCGGCGCGCGACGTGGCGCGGCAGATCGGGTTCCCGCTCATGCTCAAGGCGGCCGCCGGGGGCGGGGGCAAGGGCATGCGGCTGGTGCGCGACGCCTCCGAGCTCGAGACCGCGTGGACGCTCACGCGGGGCGAGGCGCGCGCCGCGTTCGGCGACGACCAGGTCTACATCGAGCGCGCCATCGAGCGCCCGCGCCACGTCGAGGCGCAGATCGTCGGCGATGCGCTCGACCAGGTGGCGTGCCTCGGCGAGCGCGAGTGCAGCGTGCAGCGCCGGCATCAGAAGCTGCTCGAGGAGACTCCCTCCGACGCGCTCGACCCGGCGGGACGCGCGCGGCTCGCCGAGGCGGCCTGCCACGTGGCGCGCAAGGTGCGATACCTCGGGGCCGGAACCGTCGAGTTCCTGCTCGATCCCGCCGGCGATTTCTACTTCCTCGAGGTGAACACGCGGCTCCAGGTCGAGCATCCGGTCACCGAGATGGTGACGGGACTCGACCTCGTGGCCGAGCAGCTGCGTGTCGCCGAGGGCGCCTCGCTGTCGTTCGGGGAGACTCCTCCCGAGCCGCGTGGCTGGTCGATGGAAGCGCGCATCGTGGCCGAGGACCCGCTCGCCCGGTTCATGCCGTCGGCCGGCCGGATCGAGCGCCTGCGCCTCCCCGAGGGGCCGGGGGTGCGCAACGACGAGGGCATCTATCGAGGCTACGACGTGCCGGTGTTCTACGACTCGCTGCTCGCCAAGTTGATCGTCTGGGCCGAGGATCGCGAGGCGGCGCGGCGCCGCCTGCTCAGGGCGCTGAACGAGTACGTCCTCGAGGGCGTGCACAACAACCTGGCGTTCCAGCGCTGGCTGGTCTCCCATCCCGAGTTCGCCGCCGCCCACCTGTCCACGCGCTTCGTAGAGGAGCACTTCGATCCCGACTCGATCGAGCCCCGGGGAGAGGCGATCGAGGTCGCCGTGCTGGCGGCGGCGCTCCACGCCGGCGAGGAGCGCCTGCGGGTGGCGCTGCCGGAGTCCAACGGCGGCGAGCGGTCGGCGTGGAAATGGGGCGACCGGCGCCGGCGCGCGGGGAGGATCGCGCGGTGAGGTTCTGGGTGGCGCTCGCGGGCCGCGACGCCGAGGTCGAGTTCCGCCGCGAAGGCGACGCTCTGGTGCTCGAGATGGAAGGGCGGACGCTGGCGGCGGACTTCCGGCGCCTGCCCGACGGCGAGGTCTACTCGCTGCTGATCGACGGCCGCTCGCACGAGGTGCGCGTGAGCCCGGCGGGCTCGGGGCTCGAGATCACGATCCACGGGGCCACGCTCCCGGTCGAGGTGCGCCATCCGCTCGAGCGCCTGCTCCAGGCGACGCCGCAGGCGGCCGGCCGGGGCGCGGGCGAGACCATCGTGGCGCCCATGCCGGGACTGGTCGTGGCGGTGCGCGTCCGGCCCGGCGAGAAGGTGGCGGCGGGCCAGCCGGTAGCGATCGTCGAGGCGATGAAGATGCAGAACGAGCTGAGCGCGCGGCAGGGGGGCGTGGTGAGCGAGGTGCTGGTGGCCGAAGGCGCGCCGGTGACCGTGGGCCAGCCCCTGGTGCGGCTCGAAGGGTCGCCTTGACTCGAGCGGGCGGGGGAAGGTCTCGGCGCGCGGCGCCAGAAGCCGCCGGGGAGCGACGGACGCCCTCCGGCCTCGCCGTCCAGAAGGCCTACACCCGCGGCGACCTTCCTGCCGATCTCGACCGGCGCGCGCCGCCGCCGGGCGAGCCTCCCTACACGCGCGGCATCCATCCGAGCATGTACCGGGCGCGGCTCTGGACCATGCGGCAGTATGCCGGCTTCAACGACGCGCGCCAGACCAACGGGCGCTTCCGGTTCCTGCTCTCGCAGGGGCAGACCGGGCTCTCGGTGGCCTTCGACCTTCCGACCCAGATGGGCTACGACTCCGACCATCCGCGCGCGCACGGCGAGGTGGGCCGGGTGGGCGTGCCGATCTCGTGCCTCGCCGACATGGAGGACCTGCTGCGGGAGCTGCCGCTCGACCGCATCACCACCTCGATGACCATCAACGCCACGGCGCCGCTGCTCCTCGCCTTCTACGTGACGGTCGCCGACCGGCGCGGCGTGCCGCGCCCGAAGCTCGGCGGCACGATCCAGAACGACGTGCTCAAGGAGTACGTGGCGCGCGGCACCTACATCTACCCGCCCGAGGCCTCGCTGCGGCTCATCACCGACGTGTTCGAGTTCGCGGAGCGCGAGGTCCCGCAGTGGAACACCATCTCGGTGAGCGGCTACCACATGCGCGAGGCGGGCTCGACCGCGGTCCAGGAGCTGGCCTTCACGCTCGCGAACGCCGTCACGTACCTCGAGGCGGCTCGCGCCCGGGGCCTCGACCCCGCGCGGATCGCGCGGCGCATGTCGTTCTTCTTCAACGCCCACAATCACCTGTTCGAGGAAGTGGCGAAGTTCCGCGCGGCGCGCAAGCTGTGGGCCGAGCTGCTGGAGGAGCGCTTCGGGATCGACGATGGGGGCGCGCGCAAGCTGCGCTTCCACACCCAGACCGCCGGCTCGACACTGACCGCCCAGCAACCGCTCAACAACGTGGTGCGGGTGACGCTCCAGGCGCTGAGCGCGATCCTCGGCGGCACGCAATCGCTGCACACCAACTCCTACGACGAGGCGCTCGGCCTGCCGAGCCAGGAGGCGGCCCTGCTCGCGCTGCGCACCCAGCAGGTGCTGGCGCACGAGAGCGGCGTCACGGACGCCGCCGATCCCCTCGGCGGCTCGTTCTGGGTGGAGCGCCTGACCGCGGACCTGGAGGAGCAGGCGCGCGAGCTGTTCTCGCGCATCGACCGCGCGGGCGGGATGCTCGAGGCGATCGCCTCGGGATGGGTGCAGGAGGAGATCCACCGCTCCGCCTACCGCTGGCACCAGGAGGTGGAATCCGGCGCCCGCGTCGTGGTCGGGGTCAACCGCTACGCCGACGAGCGGCCAGTCCCCCCGCCCCCGTTCAAGCCCGATCCCGCGACCGAGCGGGAGCGGGCCGCGTTCCTGGCCCGCTGGCGCGCCGAGCGCGACGCGCGGAGTGTCAAGACCGCGCTCGGGCGACTCGAGCGGGCGGCGCGAGGGAGCGAGAACCTGATGCCCCGGATCCTCGACTCGCTCGGGGCTCGCGCCACTCTGGGCGAGGTATGCGACACGATGCGGGCGGTGTTCGGGACCTACCGGCCGGGAGGCTCGCCGGCCACGGCGGCCACGTGACCGACCCCGGGAGCGCCAAGCCGGCGGGGGCCGTCACCGGCCTCTCTCACATCGCGATCGCGGTGCGCGACGCCGAGCCCCTGGCGGAGCGGCTGGTGGCGGGCCTCGGCGCCGCGCGCGCGGGCGAGGAGCTGATCGACGGGGGCGCCCTACGCGTCGTGTTCCTGGAGCTCGGCCCCGTGACCCTCGAGCTGCTCGAGCCGCGATCCCCCGACCACACCGTGGCCCGCTTCCTGGAGGCGCGCGGCGAGGGGCTCCACCACGTGAGCCTCGAGGTCGAGGACCTCGATCGGGCGCTCGCGAGCAGTCGCGGCGCCGGCGCCCGCCCGATCGACGAGGTCCCGCGCGCGGGGGCGCACGGCACGCGCGTGGCCTTCCTACACCCGAAGAGCCTGGGAGGCGTCCTGGTCGAACTGTGTCAGCGCGACAAGGAGACGAAGTAGCCGAGGAGGCCGCCACGAGCTCGCAGAGCCGCGATCGCGATGCCGCGTCGCTCGCCGCTCTGGGCGCCTTGCTGGCGGCGATCGGAGTGGCCGCCGGGGCGTTCGGCGCCCATGCCCTTCGCGGGCGGATCGATGCTCTGTCACTTCAGGTGTTCGAGACCGGCGTGCGCTACCAGCTGATTCACGCGCTCGGGATCATCGTCGCAACCCTCGCCCGCGAGCGGCAGCCGCGCGGCGCCCTCGCGGCGGGGTGGCTCTTCGCCGCGGGAGTCGTGCTGTTCTCGGGGAGCCTCTATGGGCTGGCGTTCGGCGGACCGAGGGCGCTCGGCGCCGTGACCCCGCTCGGAGGGGCGTGCTTCATCGCCGGGTGGCTGGCGTTCGCGGCAGGAGCGTGGCCGGCCCGGCCGTGAGGGACACCCGGGCGTTCGCCTTCGGCCATGTCGCGCGGCGGCCCTGCGTTTTTCCGGGACTTGAGCTAGGGTAGGGACGGATGGGGTGTCTTGAGCGGCTGCGACAGGAGGGTGTCGCTTGAGTTCCAGCGTCCACGGCATGCGGCTCGATGGAGTTTTTGCCTACGCTCCCGAGCAGGTGTGGGATAACGCGCGAGTGGCCGCTCGTCTGCGCCTGGAGCGCATGCGCACGAACGCCCGGATGCGCGCCGCCGGGAACGACCCACTCGGCTCCGAAGAGGCCAAGCTCTTCCAGACCAGCGACCGCTGGGTGCGGCGATTCATCGGCTTCAGCGAACGACGCTTCTGCGACGAGGGAATGGGGACCATCGACCTCGCGGCCCGCGCCGCGCGCCAGCTCTTCGAGCGCTCCGGCCACCCATCCCAGGACGTCGACGCCATCGTGGTGGGGAGTGTCACGCCGT
>VBOT01000049.1:10978-19654 GCA_005893225.1 Candidatus Eiseniibacteriota bacterium
TGGCGTGCACCAGCTGGGCGGCCTCGCTGACGCTCTGCTATGCAATGATCCGCGCGGGTCTCGCGCAGCGCATCCTGCTGATCGGAGCCGACCGGATGAGCGCCGCGATCAACTGGCGGGACCGGAGCTTCGCCACGGTGCTCGGCGATGCGGGCACCGCCACGCTGTGCACGGCCGTTCCCGAGGCGGAGGATTGGTTCTCACCGTCGCAGTTCTGGAGCTGGATGGACGGCAGCCACTCTGGGATCATTCGCACCCCTGCGGGTGGATCACGGCGCCCCTCTCCCACACCCGAGGAGCTCGAGGCCGGGGAAACCCGGCTCACCATGAACGGCGCCGCGGTGCGAAAGATCCTCGTTCCCTTCATCGGCGGACCCGCCATGGAGGCCGGACTCGCGAAGGCCAGGTGGCGCTTCGACGACCTCGACCTGGTCTCGCTGCACGAAGCCAACCTCACGCTCAATGCGTCGATCGTCAAGATGTGGCGGGAGCGCGGGTTTCGCGGTCGCGTGCTGGACGCCGGGGGCCGGTTCGGCAACACGACGAGCGCGTCGATCCCCCTGGCGCTGGCGTTGAACCCCGATGCTCTCCAGCCTGGCCGGAGGTTCGGCCTGATCGGCTTCGGCGGGGGCCTGTCCGCGAGCTTCGTCTTCGGCACCATCCGGCACCCGCTTCAGACCTGGACGAATCTGGAGTGAGTCAGTGCTGCGGGGCGGCCGCGTGAACTTCACCGCGATTTGACTGTCATTCCAGCGGGATCCGGTCTACACTGACAATGTCTTCGGTTGCTTGTGGATGTGCCGGCAGCGTTCAGATTCCGCCAGAGACTTCTCCGGCGGTTTTTTGTTGGTCGGCCCGCTGCGACCCAATCGAGACATCGGTCATGGAGACCGGGCGCCGCCGCGGCGCGGTACGCGGCAAGTACGTGTCTTCGGACACGGATAGGAGTTCCAAGTGGCTAGTGGCACCGTGAAGTGGTTCAACGAGGCGAAGGGCTTTGGCTTCATCTCCCAGCCGGATGGCGAGGACGTGTTCGTCCATTTCTCGGCCATCGCCGGCGAGGGGTTCAAGACCCTCGCCGAGGGTGAGGCGCTCGAGTTCGACGTGACGCGTGGCCCGAAGGGGCTGCAGGCGGCGAACGTCCGCAAGGCCTGAGACGCTCGAGGTACCACCTCGCGCCCAGGGGCGGTGTCCGCAAGGACGCCGCCCCTGCTTATTGGACGTCGATCTCGGATGAGATCGCGAGGATGCCCGCTCCCCTTCAGGCGTGCTGCCAGACCGCGGTGGGCGGCCCGGAGGAACGGGGCTCGCCGGCGTCCGAGAACGCCCGGAATCCCCTGCTACTCGAGCACCACCATCCTGCGGCTCGCCCGGCCTGACTCCGAGCTCAGGTGGCACCAGTAGATGCCCGCCGACACGCGCGTGCCCGCGGCGTCGGCGAGATCCCATCTCGCTTCGTGCTGCCCGGCGGACAGTATCCCTGCCTCGAGCAGACGCACGCGACGGCCCGTGACATCGTGGATCGCCAGGCTGCCACGCATCTCGCGAGGCACCCTGAAACGGATCGTCGACGCCCCGCGTGCCGGGTTCGGAATCGGCGGAGCGACCTCGATCGCGGCGGCCACAGGCGCCTCGGGCACCGCGAGCGGTGTGCCGAACGCGAGCATCCAGGTGTCGCGCAGGAAACGGGGTTCGAACGCCGTGTTGTACTGACCCGCGAAGAGCGCGAGCCGGTCGCCGTCGGGGTCGAAGGCGATCGCGGATTCACTGCGACCCAAGGGGCCCGGGTTCGAAGGCGCGAGCTTCGACCACGCCGGCGGGCCGTCGAGCGCGAGCGCCCAGACCGAGGAGTTGTTGTACCCGGTGCCGTAGATCAGCATGCGCCTCCGCGCCGGATCGTAGGCCGCGGACGCTCCCTCGCTCGGGTTTGGACCCGTTCCAGTCGGGAGGATGGGAGTCCAGGTGGGAGTCGGCGTGAACGCGAGGCTCCACACCTCGCTGGTGATCGTGCTCGATCCGGTGCGTCCTCCGAAGACGATCATGCGATCGCCGACCGGATCGTAGATCCCCGCATGGTCGTAGCGTGGCGAAGGCGGAGTTCCCGATGGCGCCAGCAGAGACCACGCGGGCGTCCCCGAGAGCGCCAGCACCCAGACATCGCCGGCGATGCCCCCCGATTGCGGAACGCCGCCGTATACCGCCATCCGATCGCGCGCCGCATCGTAGACCGCCGTGTGACGCGAGCGCGGATCCGGCTTCGTGCCGGCGATCGAAAGCTGCGACCAGCTGGGTACGCCGCTCAGATCGAGCTCCCAGACCTGCGAGTTTCCGGGAGAGCCGCTCTCGCCGAACACCACCATGGTGCCACGTGACGGAGCGAAGATGGCCGAGTGCTCCTCAAGCAGCCCCGGGCCGGTGCCCGCGCCGGTGACCCTGGTCCAGGCGTTCGAACCGGCGAGCGGCAGGCGCCAGGCTTCACCGGGTGCATCGTCGGTCTGGTCGCTCACGCCTCCATAGAGGACGAGCTGACGCCGCGCCGAGTCGTAGATCATCGTGTGCCCCGACTTCGCGGTGGGCACCTCGGGCGCGGCCGGCGACCACGACAGGTCGTTCAGATCGATCGACCACGTCTGGTTGAAGCGCTCGATGAAGTCTCCGCGGCCTCCCATGACGATCAGGCGCTGGCGCGACGCGTCGTGGCAGGAGCCGAACTCACCATCTCCGAGCCCGAGCAAGGCCTCGACCGGGACACTGTGACTCACCCAGGTGGGGACGGGCGCGAACTGCAGCTCTATCAAGCTCCCTTGGCTGAGGACGACCATGCTGTCATGGAGCGGATCGTAGAGCGCGGCGTGCGCGGTGATCTCGCCGGGACCGGAGTTGACCGGAACGATCGTGCTCCACGTCGGCGTTCCCGAGAGGCTGAGCGCCCACAGATCGTCGAAGGGAGGGGTCTTTCCGTCGTCCGCCTGACCCCCGTAGACGACCAGCCGATCGCGCATCGGATCGTAGATCATGCTGTGGAGATAGCGTGCGGCCGGCGGCGTGCCCGCGGTGACGACCGGATTCCACGTCGGCGTGCCCGACAGCGTCAGCTCCCAGACGTCGTCGAGCGGACCGGTCCCGTCGAAGCCGCCGAACACCAGCAGCCGATCACGCACTGGATCGTACGCGGCCGCGTGACGGCCGCGCGCGGCGGGCGGCGTGCCTGCGGGCGTCATCGGCTGCCACGTCGGCGTACCCGCAAAGGACAGCGACCACACTTCGTTGGAGACACGCGCCCGAGTCGCCGCCGAACACGAGCATGCGATCGCGCGGCGCATCGAAGATCGCGGTGTGGTGCTCGCGGCGCTGGGGGCCCGGGCCCGTCGCCGGCAGCGGACTCCAGCCGGACGAGCCGTCGCCGGGCATCCACCACAGGTCGCCGCGCAGGACCGGATCGTTGCCGCCGAAAAGGATCAGCCGGTCGCGGGCGGGGTCGCGCACCACCGTGTGTCCGCCGCGCGGCGGCGCGGGCAGTTGCTCCCAGGCTCCGCCCGCGGAGAGCGCGCCGAGCGGTGGAAGGGCGTCGCGGGCGCCGGCCGGCGCGATCGCGACGACCGCGAGCGCCAGCGAAAGCGAAAGCGCGAACGCAGATGCCGAATGGCGGGCCGACATGCGTAGCACCTCGGGGCCGCGAACGAGGGACGAGGGAATTGTATGCCGCCTTCGATCGATCCGGAAAGGCTCATTTCGGGATCGGCGCGGCTGGTCGTGGCGGGCCGCGTCAGGTCAGGCGTGCTGCCACACCGCCCCGTTTCCGTAGCTCCGG
The DNA here is from genome assembly GCA_005893225.1 of Candidatus Eiseniibacteriota bacterium. Lineage (GTDB taxonomy): Bacteria > Eisenbacteria > RBG-16-71-46 > RBG-16-71-46 > RBG-16-71-46 > WS-3. Next base: position 14,790 of record VBOT01000049.1, read on the forward strand.
AACAGCTCGCCCCAGGGGGTCTTCATGATCTCGCGCACTCGCGGCTTGCCGTTCACCGGGTACCAGTAGCCGTCGTGGTAGGCGCGCGAGGCGGCGTAGGACCACGGCACGATCGGCGAGCGGAGAAGCAGGTTCTCGAGCGGCTTGAGCGGTCCCCAGTAGATCAGCTTCTGGCCCCAGGAGGCGAAGGTGTTCTCGTTCAGGCTGCCGCGGAAGCCAAAGTTCACGGCTTTGATGTCGTCGCCCACGATCTCGATCTCCTCCGGGCGGCCGACCCCGAGGCCGTTCTCGTGGGCGAGCCGGATGAACTTGAGATCGGTCATCGGATCGAAGCCCATCATCTTCGCGGCGATCGCGTCGATGGCGACGCAGTCCGACGACGCCAGGATGTAGTTCTTGACGTGCGGCCGCATCGCCCGCGGGCCGGGGCCCTCGCCCGCGATCGTGCCGTCCATCACCGCGAAGACGCCGGGGTGGATCTCCTTCTGGATCCGGAGCAGATCGACCAGCGTCTCGTGGATCACGGCGTGGGTCCAGTGCCGGTTCAGGTTCAGGAGGCCGCCGAAGGCGTTCTTCATCGACCCGGTGGTGCCGGTGAAGACGTGGGTCTTCACCGTCGGCATGTGGATGACGTTCTTGCCCATCAGGAGCCGAGGGATCTGGATGCCCTGCTTCTCGAACACGCGGTCCAGCACCAGCATCCTGGACTTGGGCTCGTAGCGCACCCACTCGGTGGGCGGCTCGCTCAGGTACTGGATCGGCACTCGGTAGCGATCGAGCACCGGCTGGAGGTGGTTGTTCACGGCGCCCTCGCGGCAGCTCACGACCACCGTGTCGTTCTGAGCCGCGATCAGGTTCTTCGACACGTCGTAGCCGTCGCGCCGTAGCTTCTCGATCACGCCGTGCATCTGCCACGGGGTGGTCGAGCACGCCGGCATGTAGACATGCCAGGAGATGTTGATGCGCAGGCACGTCGGGGCGGTGAACGGCAGGGTCTCGCGATACCCGGCGAGGTCCATGAGGCGGCCGTAGTCCTCGACCACGGTCTCGGGCGAGGTGCGGAGGACGGCGACTTTGGACATGGGAACCTCGGAGCTCTAGAGCGGCCACCGATGCTGAACAGCGAACGAGACTACCAGATCCCGCGGGCGTGGCCCACTCGCGGCGCGCACCATTGGCGCTCTGGCCGCCCTAGGCGCCGGCATCCGGCGCCGCTCGTACCTGCCGACGACGGTTATCGGCGCGACAGCCGCCCGGCTGGAGCCCCCTGCTCGACCTAGCCGCGGGGCGGAGACTCCCGCGGCCCTTCTTGAGCGCCGCCAGGGACTGCTGCATCTCGGTCTCCATCTTGCGCGCGGTGCCCTGCAAGTCCTTTCGCTAAACCTTCACGCCGTCCTTCAGCAGCGAGCGGGCGATCACCAGCCTCTGGATCTCCGAGGTCCCTTCGTAGATCTCCATCACGCGGGCGTCGCGGTAGTAGCGCTCGACGGCGAACTCCTTGACGTAGCCGTAGCCGCCGTGGACCTGCACCGCCTGATGGGTGACCCAGGTGGCAGCCTCGCTGGCGTAGAGTTTGGCCATCGAGGCCTCGCGCGTGTAGGGCTGGCCGGTGTCCTTGAGCCATGCGGCGCGCCAGATGAGCAGCCGCGAGGCCTGGATGCGGCGCTCCATCTCGGCCAACTTGAACTGCACCGCCTGCTGGCGCGCGATCGGCTGCCCGAAGGCCCGCCTCTGCTGCGCGTAGCGCACCGATTCCTCGAAGGCCGCCCCCATCACGCCGAGCGCCTGAGCCGCCACACCGATGCGGCCCGCGTCCAGCATGCTCATCGCGATCTTGAATCCCTCGCCCTCGGCCCCGAGCCGCTGGTCGAGGGGCACCTTCACTTCCTCGAGCGACAGCGCCACGGTGTCCGAGCCGCGCAGGCCCATCTTGTCCTCTGCCTTGCCGACCACGAGGCCCGGCGTTCCGCGCTCGAGGATGAACGCGGTGAGGCCGCCGCTGCCCACCGCCTTGTCGGTGCGCGCGAAGATCAGGTAGACGCCCGCCTGCTCGCCGTTCGTCACCCAGTTCTTGCTTCCTCTCAATACGTAGTGCTGTTCCGTCCGCGTGGCGGTTGCCTCGATCGCGCCCGCGTCCGAGCCGGCGCCGGGCTCGGAGAGCGAGAACGCGGCGAGCTCGCGCGAGACCAGCCGCGGCAGGAAGCGCCGGCGCTGCTCGTCGGTGCCGAAGCGGAACACCGGAAGGGCCCCGACCGAGTTGTGGACCGCGATCATGATGGCGAGCGCCGCCGAGACGCGCGCGATCTCCTCGAGCACGATCAACAGCGTGCGTGAGTCGTAGCCGACTCCGCCCCAGTCCTCCGGGATCGCCATGCCGAGGAAGCCCTGCTCGGCGAGTCGCGCCACCGCCTGGCGCGGCACCACCGCCTCGCGGTCCCACGACGACGCCTGGGGGCCGAACTCGCGCGCGCACAGGTCGCGCACCGCGTCGCGGATCAGCACCTGATCGGCAGAGAGATCGAGCTGCATCGAATGGCCTTGGGGCTACGCCGGGACCTGCTCCGGATCCTCGCGGAAGAAGATCAGGCAGACGAGCGCCAGCACCGCCATCACCATCGCGCCTCCCGGGTAGAGCAACGTGCCCACCGCCGCCAGGAGAGCGAGCGGATAGGCCTTGCCGTCGCCGGCCCAAAGCCCCAGCACCCCGGCGACCCACGCGGCGCCGAGCCCGGTCTTGAGAAAGGTCACGAGCACCGGCGAGACGTGGAGCTTCTGGGCGAGCGTCATCCACACGCCGAGCTGCGCCACCAGGTTGAAGTACTCGCCCGTCACGAAGGGATAGACACCCTGGTAGAGCAGCGTGACCCCGGGATAGATCATGCACGCGGTCAGGATCACCAGGGCGATCGGTCGAACGGGTCGGGTCATGGGTTCCTCCGGTTGGACCGCAGGGTCGGTCGCGGCCTCGGGCCGCCCCTCAGGCCTCGAGCGCGTGCTCCTTGAGCACCTGCGCCGCGATCACCATCTTCTGAATCTCGGTCGTGCCTTCGTAGATCTCGCAGATGCGGGCGTCGCGCCAGTAGCGCTCGACGCTGAACTCGGTCAGATAACCGTAGCCTCCGTGTACCTGGATGGCCCAGTTGGCGCAGCGGGTGCCGGACTCGGAAGCGTGCCACTTGGCCAGCGAGGCTTCCTTGATGTGGGGGCGCCCCTGGTCGCGCAGCCACGCCGCCTGGTAGGTGAGCAGCCGCGCCGTGTCGACCTCGATCGCGGCGTTCGCCAGCATCTCGCGGATGGCGTCGAACTCGCCGATCGGCCGGTCGAATGCCCGGCGCTCGCCGGCGTACTTGACCGCCGCCTCGAGCGACGCCTGGGCGATCCCGACCGCCTGGGCGGCGATCCCGATGCGCCCGCCCCCCAGCGTGGCGAGCGCCACGCCGTAGCCCTTGTTGTGCTCGCCGAGCAGGTTCCGCTTCGGCACCCGGGCGTTGACGAACGCGATCTCGCGGGTGTCGGAGGCATGGATGCCGAGCTTCATCTCCTTCTTGCCCTTGTTCACTCCGGGTGTGGCGGCCTCGACGATGAAGGCGGAGATGCCCTTGGGCCCGAGCGCGCGATCGGTGGCGGCGTACACCACCAGGATGTCCGACGGCCCGGCGTTGGTCACGAACAGCTTGGTGCCGTTGAGGACGTAATCGTCCCCGTCCGCGACCGCGGTGGTCTGCTGGTTGGCCGCGTTGCTGCCGGCGTTCGGCTCGGTCAGGCAGTAGGCGCCGATCCATTCGCCCCTGGCCAGCGGCACCAGATACCGGCGCTTCTGCTCCTCGTTCCCGTAGGTCATGATCGGGTAGCACACCAGCGAGTTGTTGACGGAGGCGATCACGCCGTGGCTCGCGCACACTCGCGACAGCTCCTCGATCGCGATCACGTAGGAGAGGTAGTCCATGCCGGCACCGCCGTATTCCTCGGAAACGAACATTCCGAGCAGGCCGAGTTCGGCCATCTTCTTCGTGGTCTCGAGCGGGAACTCGTGGGTCTCGTCGATCTTCGCCGCGATCGGACGGATCTCGCTCTCCGAGAACTCGCGCACCATCTCGCGCACCGCCTGCTGGTCCTCGGTGAGGTCGAAGGAAGGGCCGGCGGAAGCGGTCAGGATGTCGGGATTCATCAGTTCCGGCTCGTGCGCCACGCCCGGATGAGGGATGCGCTGATCAAGATGCCGGCGACCAGCAGGAGCCACTCGACTTGCTTCTTGGTCACGTAGCACGCGGCCCAGGAGGTAGACGGCCCCGCCGGCGAAGAGCCATTTCCTCCAGCCAGCCAGCGTCACGAGGAGCCTCTCTCGGTCCCGTACTCGTAGAATCCGCGCCCGCTCTTGCGCCCCAGGTACCCGGCCTTCACCATCTTCCTGAGCAGCGGGCAGGGCCGGTACTTGGAGTCGCCCAGGCCCTGATGCAGCACCTCCATGATGGAGAGGCAGGTGTCGAGACCGATCAGGTCGGCGAGCGCCAAAGGGCCCATCGGGTGGTTCATCCCGAGCTTCATCACGGTGTCGATCGCCTCGCGGGACGCCACGCCTTCCATCAGGCAGTAGACCGCTTCGTTGATCATCGGCATGAGGACGCGGTTCGAGACGAATCCGGGGTAGTCGTTCACCTCCACCGGCGTCTTGCCGAGGCGCCGGGCCAGGTCCTCGGCCAGGGCGCACGTGGCGTCGCTGGTCGCGAGCCCGCGGATGATCTCGACCAGCTGCATCACCGGCACCGGGTTCATGAAATGCATGCCGACCACGCGGTCGGCGCGCCGGGAGGTCGCCGCGATCTCGGTGACCGAGATGCTCGAGGTGTTGGTCGCCAGCACGGTCT
>VBOT01000049.1:19701-26484 GCA_005893225.1 Candidatus Eiseniibacteriota bacterium
AGGTCCTCGCTCACCGCCTCCACCACCACTTGGCAGTCGCGCGCCGCCTCGAGCTCGACCCCGCCGTGGATTCGGGCGAGCACCGCGGGAGCGCGCTCGCCGGGCCAGCCCTGCTTCTGCGCCACCCGGTCCACGTTCTTCCGGATGGTCTCGAGCGCCCCCGCGAGCAGCTCCGGTTTCACGTCCACGAGCTCGACGTCGAACCCCGAGGTCGCGAACGCCTGGGCGATGCCGTTTCCCATCGTTCCGCCGCCGATCACGGCGACGCGCCGCACCAAGGTCGAGGGACCGGTCGTACGGGCCTCGACCGCCGTGCTCACCCGACCCTCTCCACCGCCAGGGCGACCGCGTTGCCACCGCCCAGGCACAGCGTGGCGAGGCCGGTCTTCTTGCCATGATGGGCGAGCGCGTGGAGCAGGGTCACGAGAACCCGCGCGCCCGAGGCCCCGATCGGATGCCCGAGCGCCACCGCCCCGCCGTTCACGTTGACGCGCGACCAGTCCCAGCCCAGCGCCTTGCCGTCGGCGAGCGCCTGGGCGGCGAAGGCCTCGTTGGCCTCGATCAGGTCGAAGTGGTCGATCGTGACGTTCATCTTCGCCATCAGCTTCCGCACCGCGTCGATCGGGGCGAAGAACAGGTCCTTGGGCTCGCCCCCGCCGGTGGAGTAAGCCACCACGCGCGCGATGGGCTTGGCCCCGCGCTCGCGCGCCCGCTCGCCACTCATCAGCACCACCGCGGCCCCGCCGTCGTTCAGGCCCGGCGCGTTCCCGGCTGTGATCAGCCCGCCGCGCTCGCGCGTCACCGCCGGGAGCTTGCCGAGTGTCTCGGCCGTGGTGTCAGGACGGATCGATTCGTCCTTGCTCACCACCACCGGCTCGCCCTTCCTCTGCGGGATCGTGACCGCGACGATCTCCTTCGAGAAGCGGCACTCCGCGGTGGCGGCGGCGGCCTTGCGGTGGCTCTCGGCCGAGAAGCGATCCAGCTCCTCGCGGGCGAGCCCGGACTTCTCGGCCGTGTATTGAGCGAGCTCGATCATGTGGCAGTCGTTGAACGAGCACCACAGCCCGTCCAGCACGACGCCATCCTTGAGCGCCGTGTCGCCGAGCTTCTGCCCGGTGCGCCCCGTGAACAGGTAGTGAGGCGCGGTGCTCATGCTCTCCTGGCCGCCCGCGACGAGGCATTGAGCATCGCCCGCCTTGATGGCCTGGGCGCCCATCATGACCGCCTTGAGCCCCGAGCCACAGACCTTGTTGATCGTGACGGCGCCGACCCGAGGGTTGATCCCGGCCTTGATCTGCGCCTGCCGCGCCGGGGCCTGTCCCTGGCCGCCCTGGACCACGTGGCCCATCAGGACCTCGTCCACGTCGTCGCCGCCGATGCCGGCCCGGCTCATGGCCTCCTTGATGGCCACGGCGCCGAGGTCGGAGGCCTTGAGGGGGCTCAGGGCGCCGAGAAACTTGCCGATGGGGGTGCGCGCCGCCCCCACGATGAAGACGTCGGGATACTGGATCATGGTCAGCTCGCTCGAATGGGGATCATGGGCGGCGGCAGATCGATCGCCGCGATACTACACGAACGGCGCGCACGCGACACCCGCCCCTCACTCTCCTGGGTCCGGTCCGCCGGCGGCGCTCCCGGCCGGCCGCACGATCGCGATGCTGGCGGTGTGCCCGTGGACGAAGTTGCGCGCGCCGATCGGGCCGATCTCGCCGGCGCAGAACATCCCGGCCGCCGGCACGGCGCCCCCGAGCGCCGACTGGAGCGTCGAGATGTCCCCGTCAGGGACGCCGTACAGGCCCCGGCCGCGGCCGTTGCAGGTGAAGATCAGCGCTGCCGCTGCCCTCGTGTCGAAGGCCTGGGGCGAGAGCAGCAGCTCCAGGTCCTCGCGGGCCGAGGCGGCGTCGCGCACGTGGAGACGGATCTGCTCTTGGGCGGCGAGCTGGTCGCCGACCGCGATGAAGCCCCGATCCCGGTCGGCCCCGAGGAGGTTGCGAATCAGATAGTCCCCCCGCCCGCTCGCGCCGGCGCGCACCGGGCGCCCCACGTAGAGACCGCTCTTCAGGTGCTCGCGCTCCTTCCCGGCCAGCTCCCGCAGCACCTGCTCGGCGCGCTCGAGCGCCGGCTGCCCGTCCAGCTCGAGCACCACGTTGCCGTCCACCCGCGACACGGTGAGCGGCGGGCCCACCGGGCGGCATCCCTGGGAGACGACGACGTCAGCGCGCAGCTCGCCCTCGAACGCCAGGGCCACTCCTCCCTCCCCCGCCACCCAGTCGTTGAGGATCAGCGCGTTGGAGCCGGGCCGGACGCCGGCGCTCGCGAGCCCACCCACGATCCGCACCTCCGGAGCGCCGCGATGGAAGGCCGTGAGAACGTCGTCGGTGTCGAGCGTGAACGGGTCCGCCAGCATCATCACGATCTCGGCCCCGATCGCGTGCGGGGCGCAGCGCTGGAACTCGACCGGATCCCGGGCGGCCTCCTCCCACATCTCGCGCGCCAGGATGAACGGATGGATCTCGACCTCGGGGAGCCGCGCCCCGATCAGGGTGAGCGCCGCGCCGGACTCGACCTCGTGGCCGCTCGTGATGACGCCGTTCGCGCTCGCCCCCACCAGGCATCCGGGCTCGAGGCGCCGCTTGAGGGTCTCGGCGATCTTGCCCGCCGCCCCGACGTGCGCGGCGCTGAAGAAGCAGGCGGCGAGATCGAGGGGCCCGCTGCCGAGCGCGGCCTCGAGCGCCGCGCAGGCCTCCGCCGCGGCGGTGCCGGCATCGGCGTTCGAGGAGAAGGCCGACGCCCAGCGCATCGCCTCCGGGCGCTCGACGGGCTCCCTCATCGCGACCTCAAACCCCGCGCAGGATCTCGCGCGCGATCACGAGGCGCTGGATCTCGCTGGTCCCCTCGCCGATCTCCATGAGCTTGGCGTCGCGATGCATGCGCTCCACCGGCAGGTCGCGCATGTAGCCGATCCCGCCGTGGACCTGGATCGCCTTGTCGGTGACCCAGTTCGCGGTCTCGCTCGCGAACAGCTTGGCCATCGCGGCCTCCTTGACGAACGGGAGCCCGGCATCCTTGAGCATCGAAGCGTGGTAGACGAGCAGCCGCGCCGCCTCGATCTTGGTCGCCATGTCGGCGAGCATGAACTGCACCGCCTGGAAGTTCGCGATCGGCTGATTGAACTGCTTGCGCTCCTTGGCGTATCGGAGGCTGTGCTCGTGGGCGCCGCGCGCGATGCCCAGGGCCATGGCGCCGATCGAGATCCGGCCTCCGGTGAGGGTGCGCATGAAGGACTGGAAACCCCCGCTCGGCTCTCCGATCATGTTCTCGGCGGGAACCAAGCAGTCCTCGAACACCACCTCCACGGTGTCCGAGCCGCGATGCCCCATCTTCTTCTCGCGCTTCCCGACCCGGAAGCCGGGGGTGGCGGTGTCGAGAATGAAGGCCGAGATCCCCTTGACGCCCTTGCTGGCGTCGGTGCGCGCCGTGAAGGTGATGTACTTCGCCACGCTCCCGTTGGTGATGTAGATCTTGCTGCCGTTCACGCGCCAGCCGCCATCGACGCTCTCGGCGCGCGTCTGGGTCCCGGCCGCGTCGGACCCCGCGTTGGGCTCGGTCAGTCCGAAGGCCCCGATCGCCTCGCCCCGGGCCATCGGCACCAGGAAGCGCAGCTTCTGCTCCTCGGTGCCGTTGGCGTAAATCGGACCGCAGCCGAGCGAGACGTGGGCGGCGAGCGTGATGCCGGTCGAGGCGCAGGCGCGAGAGATCTCCTCCACCGCGAGGGTGTAGGAGAGCGTGTCCAGCCCCGCGCCGCCGTACTTCTCGGGATAGGGCATGCCCATGAAACCGAGCTCGCCCATCTGCTTCACGGTGTCGGCGGGGAACTCTTCCTTCTCGTCGATCTCCTTGGCGCGCGGCGCGACCACCTCGTCGGCGAACCTTCGCGCCATCTCGCGCACCTGGAGGTGCTCTTCTTTGAGCAGCATCATGTTCGAGAGTTCCCCCATCAGGCAGAAATTGAGGCGCGTCGCTCGAGGCGCGAGCCACTCGTGGAATCGGCGCGGCGCGGAATACGCCCGAGGCGCCGCCGTCCTCGGCAATCTAGCGCACGCCCGAGAAGGGCGAAAACGGGTCGCGCTCCATTCGAGCCGGACGCGGCCACCGTGTTTTCCGCGACATCCGGGCTTCCGAAGCCGGCTCCGACTCCCCGGCACCGCGTCTCGCACGGAGCTCTCGGCCGCTTGCCCTTGGCCCTTCCACTTTGCACTCCGCGATACGTCCGCCACGCCCCGTGGCGCCGACGCGGGCAGCACCCCCGGCGGGACAGACCACCGTACGCGCGGTACTCGTTGCCCCGCCCCGCGTTGACAAACCCTTGAGCCATAGGTGTTTCAATGGCACGGGCCCTGCCTGCATCATAAGGACCGTGGCTGCCCCAGGGCGTGTTCCGCCGAAGCCGGGAGGCAGCCGCGCCACGACAGGAGGAGTAATGACGATGAAACGATATGCCCTGTGTGCTGCCGTCGGCCTGGCGCTGGCCGCCTCACCCGCGTGGTCCAACACCAACACCTACTTCGGATTCACGATCGGTGTCGGCAACGCGCCGCCGCCTCCGGTGGTCGTGTACCGCGAGCGGCCGCATGTCTATCTGGAGCCGGAGTCCCGCGTGTACGTGGTCGAGGACTCCGACGACGACGACGTCAACTATGATGTGTTCCAGTTCGGAGGCTACTGGTACGCCTGCGACGACGGCTACTGGTACCGCGCGCGCAGCTACCAGGGCCCCTTCCGCGTAGTCGATGTCCGCTACGTGCCGCGCCCCATCTTCGCCGTACCGGCCAAGCACTGGCACCACCGCCATCCGCACGGCGGTCCTCCGGGACTGACGAGGAGAGGCGGCTACGTGGTGGTCGAGGACCGGGACGACCACGGTCATCACCATGGCCACGGCCACGGCCACAAGCACGACGACTAGCAGCGACTGAGACCCTGGAACGCGCGTGGGGGGTGTTCGCCCTGGAAGGGCGAGCATCCCCCACGCGCGTTCCATCGAGGATGATCCGGCAGCCCGGCCCGCGTCAGGCGGGGAGCGGCGCGCTCTGGATGAGCCGGCGTCCAGCGCCCCGAGCGCGGTCGAGCAACTCCGGCCGAGCGAGCACGCTTCCCGGGTCGTTGTCCTCGTGCAGGTAGGCGATCGTCTCCTCCCAGCGCGCGCCGACCCATTTGAGAAAGCCTCGCACGCTCCGCTCGGCCAGGTCGTAGCGGTGCCGGCTGCTGCACGCGGTGACGAACAGGCCGTGCCGCGTCCGCGACCATCGCGGACGGAACTCGTAGCCACCGGCCGGGAGCCGCACCAGCGGCGTCACGCAGTTGCAGCGGTCCATCACGCGCTTGAGCTGGGCGCTCACCCCGTCGAAGTAGATCGGCGACCCGATGGCGATCGCGTGCGCCGCCTCGAGCGCCGCGTAGACGCGGTCCATGTCGTCGTGGAAGACGCAGTAGCCGGAGGTGGGCTCGGGGCCGCAGGCCTGGCAGGGAATGACCTCGAGCGCGTTGCAGTAGAGGTGCACCGAGCGGCCTCCGGCCTCCTCGGCGCCCTCGCACACCGCCCGGAGCATGCGGTCCACGCTGCTTCCCAGCACCGGGCTGCCGTTCAGCGCCACGAGGAGGCGTGGAGGGCCGCTCACCGGCGCACCGCCCACACCAGCGAGGTGGCGCCGAGCCGCCGGACCAGCGGGAACGACTCGGCGAGTCTCTCGGCCGCGCGGCCCGCGGCGAGCAGCGGGTCGGGGAGCGTCTTCAGGACCCACAGGAAGCGGGTCGCTCCGCGGACCTCGAGCCCCGCGGCCTCCAGCCCGCCGGCCAGCTCGCCGAGCTCCAGCGGATGGTGGTAGCGATACGGGTGATAGGTGGCCTCGTCGTCCGGCGCCTCGGGGAAGCACGCGCCCGGAAGCCGGCGGCGCAGCGCCGGCCAGCGCACGGCCAGGCGCTTGGCGAGCTCGATGGGCGAGCGCGCGTTCGGCGTCGAGATGGCCACCCGGCCTCCCGGCTCGAGGACCCTCGCGATCTCGGCCAGCACGAGCCGGCGATCCGGGCGAAACACGTGCTCCATCATCTCGACCGAGACGACGCGATCGAACGCGCGATCGCGAAACGGCAGCAGCTTGGCGTTGGCGCGCGTGAGTCCGAGCCGATCGCCCCGCTCGAGCGCGTACCGCGCCCAGCGCAGCTGGTCGAGCCCGAGATCCACCCCGGCGACCCGGCACCCGAGCGAGCGCGCCCACAGGGTGCCGTACGCCCAACCGCAGCCGAGGTCGAGCACGCGCTGGCCGGGCTGGAGGTCGGCGCGCTCCAGCACCTCGCGGAACCGGCGCACCATCATGTAACGCCGGGTGCGGGATCCCAGGTACCAGTGCTCGACCAGGAAGGGGAGCCCTTCACGTCTCGCGATCGAGATCTCGGGCTCGGCCCCCAGGACCGCCATGCGGGACCGGAACGGACTGCGCGGCTCGGCTAGCCGCGCCGGCGGGCGGCGGCCTTGCGGCGCGCGCGGGATGGGGCGGACGCCGCGGACCGCCTCTTGCGCGAGGACGTGCGGGAGGCCGCGCCGGGCTTGGCTTTCGCGCGCACGCGCCGTTTCGGGCTCGCGCCCGCGCGGGCCGGCGTCGCCTTGCTCTTTCCTCGGGCTGCCCGGACCCGCTGCCGCGGGCGCGCCGTCCGCCCGGATCGGGCGGTGGTCGCGCTCTCGATCCTCTCGGGGGCCCACATGACGCTGTTCCCCGAGGTGCTGGA
>VBOT01000049.1:26606-32241 GCA_005893225.1 Candidatus Eiseniibacteriota bacterium
ATGCCGCCCCCGGTGAGGAGCTTGTCGTCGATGCCGCGCCGCCGCATCAGCTCCAGCACCTCGGGGAACAGCGTCATGTGGGCCCCCGAGAGGATCGAGAGCGCGACCACGTCGACATCCTCCTGGAGCGCGGCCTCGACGATCTGCTCCGGGGTCTGATGGAGCCCGGTGTAGATCACCTCCATGCCGGCGTCGCGCAGAGCCGCGGCCACGACCTTGGCGCCGCGGTCGTGGCCGTCGAGCCCCGGCTTCGCCACCAGCACTCGGATCTTGCGCTGCACGGATTCTCCTCGATCGTTCGGGCGCGGGCGCGCCCGATGCACCGGCGCACTATACTCACGCACGGGGAAGGCGCGCCAGACATGCCGGGAGGGGCCACGCGATGCCGCAGCCTGCTCCGCAGCGAGCGGCCCGCCGGGCCGCTACTCGTCCTCCTCGAAATCGTCCTCGGGCAACTCCAGGGCCAGCTGCCGCTCGGTCTCCTCCATCTTGCGGCGGGCCACGACGAAGTCCTCGTCCCCGACCGGGATCGGATTCCCGTCCGGGTCTCGCGGGGGGCGAACGATGTGCTCCTCGATCAGGCGGAGCGCCACCTGGGCCGCCTCCTGCGTCTCGAACGGCCAGGCACGAAAGTCGTAGTCGCGGCCGAGGGCCTCGAGCCTCCAGGGGTCCACTCCCGGAGCCCCGCGGCGCACGCGGGTCGCGATGAGGTCGCCCGGCGAGAGGACTCCGCCTGGTTTCCAGCCCGGAAGCCGCCCGCCGGTCTGCGGGTTCCTGGGGACGCTCGGGGATCGGCGGGATGCCTCCAGCCAGGCGTCCTCGGTCTCGCCCGGTGGGACGAGCTCGACCGTGCCCTCGCGGGGGACGAATCCCCAGCCATCGGAGGTCACCGCCACGGCCTTCGAGGAGCGTGAGCCGGCGAGCCCGAGCCGTTGTCCGGGCTCATCAGCCTCGTCGACCCCGTCGAGGTCCGGCGGGGTGATGACGTCGGGCCGCGCGATTCGCCGCAGCAGCCACGCCGCGGCCCCGATTCCGATCAGGGCGGCGACGGTGACCTGCATCGGGGTCATGTCAGTGTCCTAGCCATGTGCCACGGATGATCGCTGGCAGGCCGATGGAAACGCCCGAGACCCACGCTACGCGTGGGTACCCCAAGGCGCGAGGGAAGCGACGAGCGAGGCGTATCGTCAGATACTCCGCAGCGAGGAGCGACCGAGCAACGTAGCGGGCACCGCGCGAAGCGTGGTCGGGCGTTTCCAGCGGCCTGCTAGAACTCGGCGCTCTCGACGTAATCCCCGAACACCTCGCGCATGGCGTTTCGGATCTCGCCCTCGGTGGCGTAGGCGCGCGCGCAGTCCAGGATCTTCTCCATCACGTTCGCCTCTCCGGGTGCCGTGCGGGCGGCGGCAGTGAGGGCCCGGAGCGCGGCGGTGCAGGCCCTGGCGTCGCGCGTGCGACGCAGCTCGGCCAGCGCCTTCTTCTGCTCGGCCTCGACCTCCTCGGAGATGTACATGATCGGGATCTCGAGCTTCTCGTCCGGCTCCACGTACTCGTTGACCCCGACGATGATGCGCTGCTTCTTCTCCATCTCTTGCTGGTACTGGTAGGCGGCACGCCCGATCTCGCGCTGGAAGAAGCCTCGCTCGATCCCCGCCACCACCCCTCCCATCACCTCGATCTGGCGGAAGTAGCCCTCGGCCTGCTCCTCGAGCGTGTTCGTCAGGCTCTCCAGATAGTACGAGCCGGCGAGCGGGTCGATGGTCTCGGTGACGCCGATCTCGTGCGCGATGATCTGCTGGGTGCGCAGCGCGATCTTCACCGCCTTGTCGCTCGGCAGCGCGATGGTCTCGTCCATCGAGTTGGTGTGGAGAGACTGGGTCCCCCCCAGCACCGCGGCGAGTCCCTCGAAAGCCGTGCGCACCACGTTGTTCTCGGGCTGCTTGTCCCACAGCGAGCACCCGGCGGTCTGGGTGTGGAAGCGCATCAGCCACGACTCCTTGCGCTTCGCCCCGTAGCGCTCGCGCATGTGCCGCGCCCAGATCCGCCGCGCCGCGCGCAGCTTGGCGATCTCCTCGAAGAAATCGAGGTGGCTGTTCCAGAAGAACGAGAGCCGCGGCGCGAAGTCGTCGATGTCGAGCCCGCGCTCGAGGCACTCATCGACGTAAGTGAAGCCGTCCGCGAGCGTGAACGCCAGCTCCTGCACCGCGGTCGAGCCCGCCTCGCGGATGTGGTAGCCGGAGATCGAGATGGCGTTCCACTGCGGGACCCGCCGGGTGGCGAACTCGATCAGGTCGACGATGATGCGCAGCGAGGGGCGGGGCGGGAAGCACCAGCACTTCTGCGCCATGTACTCCTTGAGGATGTCGTTCTGGAGCGTGCCGCGCAGCCGCTCGAGCGGCACACCGCGCTTCTCGGCGTTCGCGAGGTAGAATCCGAACAGCGTGGCCGCGGGACCGTTGATGGTCATCGAGGTGGAGATGGTTGCCGGATCGATCCCATCCAGCAGGATCTCCATGTCGCGCAGGCTGTCGACCGCCACGCCGCACTTCCCGACCTCGCCGTGGGCCTTGGGATGGTCCGAGTCGTAGCCCATGATGGTGGGGTTGTCGAAGGCGATCGAGAGCCCGGTCTGACCGTGCTCGAGCAGGTAGTGATAGCGCTGGTTCGATTCCCGGGCGAGCCCGAAGCCCGAGAACTGGCGCATGGTGTACATGCGGCCGCGGTACATCGTGGGGTGGATGCCGCGCGTGTACGGGTACTCGCCGGGGAACGAGAGGTCGCGCGCCGGGTCCATCCCGGCCAGGTCCTCGGGGGTGTAGAGCGCCTTGATCGGGATCCCCGAGATCGTGAACGGGTAGAGCCCCTGGCGTTCGCGCGACTTCTCGGAGCGCTCGAGCCACGCGCGCCACAGCGCCTGCCACGAGGGAGCGCCGGCCGCTGCCCCGCCGTCGCCCGGCGGCGGCCGTCGCGCGGCGCCGGCCCGGCCGGCCCGCCCGCGGGCCGTACCGCCTGATCGAAGTGTGGTTCGGCGGCCCGGTGCTTCACGGGTGCTGCGAGTTCTCGTCGCCATTCGTTTCTCCTAGTGTCGGGCCACCCGGGACCGGGCCGGCCGGGAGCGTGCGTCGGGAAGGTCGGCTCGGACCGGGACCTCCCGCCGCGATCGGACCCCGTTCGACGAAGCGGACCGGGAGAGCTCGGCCAGCCGCTCGGCCGCCTGGCGAGGCGTGAGCGTTCGCGCGTGGACCCCATCCAGGGTCTCGCGCCAGGTTTCCTCCGGGATCGCTGCGCGGAAGCCGGCCCAGAGCCCGCCCTGGACCAGCTCGCTCACCCGCCGCTCGAGCCTGCGGCGCCGGCCCACTTCCAGCGCGCCGCGTTCCTCGAGGAACGCGAGATGGCTCTCGAGCCCATCGGCCAGCTCGGCCACCCCCAGGCCCTGCGAGGCGGCCGTGAGCAGCACCGACGGCTGCCAGCCGTCGTTGCGGCCCTTG
Organism: Candidatus Eiseniibacteriota bacterium; assembly: GCA_005893225.1. GTDB lineage: Bacteria > Eisenbacteria > RBG-16-71-46 > RBG-16-71-46 > RBG-16-71-46 > WS-3. The sequence continues at coordinate 30,095 of VBOT01000049.1, forward strand.
CGCTCCCTGAGCTCCAGCGCCGACCGCACCGCGAACGAGGCGCGCTCCGCCCCCTCGCGGTCCGCCTTGTTGATCACGAACAGGTCCCCGATCTCCATCAGCCCGGCCTTCATGGCCTGGACGCCGTCTCCCGACTCCGGCACCAGCACCACCACCGTGGTGTCCGCGGTCTCGGCCACCTCGAGCTCGCTCTGTCCCACCCCGACGGTCTCGATCAGGAGGCGCGAGAAGCCGGCCGCGTCGAGCACGTCGCATACCTGCGCGGTGTGGACCGCCAGCCCGCCGGTGCCGCCGCGCGTCGCCATCGAGCGGATGTACACGCCCTCGTCGCCGGCCAGCTCGCCCATGCGGACGCGGTCTCCGAGCAGCGCCCCACCGCTGAACGGACTGGTCGGGTCCACCGCCACGATCCCCACCCGGTGGCCGCGCCGGCGGTACTCCTGCGCGAGCCGAGTGGCGAGCGTGCTCTTCCCCGCGCCGGGGGGCCCGGTGATCCCGAGCCGCCGCGCCCGGCCGCTCTTCCGGAAGCAGGCATCGAGCAGCGCCGCGGCGCCCGGGGCCTCGTTCTCGACCCACGAGATTCCGCGCGCCAGAGAGACTCGCTCACCCTTCAGGATCCGGCGAACCAGCTCGGGTGTGGTCGGGGCGTGCCTCACGGGACCGGCGGGAAGAGCCGCAGCGCCTCGGGGCCGCGTCGCTCGCGGGTCGAAGCCACGGCGTGGGCGAACAGACGAATTCGAGGATAAGGGGCCCGCCGAGAGACGGTCAAGAACCGTCACGCGACCGGGTCCCGAGCGCGGCGAACTGGCGGCGCCAGCCCGGGGAAAGCGCCTCGCATCCGGCCACCCGCTCGAGCGCTCCGGGGTCGGAGTCGGGCTCGACGCGCAGCCGGAACACTCGCCTCACGGTCCACTCGGGAAACGGGCGGCCGAGGAGGCGCACCGCCTGGCCCGCCTCGACCGTCCCCTCCTCGAGCACCCGCAGGTACCAGCCGGTGCGGCCGGTCTCGGTCACGCGCGCGAGGAGGCTTGGGAGCTTCCAGCGCTTCGAGATGTTCGCGCACGGTCCGCGAGGCTTCGAGACCTGGACGCGCGCGCCGCCCACCTCGAAGACGTCGCCGATGCAGACGCGCTCCTCGTCGAGACCGCTCACGGTGAGGTTCTCGCCGAAGCCGCCGGGTCCCATCTGGGGAATGCCTAGTGTCCCGTTGCATAAATAACTTTACAATGAGTCGAGGGCGTGTAGGATGCGCTCACCATGTGGTCCAAAGCGCAGGCCTTACGCGTCCCCGATGATGATCGGGATCTCTTGGAACACTTGATTCGTTCTGGCAGCACTCCTCAGAAGGTCGCTCTTCGGGCGCGCATTCTGTTGGGCGCCGCGGAGGGCAAGTCGAACTGTGAGCTATCCACCGAGCTCAGCGTCAGTCGGCCCACCATTCTGCTGTGGCGTAAACGGTATCGCGAGGCTGGCATCGCCGGGATACTCAAAGACGCCCCGCGTCCCGGTCGTCGTCCGGTGATCGACCCCGGCAAGGTCGACGCGATCGTCGATGCCACGCTGCACACGCAGCCACGCGGTGCCACGCACTGGAGCGTGCGCACGATGGCGAAGGCCCACCGCGTGAGTCCGTCGATCGTGCATCGCATCTGGAAGGCGCATCGCCTCCAACCTCATCGAGTCGAGAGTTTCAAGCTGAGCCGCGACCCCCAGTTTGCTCCCAAAGTCCGCGACATCGTCGGTCTCTATCTCAACCCGCCCGACAAGGCGCTGGTGCTGTGCGTCGACGAGAAGAGTCAGATCCAAGCACTGGATCGCACCCAGCCGGTGCTGCCGCTCGGTCCCGGAGTTCCAGCGCGCCAGACTCACGACTACGTGCGCCACGGAACCACCACGCTGTTCGCGGCACTCAACGTCCTCGAGGGCACGGTCATCGGCAACTGCCTTCCGCGTCATCGACACGGGGAGTTCCTCACCTTCCTTGATCAGATCGAACTCGAGACGCCGGCGGGGAAAGAGATCCACCTGATCCTCGACAACTACGGCACCCACACGCATCCCAAAGTTCAGCAGTGGTTCGCCGATCATCCGCGCTACCATCTTCACTTCACACCGACTGGCGCTTCGTGGCTCAATCTCGTGGAGCG
>VBOT01000050.1 GCA_005893225.1 Candidatus Eiseniibacteriota bacterium
CAGCACGAGATCGCCCATGACCATGACGCCCGATCCGGCGGACTCGAAAGCCGCCCACGAGCTGAGCCCGGCAGCCGGCGCGAGCTTCACGCCGCCGACCGCCACGGCGAGATCGGTGCGGGGCACGGAGACCTTGAACACCCCCTCCTTGCGATCCAGCCTGCCCAGCGCTCCGGTGAGCTGCTCGATGCGGGCCGAATCGAGCGCCGCGCCGTGGGCCTGCGGCACCGCGGCCAGCAACACGGCCGCCAGCGGGATCATGCAGTCCATCGATACCTCCTCGTTCCAGGAGCTTCCCTTTCGTGCTTCAATGGAATCATGTCTGCGCCGAGCCGCCAGGCCCGGGCCCGGATCGAAGTGCTGCTCGGGGCCCTCGCCTTCGCCGCCAGCGTTCCTGCCGGCAAGCTTCTGCTGAGGGACCTGCCGCCGCTCGCCCTTTCGGGCGGGCTGTACGTCGCCGCGGGGCTCTTCTGCTCGGCGCTCCTGGCGCTCGGGCCACACCGCGCCGAGAACCGCGAGAATCGGCTGCAGGGTCGCGACTGGCCGTGGCTGATCTCGGCTGTGTTCCTCGGCGGACTGCTCGGTCCTCTGGCGCTCTTCCAGGGCCTGCGCTGGAGCAGCGGGTACGTGACCGGGCTGCTGCTCAACTTCGAGGCGATCTTCACCGTGGGTCTCGGCGCGCTCCTTTCGGGCGAACGGCTCGGGGGACGGGGATCAGGCGGCATCGCGCTGGTGATCGCCGGCGCCATCGCCCTCTCGAGCGCCGGCGAGGCCTCGGCGGGGGCGACTCGCCCGCTCGGCGCGCTTCTGATCCTGGGAGCCTGCGCCTGCTGGGCGCTCGACAACAACTTCACTCAGCGCATCAGCGTCCGCGACGCCCGCCAGATCGTGGCAATCAAGGGCCTGGCGGGCGGTGCCGCGAGCTTGGGCCTGGCCGTGCTGCTCGGCCAGCTCGGAGCGTGGACCTCGATCACGGGCGTGAGCGTGGCGCTGGTCGGAGCGGTTTCCTACGGCCTCTCGATCGTGCTCTTCATCCGGGGCCTGCGTGAGCTGGGCGTCATGCACACCGGTGCGCTCTTCGCGCTCGCGCCGGGCCTCGCGGCGCTGCTCTCCTGGGTGGTTCTGCGAGAGCCGATCCATGTCGCGGGTCTCCTCGCCCTCTCGGCCATGACGGCCGGGGCGATCCTGCTCGCCACCGACGTTCACGAGCATCTTCACACGCACGAGCCTCTCGGGCACGCTCACGAGCACGAGCACGACGCGCACCACCGGCACGAACACACGCCCGACGAGCTGGCCCAGGTGCCGCACGCGCACTGGCACCGCCACGAGCCCCTGACTCACGCGCACCCCCACGCTCACGACGTCCACCACCGGCACTCCCATTAGAACATCGCCTCAGGCAGCCGGGGCCTCCTTCCTCCGCACGGCGTCGAGGCTCCAGGGCCCAGCCCCCGCGGCCGAGAAGTAGAGCCACAGGAAGGCGTAGATCGCGGCGCCCATGCCGTTGTTCATGACCGGCCAGAATCCTTTCGGGAAGTGAAACTGGAAGTAAGCCACCGCCATCTCGCCCGAGAGCAGGAAGGCCACCGGGCGCGTGAACAGACCGAGCAGAAGCAGACCCCCGCCGAACGTCTCGAGGGTGGCGCCCACGCCGAGCTGCGACATCAGGGGGACGGTGCCGCCGCCCGGCATCGCGGCCGGGACCGCGAAGAGCTTCGTGGTGCCGGCTTGCATGAAGAAGAGCGCGGCCGCGATCCGGAGCACGCTCCGGAGCTCGGGAGCCCAGCTCGACCACTTCGCGATGAGATTCGGTTCGGTCATGGGTCCTCCAGGTTCAGGGCAAGAGCGCCGCTCGTGTCATCGCGGCCCCTCCGCGCACGCCGCCACGCGCTCGAGCAGCAGCGTACGCTCGCGCGCGTTTCGCGTGAGCGACGCCGCGCGCTGGAACTCGGTCCGGGCCTCGTCCAGACGCCCGAGCTTGAAGAGCAGGTCGCCGCGCACGCTGGGCAGCAGGTGGTAGCGCTCGAGCGCGGGCTCCGAGGCCAGCCGATCGACGAGCTCGAGGCCCGCCCGGGGGCCGTTGGCCATCGCCACCGCAACCGCCCGGTTCAGCTCCACGACCGGCGACGGCGTGAGCCTCCCCAGGGCTTCGTAGAGCCCCGCGATGCGGGCCCAGTCGGTTTCCGCGCCCGTGCGGGCCCGGGCGTGACAGGCGGCGATCGCGGCCTGGAGCGCGTAGGGTCCGAGCTCGCCGCCGAGCGACTGGGCGCACTCGAGCGCCTCGAGACCGCGGCGCACGAGCACGTGATCCCAGCGCCCGCGGTCCTGGTCGAGCAGCAGCACGGGCTCTCCCGCGGGTCCGACTCGGGCTCGCAGGCGCGACGCCTGGATCTCCATCAGCGCGACCAGCCCGTGGACCTCCGGCTCTTCCGGCGCGAGCCGGGCCAGGATGCGACCGAGGCGGAGCGCGTCCTCGCACAGCGCCGGCCGAACCCAGTCGTCCCCTGCGGTCGCCGAGTAGCCCTCGTTGAAGATCAGGTAGATGACCTCGAGGACTGACGACAGGCGCGAGGCGCGCTCGGGGCCTCGCGGGACCTCGAAGGGGACACCGGCCTCGGCCAGCGTTCGCTTGGCCCGGACGATCCGCTGGGCCACGGTGGCCTCGGGGACCAGGAACGCGCGGGCGATCTCGGCGGTCGTGAGACCACCCAACAGGCGGAGCGTGAGCGCGACGCGCGCCTCGGTCGAAAGCACCGGATGGCAGGTCGTGAACATGAGACGCAGGAGGTCGTCGCCGATGTCGTCGTCGATCGCGGCATCCAGGTCCGGCACGGCCATCTCTCGCTGGGCCTCGATCTCGCGGCCGAGCTCCTGGTGCTTGCGCTCGGCCAGCTTGCCACGGCGAAAGCGATCGATCGCCCGGCGCTTCGCGGTGGCCATGAGCCACGCGCCCGGCTTGTCGGGGACGCCCGACTCCGGCCACCGCTCGAGTGCCGCGACCAGAGCGTCCTGGGCGAGATCCTCGGCCAGGCCCACGTCGCGCACCATCCGCGCGAGACCGGCGATGAGCCTCGCCGACTCGATCCTCCAGACCGCCTCGATCGTGCGATGGGTGTCGGTGGCCGTCACGGCCACCGATCACACCATCTTTGACTCCATCAGCGCAACGCGCCGGAGCGCGCCAGGACTACCGCTTGGAGGTCACCTGCTGGCGCAGGCGCTCCTCAGCCGCGCGAAGCTTGCCCGTGGGGTCGCTCGGCGCGAAGTCCTCGGTCTCGAACACCTGGCGGATCTCCACCTCGGTGTCCTCGAACGGAGCACGCTTGAGCCACTCGATCGCCTCCGCCTTGGACTTCACCTGCCAGAGCCAGAAGCCGGCGACCAGCTCCTTGGTCTCGGCGAACGGCCCGTCGATCACGGTCCGCTTCCCGCCGGAGAACCGGACCCGCGCGCCCTTCGAGCTGGCCTGGAGCCCCTCGGCCGCGAGCATCACGCCCGCCTTGGCCAGCTCCTCGTTGAACTTCTGCATGTCGGCAAGGATCTTCTCGTCGGGGAGGACGCCGGCCTCGGAGTCCTTGTTGGCTTTGACGATCACCATGAAACGCATTTCCTGCCTCCTTCTGGTTTCGGGTTTGGGCCAACTTGCCTGGCTTCACCCTGACGACGAACGAGGGCCCGCGAATTCGACACGTCGATTGATCTTCTCGGGTGGTGCTGCCAAGCGCCTGGAATGCCTCGAGTTCGAGGAATCCTTGGGTCGCTACTCGAGCCGCGTCCCCTTCACCCACTCCTCCCCACCCTCCGCGAAGAACTCCTTCTTCCAGATCGGGACGGTGCGCTTGAGCTCGTCCATGGCCCAGCGGCAAGCATCGAAGGCGGGGCCGCGGTGTCCCGCCGCCACGATCACCGCCACGCTGGCCTCCGAGAGCGGCACCTCGCCGAGACGGTGGACGATGCGGCAGGCGGCGATCTCGTAACGTCCCGCCGCCTCCCGCTCCAGGCTCTCGAGCGCCGCCAGCGCCATGGGCTCGTAGGCCTCGTAGGCGAGGCGCACGACGCGCCGGCCGTCGTGATGGTCGCGGGTGGTGCCGAGGAACACCGCGAGCGCTCCGCAGTCGGGGCGCGCAGCTTCGGAGAGGAGGCCCGGCACGTCGATCGGGGCGCGCACGAGTTCCGCCATGTCTAGGCGACCGCAGGCACGTGAAGAGCGGCCGCTCTCCGAGGTGTTCGCCCGCGTGTCGTGGCCGGAGTCACTGACTCCCCCTCTAGAGCTCGATGTGCTTGACGAGCCGATAGGCCCCGGGTGCGGCCTCGATGCACAGGCTGCCGAGCGCGCGGAGGCCCTCCTGTGCCGAGGGATTCGCCCTCATGGCCCCGATGTCTTCCCCCCGGCGCCAAGGACCGAACGAAAAGAACAGACTCGGATCGGTCTCGCTGCGAATCAGCGTGCCCCAGAGCGGCGGAGCAGGCAGCGCCGAGAACACCGAAGCCAGCCTTTCCCACTCCGTCACGAACTGATCCTCCTTGCCCGGCTTCACGTGCCATCGGGCGAGGGTGTACGCGTCGGGCTGCTCCATGGCCATGATCCTCCGCGACGAGTGTCTAGCGTGATGCCCCGGCCCGCCGCGCGCCCCCGCGCCCGGTGAAGCGGCGCATGATCGGCCGGGTCGGCGAACGGCGCGCCACCTCCGAGAAGCCGGCGCGCCGGAAGGCGGAGGCGAGCCCGTGCCAGGCGTGGGCGTCGGCGGTCTTCCCCGAGGGATCGACCGGGTAACCCTCGACGATCTTCGCACCGCGCGCGGCCGCGAACCGCACCGCCTCGCGCAGCAGGCGCACCGTCAGCCCCCGGCGACGGTGCGGCGGGGCGATGTAGAAGCATGCCGCCGACCACGCCGGCCGATCGTCCACCGGCTTGAGGGTGCGCGATCGGGCGAGGCGCGTGTAGCTCTCCCGCGGCGCCACGGCGCACCAGCCCGCGGGCTCGCCGTCGACGTACGCGAGCAAACCGGGCTCGGCGCCCGAGCGCACGATGCTCCGGAGAGCGCGCCGGTTCCCCTCACCCTTGCCGCTCGAGAACTCGCCGCGAGCGAGCCTCATCCACATGCACCAGCATCCCGCGCACGCGCCCCGCGGGCCGAACAGCCGCTCGAGGTCGCTCCAGCGCTCCGGCGTGACCGGGGCGAGCTCGATGCGGGCGGGCGCGGAGCCTCGCGCCTTGCCTCGGGGCCGGGCACGCGACCCGCCGGCCGCGGTCCCGGCGCCTCCGCTGACCGGCGGCAGCAGGGCCAGCTCGGCGCCCGCGGGGAGCGCGACCTCAGCGCCGGCGAGCCGCCCGTCCACGGCGACCGCGAGGTGCGGCCAGAGCGGCTCGAGTCCGGGATGCACGCGGCCGATCGCCGCCAGCGCGTCGGCCACGGTGCTCCCCTCGGGAAGCTCGATCGAGGCGCTGGCGCAGCCAGCGCGCTCGCGGGCCTGCGCGAAGAACAGCACGGTGATGTTCACGTGTGGACGCCCTCCCGATCGAGACTCTATGCTCCGTTGATGCAGTCGGACAACTACGGGACCGAGCAGCCCACGGCCCCGGAAACCGGGTTCCCCGCGCCGGAGGACAACCCGTGGGCTCCCGCCGGCGACCTGATCGGACCGGGAACGCCGGGCAAGGGCCCTGCGCTGTGGCTCGTGGCGCTCGTCGCCTTCGGCGTCGGAGGGCTCCTGTTTGGCCAGCAGGAGCTGGCGGCGATGGTCGCGCTCGCGGGCCTCTTCGTGGTGGCCCAGGCCGCCGACCTCGACGCGGGATGGGCTCCGGTCCACTACCTGCTCTCCTGGGTCGTCCCGCTCGGCGGCGGCGCGGCCTTCACGATGCTCGGGGTCGGGATCCTGGGGAGCGACATCGTGCCGGCTCTGAGGCCGTGGGCGGTCGGGGTCTCGTGGGCGGGCGCGGTCGTCTCCGCGAGCACCGCGCTCCGGCCGGTTTCCGACACGCTGGTGAGGCTCTTCTTCCGCGCTCCCCCATCGCACAGCCTGAGGCTCGGGGCGCGCCTCACGCTGCTCGGCCTCCTGTTCGCCGTCCCGGGTTGGTTTGCGTTCCGCTACCTGCTGGACTCGCTCATGAACGAGCCCGGGCCACTGCTCGAGCGCGTGTCGCTGGGGGGCCAGTTGATCGGCTACGTCTTGCTGGCGCTGGCTTCGGTGGGATTCATGGTACGGCGCGACCTCGCGGCCACGCTCGAGCGCCTCGGAATCCGCCCGCTCGCCCGCGAGCATCTCGCGATCATCGCTCTCGGGGTGGTCGCGCTCTGGGGGCTCAACGCCAGCGCCGACTGGCTGCAGCACACGGTGTTCCCGGACCTGTGGGAGCACGACCACCGCATGAACGAGGCGATCGCTCGCGGGCTCGGCCCCGGTGAGGTGATCCTGCTCGGGATGAGCGCCGGGATCGGCGAGGAGCTGACCCTGCGAGGCGCGCTCCAACCGAAGCTCGGTCTCCTCCTGACCTCGCTCCTGTTCGCCGCCCTGCACGTCCAGTACTCGTGGTTCGGGGTCGGGGTGATCTTCCTGCTCGGCCTGACGCTGGGGGCCATCCGGGATCGCACCAGCACGTCGGTGGCGATCTGCGTCCACGCCGTCTACGACGTGCTGGCGGTGTTCTCGGTGTAGTTGGGCACGGGATCTGCTTCACTTCGCGAATTCGGCGAGCGTCCGCAGCGTGAGGGTGGGGTCGCTGGAGAAATCATGCCGAAGCCAGCCCAGGTGGCCCGACCCGAAGATTGCGAGCACGCGCTCGTTTGGAGAATTAACGAGCCGGGTGACATTGCTGCAGATCCGCATGTTGCGGCGGAAATAGTCTGAAACCAGATCAGCGCCCGCCCAGTCGCCCGGCTCGCCGAAGTGCGCAAACCGATAGTAGAAGCCGACGTCCTTGGCGACTCCGTCGTCTGCATTCATGTAGAGCAGCGTCTCGAGGACGGTGTGCGAGGCGAGGTATTGGTCCTGCGCCTTTACCATGGCGCCGATTTCGACATTGATCGCCTCCAACTCCTTCGAGCGGCCGCTGGCTTTCGCGTAGTCCACGATGCGCTGGTAAGGAAACTCGACGTCGGCATCGACCGGGTACACGGTCTTGTGGGCTAGCTCCTTGGCGAGGCGGTAACCGATCTGCTCGGTCTCGTTGCGAGAGAGCTCGTGCTTGCCCGCGAGATAGTCAGCGTAGCGGCTGGCGAGGCGATCGTCCCAGGGGTCGCCTTCGACCGCGATCTTGGTGGGATTGAATTCCTTCAGGACCTGGATGAGCTGGGCGATCTCGGCCTGGCGCTTGGGAGCAAGCACGTCGTCGGCCTTCGGGTTGAAGATGTCCTTGCCGGGATTCGCCATGTGATAGACGCCCAGCACCAGCACCTCGGCGCGGGCCGCGGGTCGCGCGGGCTCCGCCGCAGACGGCTGGTGCCCGAGGGCCGTCAGGGCGGCAACGAGCGCCAAAACGGATCTCTTCATCACTCCTCCCCCATGGAGTCGGGCGCAAGGGCTTGTCGCCTTCCTGGCACGATACGCGCTCGCGCCGGAAAATGTTTCGGGGCCAACTGGGGAGACAAGGACCTGCGGTGGAGGAGGACGCGAGAGACGATCAAGAAAGAGCAAAGCGGAGTCCGGCCACGGTAGTTGCCGCACTGTGTGAGGCTCTGGGATCGAGGCCGGTGTCCCAGGGCCACCTTTCCCCTGGCCAATGCCGGCGCCGGCGGGTTCCTACGTCAGCGCCTCTCCCGGCCGCAGAGCGATCACCTCGGCCGCCACCTTGAGCTTCTTGAGCTCCTCGCGCAGCATGTCGGGCGTCCCGGTGAGCGCCGGGAACGTTCCGTGATGCATCGGCACGATGTACTTCGGCTTCAGCATCCGCGCCGCCACCGCCGCCTCGCGCGGCGACATGGTGAAGAGATCCCCGATCGGAAGCAGCGCGATCTCCGGAGAATAGAGCTCGCCGATCAGCGCCATCTCGGCATGGATGCCGGTGTCCCCGGCGTGAAAGATGCGCGTCCCGTCCTCGAGCGCCAGCACGTACCCGCAGGGTTCGCCGCCGTAGACCACCTGCCCCCCGTCCTCGATGCCGCTCGAGTGGAGCGCGTGGACCATGGTGAACTTGAGGCCGGCGACCTCCTGAGTCCCTCCCTTGTTCATCGGCGACGTGTTGGGCACGCCCTTCCGCTGCAGGAACAGGTGGATCTCGTAATTGCACACCACGGTCGGCTTGTGCTTCTTGCCCAGCGTCACGGCGTCGCCCATGTGGTCGCCGTGGCCATGCGAGATCGCCATCACGTCGAGCTTGTCGATCGCCTTCTGATCGCGCGGACAGGCGGGGTTGCTCTCCACCCACGGGTCGAGCAGAACCACGCGCGCCCCGCGCGTGACGAGCCTGAACGTGCTGTGGCCGAGCCAGGTGAGGGCGAATCCACGGTTCAGGGTGGGCATGGTCATTCCTTGATGGGTCGCTCGAGATCCTTGAAGGGTTCCGCTGGGCGATCGCACGAGCGCCGGAGTCTAGCGGGCTCGGCCTGTCGCAACAAGACGGCGTCGGTCGCCCTTGTTCCTCCTCCAATGCCTGAGCTATTATTCATTTCCAGGCCCGAGTCCGATGTCGTGGACCCGGCTGCGCATCGCCTCGAGTGTTCGACTCCGGAGCCACGCGATGCCCCGCATCTCTTCGGGACGATGTCCGGCGCTGCGCCTCCATGGCGCGTTGGCACCGGTCTGCGTGGTCCTCCTCGCACTTGGCTCTCCAGCTCCCGTTCATGCCACGTGGCCCGCAAACGGCGCCCCGGTCTGCACGGCCCTGGGATCGCAGAGCTTCCCGCTTCCCGTCCCTGACGGCACCGGCGGCGTGTACGTCGCATGGAAGGACGACCGGCATGTGGACTTCCTGCCGCCGTATGACATCTATGTCCAGCACCTCGCCGCCGACGGCACGATCTTCCCAGGTTGGCCGCTGAACGGCGTTTCGGTTGCGGGAAACGACTACCTGTCGCTTGCGGTCGCCCCAGATGGTGCAAGCGGTCTCTATGTGGCGTGGGATGGATACGCGATTGGCTATCCGACCTACCTCCAGCGCATCGACCCGTCGGGTACCCCCGCACCCGGCTGGCCCTCAGAGGGACTGGTGCTCTGCACTGTTTCCAGCCTGTCCGGGCGCGAGTTCGCGCTTGCTCCAGACGGCGCGGGCGGCGTGTTCGCCGTGTGGTCGGACTGGCGCACCTCGGATTACGACGTGTTCGCTCAGCACGTGTCGCCTTCCGGCCAGTTCCTTTGGTCTCCGTGCGGTGTGCCCGTTTCCCGGGCGCTCGGCTCCCAGAACCAGCCAGTAGTGATTGCGGACCAGGCGGGTGGTATCTACGCCGCCTGGCTAGACCATCGGGGCGGAGCCTCTTTCGTATACGCTCAGCATCTCGATGCGACTGGCTTGCCGGCGGCTGGATGGGAGACCGACGGCAACCCGGTGTGCGTGGCGAACTCGAGCAAGGCCTCGCCCCAGCTGGCCCCGTCCGGCAACGACGACGTCATCGTGGTTTGGACCGATGGGCGGAACGGAAATGATGACGTCTTTGGTCTGCGCATGACCGCCGGCGGCGCGGTGAGTCCAGGCTGGGCGGTGGACGGCACACCACTTTGCTTAGCACCCGGGGACCAGACTTTGCCTTATCCCGTAACCGACGGCGCGAACGGAGCGATCGTCTTCTGGGAGGACGGCCGATCGGCGATAACGAACGGATTCGATATCTACGCCTCGCGCATTGCCTCCGACGGCACGCGTCCGTCGGCTTGGCCGCCGGACGGACTGGGCGTGTGCACTGAGTCTGGGGATCAGCTGCTTTCGTCGAACCCGCACTCGGCGCCGGCGGCACCGGACGGTGCAGGCGGGGCCTACGTGACCTGGTTTGATAGACGAGCCGGCGGGAGCTTTGATTCCGACATCTACATCCAGCGGGTCGGTCCAGAGGGGGTGTTACCGGGGTCGACCGCGGGCGGCGTCGTCGTTTGCAACGCCGTCCTGGAGCAAGATTCTCCCAGCGTCGTAATGACCGATGGAGATCCACTCGTCGTATGGGAGGACTACCGTGACTTTTCTACCGTGGCGAATGCCAAGTCCGACATCTACGCCTCCAAGGTTGCCCCCGACGGCGTGACCCCCGTTCTCATGCACCTGGTCGAGGCCAGGGCCACGCCGGGGGCGGTGTGGCTGATGTGGGAGGCCGCAGAGGGGCCTGGCATGGCCCGCGTCGAGCGGTCGAAGGATGCTGTGACGTGGTTGGCGCTCGGGGAGATTTTGCGGGACGGGGTCGGACGCTTCTCGTTCGTGGATCGAGAGCCCGCGGTGGGGCGGAGTGCCTATCGGTTGGTGGACGGCTCGGGCGTGGAGCTTGTGCCGCCCACCTGGGTGGACGTCCCTGAAGCGCCACGGCTCGGGATCCAAGGTCTCCTTGTGGACCGGAGCGCAGGGGATGTTTCCGTCGCGGTGACACTCGCCAGTACGCGTGATGCGCGGCTCGAGCTTCTCGACGTGTTCGGGCGACGGCTCGCGGCGCTTCGATTCACGCCTGAAACTTCAGGGCCCCAGAGCGTGCGGTTAGGGATATCGCCGCCAGCCGGGATCTACTTCATCCGCCTCGACCAGGGCGAGGCCCCAGTCATACGGCGCGCCGCCTTCGTCAAGTGACGGCCTGATTCGACCGGGCCGGGCTACTTCGCGTTCAGCACGAGCGCGGGCACCTCGTCGGGCCGCATTCGTCGCACGCATCGCGGCGAGCGATGTCGAGGTCGCGTGGCTGGCGCCACGGTTTCCTCGCCCACGTCGAAGCGCCCGCCCGGCAGCTCCCAGAACTGAGGCTTCACTCGCTCGCGCACGATCAGCGGCCGGCCCTGGCGCACCAGCAACACCTTGAGGCCCACCTCGAACATCGCGACGCTTCTCATGGTGGCGTTACCCGACGGACAGGGCTAGTCCTCAAACAAGCGCGGTTTGATAGCGGCAGTTGGGCGGAGGGGGCTCCAGGCGAACCTGCCGTTGGATCGTCTCGCGCAGCCGGCGGCCGCGCTCGATCACGCTGTCGAGCTCGAACAGCTTGAAGCGCTCCACGGGATCCGTCACCGCGGTCATGCAGAGGGCGTTCACCAGCCCTTCGTAAGGCAGGTCGTGAGACTCCCCCTCCGACTCGCCGCGGGCGCGCCGCGCCGCGTCAATCAGGGCGCACTTCTCGAGCTGGATGAGCGGATCGTCCTCGGAGTAGGGCTCCTGCTCCACCACCTTCACGTAGGCGCTGCGGTACGGGAACTCACGGACCACGCGATCGAAATGGACGCGGGTCAGGCCGGCCAGCTTGAGGTCGTAGCAGTCGTTGGGGAGCCACTCGACTTCATCGAATCGCGCCAGGCAACCGAGGTCGTGGAACTCGGGGCTGCCTTGGTAGTCGCCCTCCCAGCCCGGCTTGAGCAGCGCCAGGGCGATCACACGCTCGCCCGACAAGGCGTCGCGCACCATCGTGCGGTAACGCAGCTCGAAGACGTGGAGCGGCAGGATCACGTGAGGGAACAGCACCAGGTCCGGGAGCGGGAACACCGGCACCGGGTGCTTGGGAGTGACCTTCATGCCGGCCTCCCCGAGCGCGGCGCGCGAGCTTCTGGAGACTCCCGTTTCGTTCGCTAGTCCTCGCGCAGGAACTCGAGCACGTCCGCGGCGTGTCCCTCCACCTTCACCTTGGGGTAGATCTGGGCGATGCGCCCGGTCTTGTCAATGATGAATGTGGTGCGCTCGATGCCCATGTACTTCTTGCCGTAGAGGTTCTTCTGTTTGTAGACACCGAACAGCTTCGAGACCGAAGTGTCCTCGTCGGAAAGCAGCGGGAACGGCAGCTTCTGCTTGTCGCGGAAGTGCTGGTGCGATTCCAGGCTGTCGGTGGAGATCCCGAGGATCACCGCGTTGTGCCGCTCGAGCTCGGCGGCGAGATCCCGAAAATCACAAGCCTCGCGGGTGCAGCCCGGCGTCTCGTCCTTGGGATAGAAGTAGAGGATCACCGTCTTCTTTCCCTTGAACTGCTTGAGCGAGATGTTCTCGCCGGTCGTGGACGGCAGGCTGAAATCCGGAGCGGGCTTCCCGATCACCGGCAGCAGACTGGTGGCCATCGAACCTCCGTAAGCGATGCCGGGCTCCCCTCGGGAGCCCGGCATCGTGGGACGGCGCTCCGTCCCGGGCCAGTGGACTACTTGTGGACCTGCTGCATGGCGAGGGCGCGCTCCAGGTTCTGCTCGACGACGTTCCAGTCCAGGTTGTTGAAGAACGCCTCGATGTACTTGGCGCGCGCGCGACCGTAGTCGATCCAGTAGGCGTGCTCGTACACGTCGAGCGCCAGGATCGGGGTGGCGTTCCAGAGCGGGAAGGTGTTCTGCGCGTCGCCCACCACGGTGGTGAGGAGGTTCCAGTCGTGGTCGTACGCCAGCCACACCCAGCCGCGCGCCGCGAGCCCGGACGCCTTGAAGTCGGCCAGCCACGCATCGTAGGAGGGAAAATCCCGCCGGATCAGCTCCATGGTGCGCCCGGAAGCGGTGCCGCCCTTGCCGCCCAGGTGCCCGAAGTAGGTCTCGTGGTTCTTGACGCCGCCGTAGGCGAAGGAAAGATCGACGCGCAGCGAGCGCAGGTCGCTGAAGACCTGGTTGGCGGTCGAGCGATCGACGCCGTCGAGCCGCTTCTGGATCTCGTTGGTCTTCGCGACGTATCCCTTGTAGAGCTCGTAATGCTCCTCCATCGTGCGCGCCGAGATGCCGTTGAGCTCGCGGATGCAGGAGAACTTCTTGGGTTCGAGATCTTTCCAGCCCATGGGAACCTCCGTTGCTCAAAGGGACGCGGCGTGAGCCGGACCCGGTAAAATCGCGGTCGAACAGGTTCGCGAGCCTATCCCCCGCTCCCGCGCAGTGTCAACCGCCGCCGCGGTGCGGCGACGCGGGGAAACAGCGGGACGCCGCTCAGTCCGGCCGGGCCGGGCGCTCCCTGAGCCCCCGGGCGCTCGAGATCCGCCCCGAGCGCACCGAGTCGAGCAGGCTCTCGACGCGCGGGAGGCTCACCGGGCAGGTGAGGTCGTAGGCCCGACACGCCGCGAGCGTGTACCCGCAGCCGCAGGTGCAGCGCTCGGCGTTGGCGAATCGCAGGAAGATCTCGCGCTTCGCCGGGGTGAGCACCGAGAGATCGACGCCGCGGGCGTCGTCGGTCCACCGGGACTTCAGCTCGGTGGAGTCGACCTCACCGGGGATTTGCCGCAGCGCCTGCTCGATCACGCCCTGGCCGGTGTCCGGCTCGGCGCCCGCCGGGGCGCCCGCGGGCTGCCCCGCGCGCCACTCGACCAGCCACACGCCCAGTCCCGCGAGCAGCGCCGCCGTCGCGGCCAGGGCGATCCAGGTCGTGAGCTTTTTCATGCGTTTCGGGGCCCGGCGCCGCGACCTGCGGGGGCCCGCCTCCTGCACCGGCCGCGCCGCCACGGGGCAGCTCGTGGAGTGTGCGGCCGATGGCCGGAGGCGTCAACGCATCCGGACGAGCTTGGTGCCGAGCGAGCCCAAGGCGCAGTCCAGGCGGCAGAAATAGACCGCGTTCGGCGTCAGATTGCCGGAGTCGTCGCGCCCGTCCCAGCTCGCCGAGCCCTCGCCCGCGGGGAGCAGGCCGTCGACGAGTTGCCGCACCCTGCGGCCCGCGAGGTCGTAGATCGCGATCGAAACCCGCTGGGAGGGGGCGAGACCGAAGCGGAACATCGTCCTCTCCCGGACCGGATTGGGGGCGGCGCCATCGAGCCAGAGCCCCCCGGGAGCCGGCCGCGCCGGGACGTCCACCGAGCCGGGCCCGGTCAAGTGCTGGGCGTAGACATCGTAGTCGGCGTTGCTCCGGTAATCCTGCCAGACGACGATCGCTCCCCCCGCGCCGTCGGCCACCAGGGCCGGCAGGAGCTGATCCTTGGACGCGCTGGTCACGGCGTCGCCGCTGGGCGTCGCTCCCCCGGCGGTGACACGTCGCTCGTAGATGTCGCCGTAGCCGCTCCGGTAGTCCGACCAGGCGGCGATCGCCCCACCCGCGCCGTCCGGGACGAGCGCGGGTGAATCCCGGAAGTCGGTGGTGTCGCACAGGGCCACGCCGTCGGTCGGCCACAGGGGGGAGCCGGCGCCCGAGACTCGCTGGGCGTAGATGTCCGACGCCAGGCCGTCGCGGTCGTCGAGCCATGCGGCAATCGCCCCGCCCGCGCCGTCGGTCACGAGGGCGGGACCGCTCTCCCCGCCGGGAGCGCTGCACAGGGCCACTCCGTCGGCCGCCCACTGCGGCACACCCGCGCCGCTCACGAGCCGCGCGTAGATGTGGGGCTCGTACGTCGAGCGGTAATCGACCCACCCCACGATCGCCCCGCCCGCGGCGTCGGAGACGATCACCGGGGCGCGCTGATCGCCGGCGACCGTGCACACGGCCACGCCGTTGGAGGACCACTGGGGGTTGCCCGAGCCATCGACGCGGCGGGCGTAGATGTCCGAGCCGGCGCTGCCGCCACGCCCGTCCTCCCAGGCGACGATCGCTCCGCCGGCGAGGT
>VBOT01000212.1 GCA_005893225.1 Candidatus Eiseniibacteriota bacterium
CCGTGCGCTCCCAGGTTCCCGCGTTGCACACGAGCCGGCCCCGGCCGGGCTGGGTGGCGCGCCCGAGCCGGAGCAGCCCGTCGCTCAACAGATCATGCGCGGCAGCCGCGCCGGCATCGATGAAGCGCCGCTTGTACTCCCATTGCGCCACCGTCTGGCGCGATGTCGGGTCCATGACGCTTTCGTCGGCGCCCCAGGTGTGCTCGCCGAACAGCAGCAAGTCGCGCCACATCGCGACGCGCGCGTCTGCGCGGCCCTGGCGGCGGCGGACGGCGTCATCGTCGCGCGCCTCGAGGCGGTCGTCCCAGAGCGCGACCAGCTCCGTCGCGCGCGCCACGAGCTGCGCGGACCGAAACGCCGCCAGCTGGGCGGCGGTCGAGGCGGCGCCATCTTCCCAGTACAGGCCGGTGTCGCCGCGGCGGACGGGAATCTTCGTCCCATAGCGGCGCTCGACATCGCGGAAGAAATCCTCCGTGCGGCCCGGGATGATGCGAGGCCACGTAAAGCGGCGTCCGAACTCCTGGACGTTGGCCACCATCGCTTCCTTCATAAGGGCGTTGTCGTGCCAGTCGGCACCGTACAGTAATGCGGCGTCATACGGCCAGTTCTGCGCCAGGAATGCGGGCTGATTGAGGAACCAGTCGGAAAGCCGATGGCCCATCTCGTCCGGGCCGATGTCGAAGCCAAAGCGTGTGCCGTCGCCATAGTGATGGGCGCGCCAGTGCAGGACACGACTGCCGTCGGGACCTTCCCAGTAGTAGAGCTGCGGATAGGCCGTACCATCGGTCGCTGGACCCGCGGGCAGGAGGGGCGCGGCGCGCTCGGGATTCGGACCACTGGCGAGATACTTCACCCCGCTCGCCGCGAGCAGCAGCGGGAACGTCAGCGGTTGTCCGGGGACATCGGTGATCTGCGCCGAGAGAAAGGTCAGGCCGCGCTCGCGCGCGAGTTTGCCCGCAGGCCACACCAGCCGCGCGTACGTGTCGTGATCGAGGATCCCCGTCAGCATGTTGGCGAACAACGCCTGCCAGCCGATCCTGCCGCCCTGGATCGCCTGCACGAGCGCGTCGCCCGCCTCGGGCGAGCGATTCTCCAGAAACGAGAGCACCTGCAGCGCGCACTCGGCCGTGAAGTGAAAATCGCGATGCGTCAGCGTCCAGGCGAGCGCGGCATCGAGATTCTTGCGGTGGATCTCGAGCGCGCGCTCCTGGAGGTCGGTGTATCCCACGTCGGTGTGAATCGAGGAGAGCCAGTACACCGTCCAGCGCTTCGCGGGAGTGAGCCGCAGGCGCCGGCGCGCGGCGCGATCGCGTCCGACTTCCACGTCGAACACCTCGCCGCTCAACGCGGGACCTTGGGATGCCGGCAACAGTCCCGCTGTCCCGACGAGCGCGCCGTGCCGGTCGGTCACCCGCGCGCGGGCGGCGGGCGCGTTCAGACCCGAGACCGTAATGCGCACGAGATTCTTGCGGCCCTCGGGCTGTTGAAAGAGCGCGGTGGGACGGGCTTCGATGACGGGTTGCTGTGGCTCGCGCAGTCGCGTCGCCATCCATCCGGCGACCGACGAGACAAAGCCCAGGAACGTGCGACGATCAGAACGCAGCATGATTCCTATAACTTAGCGATGCTTGACTGTGTTGGTCCCCTATGTACGTTTCGCCGTCTCCCCGACCTATACCTCAACAGGAGCTCGCATGAAGCGCATCGCATTGGCCGTGGCGGTCGTCGTCATGGCTGCAGGCGCGTGCAAGAAGGCGGACAACAGCAACGCGGGCATGCAATCAGACACGACGAAAATGATGGCCGACTCGATGAAGATGGCACCCGCCGCCGACACGATGAAAATGGGCGCGGATACATCGAAGGTGCACGCCGACACGACGCATCGCACAACGACGCGTCCCCAGACCCGGACCCGCCGACCGTAAGCGACGAGTCATTGCTGTGATCAAGCCCGGGCACCGCCCGGGCTTTTTGTTTGCACCGACCGCTGGATTGCCGCCCGCGTGTCGAACGGCGGCGTCCAGCCGAGCTCGTTGCGAATCCGATCGACAGAGTACGGATTCTCTCCGAGGATGAACGACATCGCCGCGTTCCCGAGCGCGCTGTAACGGCCCGGCAACACCACGCGCAGCAACGAGCCCCAGGCAGCCACTCCGATCCGAATCAGTGCCGCGGGGATCCGCACGCGCATCGGCCGCACGCCCAGCGCCGCGGCAAACGCCTCCAAGAACTCACGCTGCGTGAGCAGGGGCGGTGCGTCGCGTGTGACGTTGTATGCCCGGAGCCCGGGTCGGGGCGGCGCGTCGAGCGCAGCCAGAATCGCCGACGCGACATTTCCAGCGTACACGCACGAAAGATGATTGGTGCCTGGGCCGATCTGCGGCAGGACGCCGCGCCGCAGATTCGCGATCACGCGCCGTGTGAACAGCTGGTCACGCTCTCCATAGATGACGTTGGGACGGATCGCGATGGCCGACAGGCTACCGCGTGCCGCTTCGTCCTGGACCAGTTGTTCCGCGGCGCGCTTGCTGCGCGCGTAGAAATCTTTCACGGGGAGCGGTTGCAATGGATAGTCCTCCGTGATGTCTTGCGCTCCTGTCCGGAATACGGCGACGCGGCCGTACACGGCGACGGTCGAGATGTGAATGAGCCGTGCCCCCGTGCGCCGCGCCGCCTCGATCGCGAGCCGCGTGCCGCCGACGTTGACCCGCGTGAATTCCTCGAACGACTCGTGGGACGCGACGCGGGCCGCCGCGTGAATGATTGCCCGTACGCCGTCCGTAGCCCGTTGCCACGCGCTGGCGTCGGTGACGTCGCCCACGACGGCGTCGGCGCCGAACGCTTCCACCCCGCCGCGCGCGTGCGCGTGCACCAGTGCCCGCGGCCGCTCCCCACGCGCGCGCAGCGCGTCGAGGACGTGTGTTCCCACCAGTCCTGCGCCGCCGGTGACGAGAACCGTCACGCCGGCGTAACGCGTGGTGCGTCGAACGGCAGCTCGACGACGCGTGCTTCGCGCCCCGCCGCGCGCACCGTCGCGCCGCTCGGCACCTCCCGGCGCACCATCGCGAGCCCGATCCAGCGGCCCAGGACGGAGCCGCCGCCGTCGGGGAGCCAGGCGATGCTCGTCACGCGACCCACTTCGCGCTCATCGTGGGTGACCGCGTTCCAGCCGGTCGCCGGCGCCGCCGGCGGATCGGCCTCGAAGAGGAGGCCGCGCAACTGCCGGTTCGCGTGCCCGCGAAAATGCAGGCGGCTCACCGTCTCCTGGCCCGTGTAGCAGCCTTTGGTGTACGACACGCCGCCGATCTCGTCGAAGCGTACTTCCTGCGGGATCGTCTTCTCGTCGACTTCCGAAGCGAGTCGCGGCCAGCCCGCCAGGATCCGCGCGAGCTCGAGGGCATCGGCATTCGCCGGATACGCACCGGCCTCCGCCAGGCGTGTCCGAATGGCCTCGACGTGATCCATGGCCGTGGTCACCTGAAAGAGGAACGGCGCCACGTCATTCGCCCGCGCCACCTCGATGGGCCCTCCATGTGCCGAGCCCTCCATGACGTGATTGGCGGCGTGCGGAACGGGAAGGCCGGCCGCGCCCATCACCGCGACGGCATGCGTGCCGGCAATCCGCAACACGGTCGTGTGCTCCGTGCGATCCGCGGAGCGGGCGAGCCGCGGCGGCACGGAGCGTTGCAAGACCAGCAACGCGCGTTCGCGGCCCTCGGCCGGAACGGTGTACCGCACGCGCGATCCCAAGCGCGCCGCCCAGCCGTCCACGACGATCATTCCTTTGGGCGTGAGCAACGCGCCATAGACGAACGCGCCGTCGCCCGGCTTCTCGAGATCGTTCGTCAGCAGGCCTTGAAAGCAGGTGATGGCGCCCTGCGCAGGCCCGGTGAGATCGATGACGCCGACGTCGGCGCGCGCGACGATCGCGCCGGCCCGCAGGCGGTCGACGATCTCGGCGGGCACGGCGTCCTGCGCCAGCCGCGTCACCGTCGCGGGTGGAGCGCTGGGGAAGACATCGCTCATAAGTGGGCGAGCTCGGTCGCGCTGTGAGCCGCGAGCGAGTCCC
>VBOT01000014.1:0-20049 GCA_005893225.1 Candidatus Eiseniibacteriota bacterium
GGAGGATGTGGTGCAGGAAACGCTGCTGAGAGCGTATCGATCGCTCAGCCGGTATCAGGAGCGCCAGCAGTTCCGACCCTGGCTGTTCCGGATCCTGGTCAATCGCTGCCGGACCGCGGCTGGGCGGTCACACGCTCGCCGGCTGCGGACAGCGGCGGAGCTGACACCCGGCAGTGCGATCGCTCGCGACGGGACGGACGCCTACGAGCTGCGCTCGCGGCTTGCCGGCGCCATGGACGGGCTCGATCCCTTGCACCGCGAGGCCTTCCTGCTCAAACTCGGTGACGGGCTCGAATACGAGGAGATCGCGCGGATCACGGGAGCCAGCGTCCCGGCGCTCAAGATGCGTGTGAAGCGCGCCCGCGACCATGTCCGGGCGCGGTGGGAGGAATTGGAGCGCGATGAACCCCGATGACCGGTGGGACCATGAGGTACGCGACGCGTACCACCGCCCGATCGAGGGCGAGGCGCAGGCGCGCGAGCGCGCCATCGCGCGGCTGCGACGCGAGGCGAGGGCTCGGCGCTCCCGCATGGGCGCTTGGTGGGTGGACCCAGACGTGCTCAGGGTCCGCCCGCTGGTCTTCGCCGCGAGCCTGCTTGCGGTGCTCGTGATCGGTGCGTGGGCCGGCGCCCGGTGGATGGCGTCCCGGGGTGCTCCCGCGCCGCCGCGGTCGATCGCTACGTTGACGGGAGAGTCGACCGCCGTGACGTTCGTGTTCCGGGCGCCGGGTGCCACGCGCGTGTCGCTGGTCGGCGACTTCAACGGCTGGGACCCGAACGCGACGCCGCTCGCGCGCGCGACGACGGGCGACGTCTGGACGACCCGTGTTTCCCTGGAGCACGGCCTGCATGCGTACGCATTCGTCATCGACGGGCGTGATTGGGCGCCCGATCCCTCGGCGCCGCTGGCGCCGGTGACGACGTTCGGACGCCGGAATTCGCTGCTGGTCGTCGGTGAGGATCAAGCGCTGTGAGACGGCGCCTCGCATGGGCGCTCACCGCGCTGTGGCTGGTATCCGGCCGGGCGTACGGAGACGAGTCCGAGGAGGCGCGGCTGCGCGCGAGGCTCAAGCCCGAGGTCGCGACCTCCGTGATCGAGGTCGTTCGCTCGGCGGCGGCCCAGGGTCTGCCCACGGCGCCGCTCGTGGCGCGCGCACTCGAGGGCGCGAGCCGACAGGCCGAGGACGCGGCGATCCTCGACGCGGTGCGCCGGTACTCGGCGGGGCTCGCCGCGGCACGCCGGGCGCTGGGTCCTACCGCGCGCGCCTCCGAGCTGGACGCGAGCGCCGGCGCCCTGATGGCGGGAGTGCCCGAGGACTCTCTCGCCAGCCTAAGACGCGCGCGGCCATCGGGATCGCTCGTGATACCGTTGGTCGTGCTCTCCGACTTCGTGGCGCGCGGAGTCCCCGTGGCGAGCGCTTCGAACACCGTGCTGGCGGCGACGCGTGCGGGCGCCGCCGACCCCGCGCTGCTGCGGATGCGTGAACGGATCCACGAGCGCATCCTCCGCGGCGAGGAGCCGAGCGGAGCGTCGCGGGAAGGTCTGCGGGAACTGCTGATGAAGACGCCGGGTACACCCAAGGAACGCGGCAACCGCGACCCGCACGAGAAAGGGCGACCATGAGGAGCATGAGCATCCGTCACTTCGGGATGGCCAATGCGATCGGGATCGCGTTGGGGTTGGCGCTTGCGGCATGCGCCCCGGCGGCCCGGGCCCAGGGCGCCGCGGCGGGGCCGGCATGGTTGCGCGCGCCGCAGGACCGCGGCCCGCTCGCCGGCACGGTCGGCGTCGACGAGCGTCGCGCCTGGTGGGGCATCGATGGCACGCTGCCCCTGAGCTTCGGGCTGCCGCGCATGCGAACGAACGCCGCGGATCAGCCCGTGTTCGGGCTCGGGATGTCGATCGCGGGCAGCGCCCGGTCCGACGCCCGCGACCTACGCTACACCGCGCTCATCGACCGGCGCAGTCGCCTGGACGGCGGGTGGCTCGGAATCTCGACCGGTGGGAACGACGGGCAGCGTACGAAGCTCCAGCTCGGAACCGGTCTGTGGCGCGCGATCGCTCCCCTGGAAGTCGAAGCGGGAGTCACTTCCGGCGTGGTGGGGACGACGACGCGCGAAGCGTCCCATTGGAAGGTGATCCCGGACAGCCTGCACTCGCGCGACACCACGACATTCCGGGACGTCGACCGCTCAGTACTTTCCACCACCGCGCAGAGCGCGGTGCGCTGGAGCTTCGGGCGGATGGAGCTGACCGCAATCGGCGGGCTCACGGTCGGCGCTGGAACGACGCCGCACCGCTGGGCACAGGCGACGATGCACCTGCAAGCCTCACCGCGCGTGCTGATGCTGGCGGCGTTCGGCCAGCGGCCCGCCGCGTCGATGGCGTTCGACCCATCTGCGCGCCCGCAGACGATGGTCGGCATCCAGGTCGCGCCGTGGGGATCCCGCGATGGACCGGTGGAGCACTCGATCGTGCCGGTGGCTCTGCAGTGGCGCACGCAGCCCCTCGACGACGGCCGCACAGTGGTCCACATGCGATGCCGTCACGCGTCGCGCGTCGAGCTCGCCGCCGACTTCACCGATTGGGCTCCCGTCGCGCTGATCGCGACGGGCGACGATTGGTGGGTGACGAGCCTGACGATTCTCCCGGGACTCCACCAAGTACAGGTCCGACTCGACGGAGGCGCATGGCAGGTCCCGCCGGGGCTGCCGCACACGAACCGCGAGTTCGCGGGCGACGCCGGGGTGCTCGTCATCGACTGACGCCGCGGTCCCGGCTGTGGTCGCGCCGTGCGATGTCACCGGCGAGTTGCCATCCTCACCAGCCGGCGGACCACGACTCGATCACCGTGCATGAGGCGTACCCAGTAGATGCCCGCGCACGTGGGATGTCGGTCCTCATCGCGACCATCCCAGAACGACTCGTGGGGTCCGGCCGCAGCCGGACCGTCCATGAGCGTCCGAATCCGTCGGCCCTGAAAATCGAGAACCTCGAGACGGGTGGTGGCCTGCTGGCCAGGATCCCCAAGGATCGTCCATAGCAGCCGCACAGACGAGATGCTTGGGTTTGGGGTCACCGTCAGGCTCAAGGGCGGGAGCGGGGACTTCCAGTCATTCCCGCCGCTGCCCGCTGCCGAGGAACGTGTTCCAGATCGTCTTTTCGAGGGTGGCCATCGCGGCCTCGAGGTCCGCGCGGTCTTTCGTTTCGGAAGTCGTGCCGCCTTGCGCGGCGAGCGTCTCCGCGCATCGCTCTTTGATTGGCAGGGCCTCGTCGCGATTTCCCAAACGGCCCAGCATTGCTCTCACTTGCCGGATCTGCTCCCGGGCGTCCGCGATCTGTTCCATGGCTCGCTCGACCGTTACGGCGCCGAGCTGCGCGTTCTGTAGCAGGTGGCACTCGAACAGGCGACAGCACTTCGGGCGATGGGCGTAGATGCCGCATCGTGTTCCACGCAGAGCCGCGCAGGGCTGCGACAGCAGGCCTGTGTTCCTGCCCTCGTTCTCGACTTCCATCCCCATGATCTCCAGCCGAGCGACCTCGGACAGACCGACCAGCTCGACGTCGGCGAACAGCGTGCCGTCGCAGCACAGCCCGCAATTCGTGCACAGGGTATCCGTGAGCAACGGTGTCATGGGTGGACAATGAACTATCGCACCGTTCCGCGAAAGTGGGGTGACTTGCCTCCGAGGAACACGAAGGTGTTGCCCGTAGTTCGCGATGTTGGCAGCAGAAGACGCGCCAGCCCGGGTAGAAGCTAAAGCTGGCGTCCCCAACAGCATTCGAACCCGCGTACCGACCTGGAAGGCGTTCCCTACACCGGCACCTGCACCCGCTCCAGCTCCCCGATCACCAGGTCCCCGACCTGGCTCGTGCCGAGCCCCGAATCGCTCCCGAGTGAGGGCACGCGCTTCGAGCGCAGGAGCCCCGCCACCGCCTCCTCGATGCGCGCGGCCGCGCGCGGCTCGCCGAGGTAATCGAGCATCATCTGCACCGCCATGATGGCGGCCAGCGGGTTCGCCACGTTCCTGCCGGCGTACTTGGGCGCCGACCCGTGGATCGGCTCGAACAGGCTCACGCGCCCCGGATGGATGTTCCCCGAGGCGGCGATGCCGAGCCCGCCCTGCACCATCGCCGCGAGGTCGGTCAGGATGTCGCCGAACATGTTGCTCGTCACCACGGTGTCGAACCACTCCGGATTCTTCACGCACCACATGGTGGCGGCG
This sequence comes from Candidatus Eiseniibacteriota bacterium, assembly GCA_005893225.1. Taxonomy (GTDB): domain Bacteria; phylum Eisenbacteria; class RBG-16-71-46; order RBG-16-71-46; family RBG-16-71-46; genus WS-3. Next base: position 4,228 of record VBOT01000014.1, read on the forward strand.
TCGATGTAGGCGTGGTCGCGGGCGATGTCCGGGAACTCCGCCCCTACCTCCTCGAAGGTCCGGGTCCAGAGGTCCATCGCGCGCACCGCGTTCGCCTTGTCGACCAGGGTGAGCTTGCGGGCTCTGGCGCGCCGGCGGGCCAGCTCGAACGCGTAGCGGATGACGCGCTCGGTGCCCTTGCGGGTGAACAGGATCTCCTGGGTCGCGATCTCGTCCGGCGTGCCGCGCTTGAAGTAGCCGAACATGCCGGCGTAGGCGTCCTCGGTGTTCTCCCGCACCACCACGAAATCGACCTCTTCGGGGCGCTTGCCCTTGAGCGGGCAGAGGTGCTCGGCATAGAGCTTTACGGGCCGCAGGTTCACGTAAAGGTCGAGCCCGAAGCGCAGCCGCGCGATGATCCCGAACTCCAGGAAGCCCACTTGGATTCGGGGGTCGCCGATCGCCCCGAGCAGGATCGCCGAGTGCTCGCGGATTTCCTCGAAGGCGGAGTCCGGGAGCACCTCCTTGGTCCCGAGGTAGTGCTCGGCGCCGAACGGGTAACGCGTGAGCCGCACGTCGAGCCCCTCGATCGAGGCCACGCGCTCGAGCACCCGGAGCCCCTCGCGCACCACCTCGGGGCCGATGCCGTCGCCCGGGATCACCGCGATGCTGTAGGTCCTGGACATAGAGTTTCCCTCAACGGTTGAAGGCGATGTTGACTTTTCCCCACACCGGTTCCGGCTTCCCCAGGTGGAGCGCCGGCTGGAAGCGCCACTCGAGCAGCGAGCGCACCGTGAGACCGACTCCCTCGGCCGGCATCCTCGAGAGATCGAACCACGGCCACTCGTGGAGCACCACACGACCGCGAGCGTCGATGAGCACCGGGATCGTGACCTGGTCCTCCGCCCACCCGGCGCGCAGCGAGTCCGGCACGGTCACGCCGGGTCCCTGGGTCGCGCTCGGGGCCGAGTCCATCTGGATGTTCTCCTCGACCTTGGGCCTCTGGCGCGAAGTCAGGAGCCCGGTGCCGCGCACGCCGGTCAGGAGGTCCACCGGCAGCGAGTCCGGCGGCGCCGCGGGGAGGCGCAGCCGCACCAGCGCCAGCGCCGGCTCCCGATAGAGGGAGTCGAGGGCCACGGCGGCGCGGAACATCTCGTGGGCCGTCCTCGGCCGGCCGGACCGCCACTCGTGGAGCCCGACGAGGTACTGGGCCTCCGGCAACGTGGGATCGAGGACCGCCGCGCGGCGAGCGGCTTCGGCCGACTCGTCGAGGTCGCCGGCCCGGCCCGCGCACACGGCGAGGACCAGCCACTCCTTGCCGGCCAGGGGGCGTGTCGCCACCGACAGCCGGGCGGCATCCCGCGCCTCGGGCCATCTTCCCAGCGACGAGGCCACCTCGGCCCGCGCGCGCGCGACGTACCAGTTCCAGCCGTCGAAGCTCCCGTTGAGCCACAGGGGCCCGCGATCCCACCCGTACCTCTCGCGGCGCGTGACGGGCATGGAGTCCGAGAGCGCCGCGGTGAGCGCGGGACTCCAGAGCCGCGCCGCGGCGGAATCGAGCTGGCCCGAGCGCGCCTCGAGGAGGGCGAGCTCGATCTCCAGGTCCGGATCGGGCCCGGTCCGGGAGCGCAGGGCGCGCAGGGCCTCGCGGGCCTGTCCGTAGGCCCCGAGGTCCTCGAGCGCCCGCACTTCCTTTGCATGGGCGAGGAGCGCGGCCCTCGACGCCGGGGCGGGGGCCGCAGGCTTCGAGGCGGTGGTCCTCCTCGCCCCGGGGGCAGCGGTCCCGGCGGCGCGCGGGCGAGAGGAGGTCGGTGCGGCGGTGCGAGTGCCCGAACGGGCCTTCGTCCCCGCCGTCTGGAGAGTTCCCCCCGCCGCGCGGGGCGCCGGCGAGTGGAGCAGCGCCGCGGCGACCAGCCCGAGCAGCGAGACGCCGCGACCTCTCCCGATCACGAGACGCGAGTCTCGTCCAGCGAGTCGAGCACGGCGCGAATCTCTTCCTCCGTGAGCACGCGATCCACGCTCTTCGCCCGCTGGAACACCGCGTGGACTCGTTCGGGCGAGGCCGAGAGGCCGCGGCTCTCGAGCCAGAACACCACGTTGCTCTCGCCGCTCATCGGACCGACCTCGATCTCCTGCCGGCGCCCCACCCAGCTCGCCGGCACGCCCGAGTAGACGCGGTCGGCGAGCCAGTCCTGACCCTTCTGGTAGGCCTTGATGACGGCGGCCGCATGCACTCCGGTGCCGGTGCGGAACGCGTCGACGCCGACCACCGGGTAGTTGGGCGGGATCGGGACGCCGGTGGTGCGGCTCACGCGCTCGCAGTACTCCGGAAGGGAGGTGAGGTCGTTGTCGATCCAGCCCAGCAGCTTGAGGTTCACCAGCAACTGATCCATAGGCGTGTTCCCCACCCGTTCGCCGATCCCGATGGCGCAGCCGTGCACTCGCGTGGCTCCGGCGCGGATCGCGGCAATGGTGTTGATGACCGCCAGGCCGCGATCGCTGTGTCCGTGCCAGTCGAGCTCGACCTCGGCCCCGCTCTCGAGCACGATCTCCTGCGCGAAGCGCACCAGGTTGGCGGCTCCGGCGGGCGTGGCGTGGCCCACCGTGTCGCACAGGCACAGGCGGCTGGCCCCGCAGCGGATCGCGGTGAGGAAGAGCTGCCGCAGCGTGGCGGGCTGCGCGCGCACCGTGTCCTCGGTGACGTACATCACCGGAAGGCCGTGGGTCACCGCGTAGGTGACCGCCTCCTCGGTGTGCCGCAGCATGATCTCGAGCGTCCAGTTCTCGGCGTACTGGCGGATCGGCGAGGAGCCGATGAACGTGCACACCTCGATCGGAATGCCGGCCTTCTGCGAGACCTCGATCACCGGGGTGATGTCGTGCAGCAGGGTTCGCGCGGCGCAGTTCGCCTTGATCCTGAGCCGCTGATCCCGGATCTCCTGCGCCAGCCGCGCGACGTCGCGCACCACGTGCGGCCCGGCGCCCGGCAGGCCGATGTCGGCGGTGTCGAGACCGAGGCGCTCCATCAGGTGGAGGATCTGGAGCTTGTCCTCGATCGCGGGAGATCGCACCGAGGGCGACTGGAGCCCGTCGCGCAGAGTCTCGTCGTCGAGCTGAATCCGGAACGCCGGCTTCTCCCAGCGTTCGCCGGCTTCGTTCCAGTCGTGGATCAGCTCGCGCTCGTTCATGGTGTTTGAGGAAGGGCCCGGTGCCTGCGCCTGGGGGACGGGAGGAGTAAATCCCGCCTGCCTTCGCGGAGCAAGTCGAAAGCGGCGGCGGGTAGCCGTAGGACGATTGGCTCCGAGGCCCACTTCGCGCCGGGATGTGGACTCGGGAGGCTTCGGGCCGGGCCGGTGACCGGGCCCACGCGGGTCACTCCCGAAGCACTCGATGAACCAAAGCGACCGCGATCGAGCCTTCTCCTACCGCAGACGCCACGCGCTTCAGGTTGCCGCTCCGGACGTCACCGATGGCAAACACCCGGGGCAGACTCGTCTCAAGCAGGTAGGGCGCGCGGGCAAGAGGCCAGCGCGCGGCCGCGAGGTCTTCCTTCGTGAGGTCCGCGCCGGTCTTGATGAAGCCCTTTCGGTCGACCGCGACACACCCGTCGAGCCAGTGGGTGCTCGGAACCGCCCCCGCCATGACGAACAGATGGCGAATGGGGTGGGTTTCGATCTCACCCGTGCCCGTGTCCCGCCAGCTCACGCTCTCGAGGTGCCGGTCGCCCTGAAGAGCAACGACCACCGTGCGAAGCCGCAGATCGGTGGAAGGATGCTGCTCGATGCGCCGGATCAGGTACCGGGACATGCTCTTCGCCAAGCTGCCCGACCGCACCAGCATGTGGACCCGCCGGACGGACTGCGCAAGGAACACGGCCGCCGACTGGCCCGCGGAGTTGCCGCCGCCCACGACGATCACCTCTTCGACCCGGCAGAGCTGTGCCTCCATCGGGGTCGCGCTGTAGTAGATCCCCGCGCTCTCGAAGCGAGCCTGATCGTGGATCTCCAGCTTCCGGTACTCCGCGCCGGTCGCGATGATGATCGCGCGCGCCGGCACCTGCGCGGCACCGTCGATTCCGATGGAGTACGGCCTGCGTGCGCAGGCCAGCCGCACTGCGGCTCTCGCCACCATGAGCTCGGCGCCGAACTTCTGCGCCTGGGCATGCGCGTTCGCGGCGAGGTCGTGGCCCGAGATCCCCATGGGGAAGCCGAGATAATTCTCGATCTTCGAACTCGAGCCTGCCTGGCCGCCGGGGGCGCTAGCCTCCAGGACGAGGACGTCGAGGCCTTCGGACGCTGCGTAGACTGCCGCGGCGAGACCGGCAGGCCCCGCGCCGACGATCACGAGANNTTTCCTCGCATCGATCGACTCATTGAAGCCGAGACAATCGGCGATCTGCTGATTCGTCGGGTTTCGCAGCACGACCCGCCCGCGGCAAATCACGACCGGGATGTCGGCGAGCGAGATCTGGAACCGATCCAGCAGCTCCTGAACGTCCGTGTCGTGATCCAGATCGATTTCCGAGAAGGGATGATTGTTGCGAGTCAGGAACTCCCGGATCCGCAGAGTCCCGGCGCAATGCGTGGATCCCATGAGCACGGCGTCCCCGAGACCGCGGGCGACCAGCTCGACCCTGCGGAGCACGAACGCTCGCATGAAGACGTCGCTCAGGTCGGAGTCGGTCTGAACGATCGAAAGCAGACGCTCCCGGTCGATCTCGATGACTTCACTCGGGGCCACGGCGTGGATGCGAACCAGGGCAGGTCGGCCGGACAACGTGTTCACCTCGCCCGTGAACTGGCCGGGCCCGAGCACGGTGACGAAATCCGGGTGCTCGCCCGCGGGCCGCACGATCTCCAGTTGGCCCGCCAGCACGACGAAGACTCGAACCGCCTGGTCCCCGACTTCGAAGAGGACCTCTCCCGGTTCTATGGACCGCTTGCCGCCATAGTTGACGGTCCGGCCCAGCTGCTCCGGCGTGAGCACCGGAAACAGTCGATCGGAATCGTGCTGTTCAGGGGGCGTCGATGGAACGGTCGTCGTCAAAGATCAGCCCGCGGCGAATCGTCGGTTGTGGGGATGCGAAAACGGAGGGGTTCGTCGATGCTCGGAAGACATCCCAACCCCTCATGCGCGACGGTCAGGCCGCCCGCTCCACGATCACCGCGATCCCCTGGCCCCCGCCGATACAGGCCGCGGCCACCCCGTAACGCTTCTTGCGCTTCTCGAGCTCGAGCAGCAGCGTGTAGAGAAGCCGGGTGCCCGTCGCCCCGAGCGGGTGGCCGAGCGCGATCGCCCCGCCGTTCACGTTCACCTTGTTGCGATCGAGCCCCAGCACCTTCTCGACCGCGAGGTACTGGCCGGCGAACGCCTCGTTGATCTCGAACAGGTCGATCTCTTCCACCTTGATCCCCGCGCGCTCGCACGCCTTGCGGATCGCCGGCACCGGTCCGATCCCCATGGTCTCGGGCTCGACCCCGACACTGGCATGCCCGCGGATCACGCCCAGAGGCTTCTTGCCCGCCGCCCGGGCGAGCGCGGCGCTGGTCACCACAACGGCGGCCGCGCCGTCCACGATTCCCGAGGCGTTGCCGGCGGTGACGAACGACTCGGGGCCGAACGCCGGCGGGAGCTTGGCGAGGCCCTCGAGCGTGGTGCTGGGGAACAAGTGGTCGTCGTGCTCCACCACCACCGACTTCTTTCCCTGCTTCACCTCGACCGGAACGATCTCTTCCGCGAACCGGCCGTTCCGGGTCGACTGGTTCCCCAGCGTGTGGGAGCGCAGGGCGTACTCGTCCTGCTGCTCGCGGCTGATGCCGTGCTTGCGAGCCAGGTTGTCCGAGGTCTGCGCCATGAAGAGTCCGCAGAAGGAGTCCCTGAGGGCCACCATCAGTGAGTCCTCGAGAGCCCCCTGCCCGAGCCTCAGCCCTCCGCGGGCGCCGCGGATCACGTGCGGCGCCTGGCTCATGTTCTCCATCCCGCCTGCCAGCACCCAGGTCGCCTCGCCGGTCTGGATTTGCTGCGCCCCGCACACCACGCTCTGGAGCCCCGAGCCGCACAGGCGGTTGACCGTGAGCGCCGGCACCTCGTGGGGGATGCCAGACTTGAGCGCCACATGCCGGGCGCCGTACAGCGCATCCCCCGAAGTCTGCATGGCGTTCCCCATCACCACGTGATCGATGCGCTCCGGCGGGATCCCGGCCCGCTCGATCGCCGCCCGGGCCGCGGCCGCACCGAGGTCGATGGCCGAAAGGGGGGCCAGGGCCCCTCCGGCGAGGCCGTCGCCGCGCTTGCCGCCGACCCACTCGGCCATGGGCGTGCGCGCCCCGGAGACGATGACGATTTCAGGAAGTCCGTTGCTGGACACGGGATTGCTCCTTGGAGTTGAGAAGGTGAATCAAGTCGTTTCCATGCCAAATGGCTTTGGATGCGCGGCCGGTCGGCAAAGTAGCAAAGCGACCGGGGAGCCTCAACTGGTGCGGGGCGGTGCGGGGGCGGCAAACGTCGAAGTCGAAAGCGGGGGCGGCAAGGCTCGCGAGGGGAAGGGGGTTTTTTGCGAAGCAAAAAAGGGCCCCGCCCCGAGAGCTTGCCGCCCCCGCGGTTGATCTCGCCCGGGGCGCCGCGTGGTAACGTCCCGCTCGTGAAATCCCACACCGACTATCTGGTCATGAACGTTCCCGCGCGCCGGGGGCTCGTCAACATCACCCGCGAGGTCGAGCGCCGCGTGCGTGAGAGCGGCGTCCAGGAGGGGCTGGTGCTCGTGAACGCCATGCACATCACCGCGAGCGTCTTCATCAACGACGACGAGAGCGGGCTCCACCACGACTACGAGGTGTGGCTCGAAGGCCTCGCTCCCCACGCGCCCACCGATCGCTACCGGCACAACGACACCGGCGAGGACAACGCCGACGCCCATCTCAAGCGCCAGGTGATGGGACGCGAGGTGGTGGTGGCGATCACAGGTGGCAAGCTCGACTTCGGTCCGTGGGAGCAGATCTTCTACGGGGAATTCGACGGCCGGCGGAAGAAGCGAGTGCTGGTCAAGGTGATCGGAGAGTAGGGTGGAGGAACGCACGCCGCGCACGAAAGGGGATCCCACGGCGAGCCCGGCCCCCGGGCGGCTGACCGTGCGCATGGCGCGTCCCGAGGACGTGGAAGGAGTGTGGGCGGTCCTCGCCGAGTTCACCTCCTTCGAGAAGCTCGAGCGTTCGTTCACCGGCTCGCGGGAGCGCCTCGCCGCCAACCTCTTCGGGGGTGCCTGGCCACCTCTCGATTGCCTGGTGGCGGAAGACGAGGGGCGGCTGGTCGGGCTCGCGATCGTCATGGGCGCGTACTCGACCTTCTGGACGCGGCCCCTCATGTGGCTCGAGGACCTGTTCGTCTCCGCCTCGCACCGCGGGCGCGGCGTGGGCCGGGCGCTGCTCGCCGCCGTGGCCGCGCTGGCTGTCGAGCGCGACTGCCCGCGCGTCGATTGGGCGGTGCTGGACTGGAACACGCCGGCGATGGAGTTCTACGAGGGCCTCGGCGCCACGCGCCAGGGGGGATGGCTCGCGTACCGGCTGGAGGGGGAGAGCCTCGCCGCCCTGGCCGCGGAGGCCGGCCCGCCGTGATCCGCTCCGGCCATGCCCGGTCGCGGGTTCGAGCCGGAGCCTCAGAGATTGCTTGAAGTCGGCCTCGAGCCTGGCGGCGACGTCGCGACCGACTGCGGCAGGCGCTTCAGTCTCTCCGCGATCGCGTCGGGAAGTGGCTCGCGTAGCAGTCGATCGACGATGCCCCGATCCGCTCCCTGCCGGGCGAGGTGATCCAGCAAAAGCTCGGACTTCTCGGCACGACCCATCAGGGCATACGCGACCCCCCACGCCTCGGGGCTTCCAAGCGGGACTCCTTTCCAGCGTCCCGTGAGGGCGGTCGGGATCCTCACCACGCCGTGAGGCGTCTGGAACGCGAACCCGCAGATCACCTCGATGCCATGGTCGGGGATCACGACCTTGTGGTCGGCGTGAATCCCGTCCGGCCCGAAGCTCTGCGACCGGTAGGACTCGAGAGCCGCGGAGATGGCGGCGAGGTCCAGGTCGGTGGTGAGGTCCCAGTCGCGCACGCGGTGGGCCAGGCCCAGGGCGGAGAGGAGCCCGCTTCCGCCGAGCGCGACCGCAATGCCCTGGCGCTCCAGTATCCGGACCACTTCCAGCAGCGGCTCGAGGGGCGGCGAGTCGGTCGCGTCCACGCCGGTTCCGGGATCGCTCATGTTCCTCTCATCCTTCCGGAGTTCCATCGTGGCCCGCGCGCCGGACGGCTTCGGCCGCGCCCTCGGCCAGTGCGTCGTGCAGCGCGCCCACGGTTTCCACGAGCTCGGGAGCCGGGGAGGACGGCCCGGCCATGTGCCTCGCCGCGGCTTCGGCAAGGCGCCGCGACGCCAGAGCCGCGTTCTTCCCCGCCGCTTGTCCGATCTCGCCGTACTCGGCGTAGCGGGCCGCTACCCGGGCACGCCGTGCAGCCAGCCGCTCGGGATCGGCGCCCTCCAGTCCCCAGCGCTCGGCCACCGCCTCGTGCAGCGAATCGACCGCATCCACGGTCTCCAGGCCGAAGCCTCCCGCCGCCACCAGCCCGCGAACGCAGGCATAAAGAGCGAAGCATTCCCACTCGTCCTGCGCCCGCTCTCGCGCGGGTTCCCCGGGCTCGACCAGCCCGGCGTCCTCGAGGTCGCGGAAGAGCTCAGGGCCCACGGCGAGGAAGAACACGGCCAGGCTGCGACCCCGCTCTCTCGCGTCTCGGATCACGTGCGATCTCCAGGCGGCGCGTCTCGCCGGCGCCCGAACGTCGAGGAACCGCCAGCGCCGGCCGCGTGCCTCGCGGTGCCCGAGCTAGGTCTCGAGCAGCTCCTTGGCGCGCTGCGTGGCCCGCACCACCGCCTTGATCAGCGTCACCCGCAGGCCCCCGTCCTCGAGCTCGAGGATGCCGTCGATCGTGCAGCCCGCCGGCGTGGTCACCAGGTCCTTGAGACGCGCCGGATGCTCCCCGGTCTCGAGCACCATGGCCCCCGAGCCCAGGACCGTCTGGGCGGCGAGCTCGGTCGCAAGGTCCCGCGGGAGCCCCACCTTGACGCCCCCCTCGGCCAGCGACTCGATCACGATGTAGATGAACGCCGGGCCGCTCGCCGAGAGGCCGGTGATCGCGTCGAGGTGCTTCTCGTCCACGACCACCGTGCGCCCCACCGCGTCGAAGATGGTGCGCGCGAGCTCGAGGTGCTGCTTCTCGGCGTGGGCCCCGCGCGCGATCCCGGTCATCCCCTTCTTGACCAGGGCGGGGGTGTTCGGCATCGCGCGGATCACCGGGATCGGCCGCCCCAGGCGCTTCTCGATGAATGCGGTGCTGACCGAGGCGGCGACCGAGATGATGAGCTGCGAGGGCCGGAGCCCTTCCGCGATCTCCGAGAGGACGCCCGAGACCTGCTGCGGCTTGACGCTCAAGAGGACCAGGTCCGCGGCTTCGGCCGCCTCGCGGTTCGACGGAGACGCGGTCAGGCCGAGCTCGCGCGCGAGCCCCTCGGCCCGTTCCCGGCGCGCGGCGGTCACGGTGACCCGGCTCGCATCCACCGCCCGCGCGTCGAGCAGCCCGCGGATCAGTGTCTCGCCGAGCTTTCCGGCGCCCAGCACCGCGAGCCGCTTGCCCTTCAGCATGAGGTTCCGCTCCCGATCACGACGGCGGGTTGGTGCTCCAGTCGTAGAAGCCGCGGCCGGTCTTCCGGCCGTGCCGGCCGGCGAGCACCATGCGCTTGAGCAGCGTCGGCGGAGCGAAGCGCGGCTCCTTGAACTCGTTGAACATGATCTCGGCGATCGAGAAGGTGGTGTCGAGGCCCACGTAGTCGGTGAGGAACAGCGGGCCCATCGGGTAGCCGCAGCCGAGCTTCATGGCGCTGTCGATGTCGTCGCGGCTCGCGAGCCCCTGCTCGTAGACGCGGATCGCGTCCAGCATGTAGGGCACGAGCAGCCGGTTGACGACGAAGCCGGGCGTGTCGCCGGTCGTCACCACGGTCTTGCCGATGGCACGGCACCACTCGCTCGCGGCCTTGTAAGTCGAATCGCTGGTCGAGAGAGTGCGCACCACCTCGACCAGCTTCATGAGCGGCACTGGATTGAAGAAGTGGAGCCCGAGGAAGCGGTCGGCGCGCTGGGTAAAGGTGCTCATCTCGGTGATCGAGAGGCTCGAGGTGTTGGAGGCGAAGATCGCCTCGCGCTTGCCGGCCCGGTCGAGCGTTCCCAACACCTCGCGCTTGAGCGCGAGGCTCTCGGACACGGCCTCGACTACCAGATCGCAGTCGGCGAGGTCCTCGAGCCGGGTCGTGCCCTTCAGGTTCGCCACCGTCTTCTCCATGTCGCCCGCGCTCATCTTGCCCTTCTCCACCCCGCCCTGGAGGAACTTGCGGATCGAGCCCAGGCCCTTCTCGAGGAGCTCGGCGGTGACCTCGCGCACCACCGTCGGGAATCCCGCCTGGGCGCTCACCTGCGCGATGCCGCTTCCCATCAAGCCGCACCCCACCACGCCGACCTTCTGGATTTCCATGAACCGCCTGCCTCCTCTATATAGGGAGTGGTTGTGCTGGCCTCAGGCTGTGTCTGAGAATATCTCGTGACCGCGTTGGGGGTGCCGGCGGGCAGAATAGAAGAGGGGTTGTGGGGCGGCAAGGAAGGCGGGCCCGAGGCGATCGCCCGGGACCCGGACGGACGCGGGCCGGCACCACCGAGCGATCGGGCTCCGGCTCGAGGCGGAAGGAGCTCCTCCGTGGCGGCTTCAGTCGTGGAATCGCTGATTCTCGAGAACGAGACCAAGATCGTGCTCCTGGTGCTGGACGGCCTCGGCGACCTGCCTCATCCCGACCGCGGCGGACGCACGCCGCTCGAGGCGGCGCGCACGCCGCAGCTCGACGCCCTGGCACCGCGATCGGCGCTGGGCCGCCTGCTCCCGGTCGCCCCGGGGATCACTCCGGGCAGCGGTCCGGGTCATCTGGGGCTGTTCGGGTACGACCCGGTGGAGACTCCGGTGGGGCGGGGCGTGCTGGAGGCGCTGGGAGCGGGCGTGGAGCTGCGCAAGGGGGACGTCGCCGCCCGCGCGAACTTCTGCGCCGTGGACGGCTCCGGCGTGGTGACCGACCGGCGGGCCGGAAGGATCTCGAGCGAGGAATGCGCGCGGCTGGTGGCGATCTTGAGGAAGGAGCTGCCCCGCATCGAGGACGTCGACGTCCTGCTCGAGGCGGGCAAGGGGCACCGATTCGTGGCGGTGCTGCGGGGCCCGGGCCTCACCGGCGAGGTGAGTGACGCCGATCCCCATCGCGAGGGGAAGCCGATCCCGCCGGCGCGCCCGCTGGCTCCGGGGCCGCAGGCGGAGAAGACCGCGCGGGTGGTGAACGCGTTCGTGGCGGGCGCCGCGCGCGCGCTCCGCGGCGAGCTGCTCGCGAACGCGGCGCTCGCCCGCGGGCTCTCGGCGCGCCCCCAGCTCCCCGGCTACCGCGAGCGCTATCGGCTGAGGGCGGCGGCCATCGCGGCCTACCCGATGTACCGGGGGGTGGCCGAGCTTGCGGGCATGGAGGTGCACGCGGTGGGCGATAGCCCGGGCGAGGCGTTCGCGGCGGCGCGAAGGCTGTGGGAGGGGCATGACTTCTTCTTCGTGCACGTCAAGGGCACCGATATGGCGGGGGAGGACGGGAACTTCGACGCCAAGGTGGCCACCATCGAGTCGGTCGACGCGGCGCTCCCCGAACTTCTGGAAGGGCGGCCGGACGTGCTGTGCGTGACCGGCGACCACTCGACGCCGGTCGCGGTGCGCGGGCATTCGTGGCATCCGGTGCCGGTGATGGTCCATGCCGCCAACGCCGGAGCCGACCAGGAGGCACGGTTCCACGAGAAGGCCGCCCGCTCGGGAAGCCTCGGGACGCTTGCAAGCAAGGACCTGATGGCGGTATTGCTTGCGAACGCCGGGCGCTTGGACAAGTTTGGAGCCTGACGTGCTCAAGCCCTACCTGTTTGCTTGCCTGCTCGGCCTCGCCGCCGGCGGCTCCCTCGCGGAGCCGGCCCCCCTGAACCCGGTCCTGTTCGCGTTCCCGGGTGCTGGGATCGCTCCATCCTCGGCACGCTCGGCGGGGCTCGCGCTCGCCGACCGGTGGCTCGGCGATCAGCCCTTCGACAACCCGGCCGCCTCCCCCGGGCGCCAGGCGCTGGTGTCGCCGGTGCTCCAGCGGGTGAGCCGCCAGGATCTGCGCGCCGCCAATCGCCACTTCGACGAGCAGACCGGCTTCTTCGACGCCGGCGGGGCGTGGGCCTCGGTGCCGGTGGGACGACTCTCGCTCGGTCTCTACGCCTTTCAGCCGGTGCGCCGGCTCGAGGACAACGCCTTCGAGCGCGGCGAGCGCGGAGCGCCCGTGGAGCCGGCCGTGATCCAGACGCGCGCGACCTCGCGCGAGGTCCGGACCGGGCTCGCCGCCTCGCTGGGGCTCGGATGGATCCGCGTGGGGGCGGCGGGAGAATGGCTCCACCGCCAGGAACGCTACGCGAGCGTGGAGAAGTCCGGCTCGCCGGATGCCGGGAACCGCAGCGTCGAGTTCTCGGGCGATGGCGCCGCCTTCCAGGCCGGTGCTCGTCTCGACTGGAGAGCCGGACAGCCGGGAGCCCTGGCGGTCGGCGCCGCCCTGCGCTACCTGCCTTCGCTGGCGCTGGACGGCGACCAGAGCGCCACCCTGGTCTCGGGCGACACGCTCATCCACGTCTCGGCCCGGCGCGAGGCCGGCTGGGAGGGAGGCATCTCGGCTCGCTGCGCCGCGAGTCCGGCGTTCCTCGTGATCGCGAGCGTGGGCGCGCGAACCCCGCAGCAGTGGCGGGGCCTCGACGTAACGAGCGGCGACGGCGCGAGTTGGTCCCTCGGCGGCGAGTACCACGACGTGCGCGATCCCTGGGCGGTGCGCTTCGGCGTGGGCGGGGAGCGCCAGAGCGGGGTCCCCGAGTCGAGCGCCGGCCTGGTGGGGCTCGGATTCGCCTGGAAGCTCGAGGGCACGAGCCTCGACCTGGGAGTGATGCGGCGGAGCATCGAACGCGCCAGCAGCCCGACCTCGTTCGAAGACCATCTCGTGGGGTCGGTCGGCTTCGCGTTCTGATGGCCGGGGGCGAGCGGGGCGGCAAGGCTCGCGAGGGGGAGGGGGTTTAGCGAAGCATGAGGGCCCCGCCCCGAGCGAGAGCTTGCCGCCCCGCTTTGGTTCTCGCTCACCCGTGAATCGAGGGATGAGGGCAGGCGGGGGCCGCAGCGAGACTCTCGAGACGCGCAAGAAGCAGGAGGTGAGCGCGTCGAGAGTAGCGAGCGGCGCCAGGGACGGCGACGCGAAGTGGGTCTCGCGGAGTGCCCCCGCCCGCCTTCACCCTCAATTCCGTGTCGCTCCGGCGGGCCCTCCAACCCCCTGTGCTATACTGCGGTTATAAGTGCCATAGTCACTTCCTTCGCCTCGGGCCCCGAGGGTGCGTCGGCGCCTCGCGGGGTGGCGGGCGCGGCACGAGCCCGGTTGCGAGAGTGGCGGAATTGGCAGACGCGCTGGACTTAGGATCCAGTGAGGAAACTCGTGGGGGTTCAAGTCCCCCCTCTCGCAGTTCGCTGGCTCCGGATTTCGCCTGGGAGGGCAGTCGCAACATCATGAATCTCTCCGTTCGAGCCACCGGGGCGTGGCAGCACACCCTGGAGATCGAGGTGCCGGTCGACGAGGTCGAGCGACGCCTCGAGGAGGTGGCGCGCCAGATCCAGCGGCGGGCCAGCCTGCCGGGCTTTCGCCGCGGCCGGGTCCCGCTCGGCATGGTGCGCCAGCACTTCGCCGACACCGTGGAGCAGGAGTTCCTCGAGACCTTCGTCCCGAGGGTGACGAGCGAGGCGGTGGACCAGGCGCGCCTCAACCCGGTGGTCCCAGCGCTGGTGCGGAACCTGCGGTTCAGCCCCGGGGAGCCGATGCGCTTCGAGGCGGTGGTGGACGTCCGGCCCGAGGTCGAGGCGCGTGACTATCGCGGGCTCCCGGCGCGCCGCCGGGTGCGCCCGGTGGACGAGGTGGCGGTGGAGGGGGCGCTGAACGAGCTGCGCGAGGATTCGGCGGTGTTCGTCGATCTCGATCGCCCGGCGGAGCGGGGAGACGTGGTGCTGCTCGACTCGACGCGGCTCGACGCCAACGGCCGGCGGCTGAGTTCCACCCGCCTCAAGAGCCGGCGGATCCAGCTCGGCGCTCCCGGCGTGCCCCCCGATCTCGAGAACGGGCTGCTCGGCGCCGTGGCGGGCCAGGAGCGCACCCTCGACGTCCGGTACCCGGCCGACCACCCGGCCGCGGAACTGGCCGGCAAGACGGCGCGTTACGTGGTGCGCATCCGGAAAATCCAGGAAAAGAAGCTTCGCCCTCTGGACGATAACCTCGCCCGGGAGGTGTTCCAGCTCGAGTCGCTGGAGGAGCTTCGCTCGCGCATCCGCCTCAACCTCGAAGGAGAGAGGCGGGTGCGCCTCCAGCGCGAGATGGAAGGCGCGATCACCGACGAGCTGATCCGTCGCAATCCGATCGATTTGCCGGAGCGGCTCGTGGAGTGGATGCTCGACCGGGTGATCGCCCAGTCGGGCGGCCCCTCGGTGGACGGCGCGCTGCGGCGAGAGCTGGAAGCTCGCTACCGCCCGGACGTGGAACGCTCGCTCAGGCGGGAGATCCTTCTCGAGGCGGTGGCGCGCCAGGAGAAGCTCGAAGTGAGCGAGGAGGAGGTCTCCCAGGAGATCGACCGGATGGCGCAGGCGGAGTCCCGGCAGGCCGCACGGGTGCGCGCGCGCTATCAATCGGAGGGGCGGCGCCGGGCGCTGCGGGAGTCGTTGCTCGAGCGCAAAGCGCTCGATTGGCTGGTCAACGCCGCAGAGGTGCGAGAGGAAATCGTGGGCGAGGAACCGCTGGTGGTCCCGGCGGCTCGCTGACCGATCTCAACAAGGACGGGAGCGGAAATGGGTCTAGTTCCCATCGTGGTCGAGCAAACCGGACGCGGGGAGCGCGCTTACGACATCTACTCGCGACTCCTCAAGGACCGCATCATCTTCGTGGGCACCCCGATCGACGACATGATCGCCAACCTGGTGATCGCGCAGATGATCTTCCTCGAAGGGGAGGATCCGGACCGGGACATCAACCTCTACATCCACAGCCCGGGCGGAAGCGTCACCGCCGGGCTTGCAATCTACGACACCATGCAGTTCGTGAAGCCCAGCGTCGCCACCCTGTGCATGGGCCAGGCGGCCAGCATGGGCGCGATCCTGCCTGTGCATGGGCCAGGCGGCCAGCATGGGCGCGGTCCTGCTCGCGGCCGGCGCCAAAGGAAAGCGGTCGGTGCTCCCGAATTCGCGTATCATGATTCATCAGCCGTGGGGGGGGACCCAGGGGCAGACCACCGACATCGAGATCTACACGCGTGAGATGATCAAGATGAAGGACGCCCTCAACAGCATCCTGGCCAAGCACACCGGCCAGCCGATGGAGCAGATTCTGAAGGACACCGACCGCAACTACTTCCTCTCGGCCGAAGAAGCGAAGGAGTACGGGCTGGTGGACGAGATCATCGACAAGCGCCGGTAACCACTCACAGACGGACGGCCCTACATGAAGAAGCGCATCGCTACGCCTCATCCGATCCGTTGCTCGTTCTGCGGCCGAGGGCAGGACGAGGTTGCACGCCTGGTCTCGGGTCCATCGGTCTACATCTGCAGCGAGTGCGTGAAGCTGTGCAACGACATCCTGGAGGGCGAGCTCGAGCGCGAGCAGCCCTCCCAGGCCGGGCAGCTTCCCAAGCCGGCGGAGATCAA
>VBOT01000014.1:20064-24066 GCA_005893225.1 Candidatus Eiseniibacteriota bacterium
CCTCGCGGTCGCAGTCTACAACCACTATAAGCGCATCTACTCGTCGCCGCCCCCCGGCGGCGTCGAGCTCGAGAAGTCGAACATTCTCCTCATCGGCCCGACCGGGACCGGCAAGACGCTGCTCGCTCGCACCCTGGCGCGCTTCCTCAAGGTGCCGTTCGCGATCGTCGACGCCACCAGCCTCACCGAGGCCGGCTACGTCGGTGAGGACGTCGAGAACATCCTGGTGCGGCTGCTCCAGTCGGCGGACTTCAACCTGGTGAACGCCGAGCACGGGATCGTGTACATCGACGAGATCGACAAGATCTCGCGCAAGAGCGAGAACCCCAGCATCACCCGCGACGTCTCGGGCGAGGGGGTGCAGCAGGCGCTGCTCAAGATCCTCGAGGGCACGGTCGCCAACGTCCCGCCCCAGGGGGGGCGCAAACACCCGCAGCAGAAGTACATCGAAGTCAACACCAAGGACATCCTGTTCGTCTGCGGCGGCGCCTTCGAGGGGTTGGACCGCATCGTCGAGCGGCGCGTCGGCGACAAGGTGCTGGGCTTCGGCGCCCCGATCAAGAGCAAGGCGGAGAAGAACCTCGGCGAGCTCATGAGCCTGGTCGAGCCTGAGGACCTGCTGCGCTACGGCCTGATCCCCGAGCTGGTGGGCCGTCTCCCGGTGGTCGGCGTGCTCGACTCGCTCGACGAGGACTCGCTGGTGAGCATCCTCACCGAGCCCAAGAACGCCATCACCAAGCAGTACCAGAGATTCTTCGAGATGGAGGGCGTCAAGCTCGACTTCACCGAGGACGCCTTGAGGTCGATCGCCCAGGCTGCGATCAAGCGCGGCACGGGCGCCCGGGGGCTGCGCGCGGTGATCGAAGAAGCGATGCTCGACGTGATGTACGACATCCCTTCGCGCGCCGACGTCATCGGGTGCACGATCTCCCGCGAGTGCATCGGCGGCGGCGCCCCGCCGCTCCTCACCTATCGCGGCGAACGCGAGAAGCGCCGCAAGGAAGCTTGAAGCCGTCGGTTAAGCCCGGATCCCGGGAGGCCGCTCCCCGACGAAACGCCAAACGGAGCAGCACGTGACCCCAACCACTCCCCGAGATCGAGCCAAGCCCGCGAAGAAGACCCCGCCGGCGGAGAGAAGCCAGCTCCTGACCGTGGCGCGTGGCGACGAGTCGTTCGAGTTCCGCGACCGGCTCCCGCTGCTGCCGCTGCGTGACGTGGTGGTCTTCCCCTACATGACGATCCCGCTCCTGGTCGGGCGCCTGCCTTCGATCAACGCTATCGAGCGCGCCGTGGCGCGCGACCGGATGCTGTTCGTGACCGCGCAGAAGCGCAGCGAGGTCGCCGACCCGGCTCACGACGAGCTCTACAAGGTGGGCACCGTGGTGAGGGTGCTCCAGCTCTTCCGGCTCCCCGACGGCACCATGCGCGTGCTGGTCGAGGGCATCTGCCGCTGTCGGGTCGAGCGGTTCTACTGGTCGAGCGACTACTACACGGTGAAGGTCGCGGTGCTGCCCGAGGACCGCCCGCGCGGCCCGGAGCCGGAGGCGCTGATGCGCCACGTGCTCTCCCTGTTCAACGACTACGTGCACCTCAACCGGCGCATCCCGGACGAGGTGCTGATGACCGCGAACAACATCACCGACCCCTCGTCGCTGGCCCACACGGTGGCGGCTCACCTGCTGGTCAAGGTGCCGAAGAAGCAGCGGCTGCTCGAGGTCGAGGGGGCGATGGAGCGGCTGAGGCTCCTGAGCGAGACGCTGGCGGCCGAGCTGGAGATCGTGAAGCTCGAGCGCAAGATCGAGGGTCAGGTGCGCTCGCAGGTGCACAAGAACCAGAAGGAGTTCTACCTCAACGAGCAGCTCAAGGCGATCCGCAAGGAGCTCGGCCATCAGAACGAGTTCGCGAGCGAGATCGACGAGCTCTCGACGGCGATCAAGAAGGCCCGCATGCCGCGCGAGGTCATGGTCAAGGCGATGAAGGAGCTCGACCGCCTCGCCAAGATGAGCTTCATGTCGCCCGAGGCGACCGTGGTGCGCAACTACCTCGACTGGCTGGTGTCGCTGCCATGGCACAAGGCGACGCGCGACAACAACGACATCCGTGAGGTCGAGCGCATCCTGGACGAGGATCACTTCGGGCTGCGCAAAGTGAAGGAGCGGATCGTCGAGTACCTGGCGGTGCTGAAGCTCACCCGCAAGAACAAGGGGCCGATCTTGTGCTTCGTCGGGCCCCCGGGCGTGGGCAAGACTTCGCTCGGCAAGTCGATCGCGCGCGCGCTCGGCCGGCGCTTCGTGCGCGTCGCGCTCGGCGGGGTACGCGACGAGGCCGAGATCCGCGGCCACCGGCGCACCTACATCGGGTCGCTGCCGGGACGCGTCATCCAGAGCCTGCGGCGCGCCGGCAGCAAGAATCCGGTGTTCCTGCTCGACGAGATCGACAAGCTCGGCAGCGATTTCCGCGGCGATCCCGCGGCGGCGCTGCTCGAGGTGCTCGATCCTGAGCAGAACCACACCTTCAACGACCACTTCCTGGAAGTCGACTTCGACCTCTCCCAGGTGATGTTCATCTGCACCGCGAACACGCTCTACGGCATTCCGCCCGCGCTGGTGGACCGGATGGAGAACATCCGCCTGCCCGGCTACCTCGAGACCGAGAAGGTGCAGATCGCGCGGCGCTTCCTGGTTCCCAAGCAGATCGCCGCCGCGGGCCTCGAGCCCGGCGACCTGCGCGTCGGCGTGCCGGCGATCCGGGCGATCGTGAACCGCTACACCCGCGAGGCCGGAGTGCGAAGCCTGGAGCGCGAGATCGCCGGACTGTGCCGCAAGGTGGCGAAGCGCAAGGCCGCCGGCCAGCTCAAGGGGCCGGTCGCCGTCACGCCCCGCAACCTCCAGCGGTTCCTCGGGCCGGTCCGCTTCATCGACTCCGAGGTCGAGAAGAAGTCGCGCATCGGGGTGGCCAACGGGCTGGCCTGGACCGAGACCGGCGGCGACCTCCTCACCATCGAGGTCAGCATCCTGCCCGGCAAGGGCGATCTCCTGCTCACCGGCAAGCTCGGCGACGTGATGCGCGAGTCCGGCCAGGCGGCGCTTTCCTACGCGCGCTCCCGGGCCG
This sequence comes from Candidatus Eiseniibacteriota bacterium, assembly GCA_005893225.1. GTDB lineage: Bacteria > Eisenbacteria > RBG-16-71-46 > RBG-16-71-46 > RBG-16-71-46 > WS-3. The sequence goes on from VBOT01000014.1 coordinate 23,176, forward strand.
CGCAGCTCGGGCTCGACAAGTGGTTCTACCGCGACATCGACGTCCACGTGCACGTGCCCGAGGGAGCCAGCCCCAAGGACGGCCCGTCGGCCGGCATCACCATGGCCGCCGCCCTGGTGAGCGCGCTCACCGGCGTGCCGACCAGGCCCGAGGTGGCGATGACCGGCGAGATCACGCTGCGCGGGACCGTGCTCCCGATCGGCGGGCTCAACGAGAAGGCGGTGGCCGCGCGGCGCGCCGGGATCAAGACGGTGCTGATCCCGCGCGCCAACCAGAAGGACCTCTCCGAGATCCCCGAGGACGTGCGCGAGGATCTGGTCTTCCAGCCGGTGGAGAGCATGGACGAGGTGCTGCAGTTCGCGCTCGAGCGGCCGGTCCAGGGCCCGGCGGCCCCGGGGCCGCATCCCGACGAGGGGCAAGCGACCCAGTACGCGCATTAGAAGCGCGGGGGAGGGGCGTTCTCGACCCGTCCCCGCGCGGCCCACATTCGAGGAGCTGCGAATGAAGATCCGCCTCTTCACCCCCGGCCCGGTCGAGATCCCGCAGCGCATCCTTCGCGCCCTGTCCCAGGTTCCGCCCCACCACCGCACCGACGTCTTTCGCGACACGCTGAGGCGCGTGGTCGACGAGCTGCGCTGGCTCCACGGCACCCACGGCGAGGTGTTCCTGCTCTCCGCCTCCGGCACCGGGGCGATGGAGGCGGCGGTGGTGAATCTCATGTCCCCGAGCTCCAAGGCCCTGGTCCCGAGCGCCGGAAAGTTCGGCGACCGCTGGACCTCGATTCTCAAGGCCTACGGCGTCCCGCACGAGGTGATCTCGTTCGAGTGGGGGACCGCGATCGATCCCTCGGCGGTGGAGCGGGCGCTCGACAAGGATCGCGCGATCGAGGCG
>VBOT01000215.1:0-2957 GCA_005893225.1 Candidatus Eiseniibacteriota bacterium
CCGGTACGCTTCGTCATGGACCACCAGATTTTCAGGATTCCCGTGCTGAGCTTCATCTTCCGCACCGGGCGCGCGATTCCGATCGCACCTGCGCGCGAGGACCCGGACGCGCTGGCGCGGGCGCACGACCAGATCGCCAAGGCGCTCGAAGAGGGCGACCTGATCTGCATTTTCCCGGAGGGCAAGATCACCTACGACGGGCAGCTGAGCCCGTTCAGGCCCGGGGTGAAGCGGATCGTGGACCGCACGCCCGTGCCGGTCGTACCTCTCGCGTTGCGCGGGCTGTGGGGCAGCTTCTTTTCCCGGCACGAAGGCCCCGCGATGACGAAGTGGAGCCGCATCGCAAAGCGAATCTATTCCCGCATCAGCTTGGTCGCGGGGCCGCCCGTGGCTGCGGGCGAAGTCACGCCCGAGGGGTTGCAAACAGTTGTTCTGGAGCTGCGCGGCGACTCGCTGTAAATCGCAGTGCTGTGCGACGCGCTGCTACTTGCGCACCTGCGGTCCACCCGAGGAGGAGTGTTGATGTAGCTTCCGCCGCAGATCTGTGAACAGCGCGAGCTCCCAGGAACGAATCGCCATCACCAGGGTCGTTCCCTCGCGGCTTTTGTGGTCGAGCTTCCGATCTTCCTCGACGAAGGAATCGAATTCTTCGGCGATCTTGCGCATTCGGTGCTGCAACACTTCGTTGGACTTGGCGGACACGCTCCCGTGTACGGTGATCCGCAGCTCCCCCTTGTCCACAAATGAGGAATTGAAAAACTGCCCCTGGACGCGTTCCTCGAAGAAGCGCTGCATCGGCCCGGCCTTACGCCAGGTGAAATTGCGGGCGAGCCGGACTTTGATCCGGTTGCCCGGCAGCAGATCGATGATCCCGAGCTTGTCCAGGCGCGCGAGCAGGCCGACTAACTCCGTTTCGGAGAAGCGATAGTTCTCGAGCATGCTCGCCGCAGTCCAGTGGCTGATTGAAAGGATAGCTACCAGCATCAGCTTTGGATCGCTCACCAACGCGCGTTCCTGGTCCTCGCTCAGTTCGGTGACCCGTCCTTCCGCGGCGCGCGTCAGCTCGAGTAGATCGGCGATCTCGAGGTCCATCAAAGCGCAGATTTTTTCCAGCCTGCCGAGGCTCAGGTTCTCCCGTGAGAACACGCGCTTGACCGAGGATTCGGAAAGACCGAGCCCTTTTGCGACGCGCGAGTAGGTTAGCCCGCGGTCGCGCAGGTTTTTCTTTACGACGTCGATGAGTAAGGCGGCTTGGGGCACTTGGGTATCGAGAAGTGATACTTGACCGGGTCAATCGTACTACTTTCTCTTTGATAGTTGTGCTTTTTGACCCGAGCAGCGACGCTAGCCTCCGTTTCGAGAGTTCAGCTGTGGTCGATTTCGACCAAAACGGGGGTACAGAATGTTGCGGAGCAGTGCCTGCCGGCACGTGGGGTCTTTGCTATTGGCTCTCGTCCTCTCGGGGTGCGCGACCACGGCGAAACCAATGAAACGTGCCTCCGAGTCTCGCAATTCGAGCGCGGACGGAGTGCGCGCTACCGGTACGCCGGCTTTGACTCTGATCGACGGCGGCTTTGCATTCGCTCCCGCGACGTCCGCGCAGGCGCCCTCACCGGGGCCAGCCATTGGGGCAAGGATGCTCGGCGCTTCTGGCGATGCTGGGACCGCCGACAGGCGAGAAACCTTGATCGCGACGCCGGTCGCCCAGTTCGCCATTCTAGAAACCGTTATGGGAATTGATGCTCTCCTGTTTTCGTATAACCCCCGACCTTGGGGAGCTTTTGCCGCGTTGTTCATGGTCGCTCCTGGCGCCGCGATGATTGCTGATCGGACGGGAAATCCAGTTGAACCGTGGCTGTTTCTCGCCGGCGCAGGAGCATTGGTCGTTTACGATCTGAAGGTCGACCACACCAGAACTTCCCAAAGCGAGATATTCAAGACGAATTTCGCCGGCATGAACGCTATCGTGGCGGCCCTATTCACCATGAAGTATCTCGCTGGGAACTCGACGCCCGTGAGTAAATTCTCGCTTGCCTATGTGCCGGAATCACGCGGCGGAAGACTGCTCTTCACGTACAGGTTTTGAGAGCTCGCAATGAGACATCACACAGGAGGAAAGCCAATGGCAATGAAACTCAGACACAGCAAACTGTTGGACGGGCTTCCTATGCGAACAAGCGGTGCGGGGGCGGGGCTCGGCGCATGCGGTTGGCGACGGATCCGGCAGGTCATTCTCTGCGCAGCGATGGTCCTATACCTCGTCGGGTGCGCGACTCCCACCGTGAGCCCCGAGCTGTCCGTCCGATCCGTCAGCATGGGCGACGCGGCTGCTGGCCTGGAAGACGCGCAGCTCGTCGGAGGCAAGGGCTGGGACTGGGGTAGATCGATCCTCTGCGAAATCGATGGTCGGTGCGCGTTATTCGGGTACGGCAACAAAAGCTTTACGGAGAGCACCGATTTCTTCGCCATCGGTGAGGGAGCCGACGGCAAGCCGGCATGGGCGCGAACCTACGGGGGAACGCACCGCGAGCTGCTCTCGGCGGTAGCGCCGACGCTGGACGGAGGCTATCTCCTTGCGGGAATGAGTCAAAGCCTATTCTTTACGAGCATGAGAGTGATAAGCCCCAGTCGTCCGCCGCGTCCGATCGTCATCAGCATAGACGCAGTCGGTGAGCCGCGCTGGGCGCTGACATTCGATGCGCCCGCGGTCTGGCTTTTCGGTGCGGCGCCGACTGCCGACGGCGGGCACGTTCTCGTCGGCTTCATCCCAGGCATAGGGCTTCCAAATCCCATCGTAGCGGTGAAACTCTCCGCCAAGGGCGAGGTGGTCTGGGGCTACAGCTACAATTTCGGGGTGAACGCATTTGCCGCGGCCGCTGTATCGACGAACGACGGCGGAATCGCCATCGCTGGGTATTCATCCCCCGACCATCGGCCTGCGCAGAACGCGCTTCTGA
>VBOT01000215.1:3030-6068 GCA_005893225.1 Candidatus Eiseniibacteriota bacterium
CGCCGCAATGCCCGATTCGTCGCTTGTGACCACTGGATGGTCAGTTGCAAGCAGCGGGACTCAGAGAGTATATGCACAGAAGGTCTCCTCCGCGGGCACTCCCATGTGGGCCTTTTCGCTAGAAGGTCTTAGGAGCGGGATGGGCAGGCATGTGATTTTGGGCCATAGGTCCGACATGCTTATCGCGGGAACGATGGCCGACGGTCCTCACGGTGGCCAAGATGGTCTTGCGGTACTGCTCGGCAGCGACGGCACTCCGAAGGCGTCGATCGTGATTGGTGGCCCTAAGGACGACGAGATCAGGGCAGCGGCGCGGTTAAGGGACGGTCGCTATCGGCTCTTTGGAAGTACCGAGAGCTTCGACGCTGCGGCCGTCGACGCCCTGTCGGTCGTATGGTCTCCGCAATCCATCCGCGGCGAGACAAGCCCCGGCCTCGATCCGAAGCCTCTTGCCATCCACGAAATGCCGAGTGAGGTCGTCCGCAAAGACCTTGAGGTTAGAGCGGTACGGCTTCCATTGTCGTCGATCGAGTCCACCAAACTGATAATTCCAACAACGAAGAAGCAATGAGCCGGTGGCAGCGCGTCGAGTTGAGAAACCGAAGGCGGCTTGGGGCATTCGGAATCGAAAAGTAACACCTCGCGGGCCGTCTTATGTCACTTTTGCATGACGGGTTGCGTAATCCGCGCGGATGCGCGAGCCTTGTGCACCTAGCAACCGGGTTCTATCGTTGCTCTAACGAAGTCACAGGAGGAGCTATGGCTCACAAATGGAAAAAGAGCAGGGTTGGCCGTGTCGTCGCGATGGGGCTTCTATCCCTCGTCATTGCTGCATGCGCGACCACGACGCGAAACGCGACGAGCGTCGTGGATTATCTCTATCCCGACAGCAACAAGGCCGAGACGCCGAGCGTGCCGGTGTTGACCCTGCCTCTCCGCGTCGGGATCGCGTTCACGCCGGGCGATTATTCGGTTTCGAGGTCGGGGACTTCGCGCGCGGTCAGGCCTCTGAACCTCCGATCGGGCGGACAGTTCATGCTGACCGAGAAGAAGCGGCAGGACCTCATGCAGGAAGTCGCGAACCACTTCAAGAAATATCCGTTCGTGAAAGACATCGAGGTGATTCCGTCGGCCTATCTCTCGCCCCGGGGGAGCTTCGCCAATCTCGATCAGATCAAGACCATGTACGGCGTCAGCGTGATCGTGCTGCTCTCATACGACCAGACGCAGTTCACCGACGAGGGCGCGTTGTCGCTCACCTACTGGACCATCGTCGGCGCCTACCTCGTAAGGGGAGAGAAAAACGACACGCACACCATGCTCGACGCGGTCGTATACGACATTCCCAGTCGCAAGATGCTTTTCCGGGCGCCGGGAACCAGTCTCGTCAAGGGCTCCGCCACACCCGTGAACCTGAGCGAGCAGCAACGCGTGGATAGCCAGGAAGGCTTCGAGAGAGCGGCCAAGGAGATGATCGCAAATCTCGATGTTCAGCTTTCCGCATTTCGGGAAAAGGTCAAGGAGCGGCCTACCGAATTCAAGGTCCAGCCTTCGGCGGAATACCGGAGTGGTGGTGGAGCGCTCGACGCCTCCCTGCTCGTGCTGGTCGTCGTCCTGGGCGGGGGTTTCCTGTGGATACGGCAACGCCGCGCCTGATCCCGCTGCGGATCCCGCTCGCGACGCTGCTGGTTTGCAGCGCCGCGGGCGTCGTTTTTGCCCAACCACACCTTCAAGCTCTGCTGATTTATGACCGCACAGCCATAGACGAGGGCGAGATCTGGCGTCTGGTCACCGGAAATCTTGTTCACTTTTCGCTTGCGCATTTTCTCTACGATGTCGTCCCGCTTTTCGTTGCCGGCCGCGGCACTGATAGAGATGCGGAGCTCCCGCCGCTTCGCGATACTCTGCCTAGCTTCGGCAGCGACGATCGGCGCGACTGTTTACATCGGCAGCCCGGAGCTATCCGTGTTCGGCGGTTTGTCGGGCATCGTCATGGCGGCGTTCACCTACTTGTGCCTAGACGGGCTCAATGAAACCGGCGCGTGGCGGCGGCTGTGCCGGGTGGCGCTGATTCTTCTGGTAGTCAAAATGAGCATCGAAATGACGCTGGGGTCGTCGCTCGAGTCTTTTGCGGAGGGCGAATCGCCAAGCTTCGTCCCAGTGCCGTCCGCACATATCGCGGGTGCGGTGACCGCGCTAATCTTGTTCGCGTCGACGAGCCTGGCGGGACTTCACAAGATGCGCGCTACTCGACCTTCGCTCCCGAGCGGCGGATGATGTCCGCCCACTTTCCGCTCTCGGCGCGCACGAATTCGGCGAACTGCTCGGGCGTCATCGGGCGCGCCTCGACGCCGAGGTTCGCCATGCGGCGCGCCACCTCCGCGTGCGCGAGCGCGCGCGAGGCGCGGTCGTTCAGCCGGTGGATGATTTCGCGCGAGGTGCCCGAGCGCGCGCCCAGGCCCAGCCACGGCGTCGCCTCGAACCCCGGCAGGCCCGACTCCGCGAGCGTGGGAATTTCGGGCGCGGCGTCGATTCGCTTCAGCTCCGCCACTGCGATCGCGCGCAAGCGGCCGTCGCGGACGTGCTGGAGAGTGGTGCTGGTGTTGACGAAGCTCATCGCCACGCGGCCGGCGAGAAGGTCGGTGGTCGCCTGCGCGGCCGAGCCCTTGTAGGGCACGTGCATCGCATCGACGCCCGCGAGCGACTTGAGCAATTCCATCGCGAGGTGTCCGGTCGAGGCGACCGCCTGCGAGGCATAGTGCGCGTGGGCGCCCTCGCCGCGCAGCCAGGCGAGCAGCTCCCGGAGATCCTTCGCCGGCACCGCGGGATGCACGACGAGAAGCAGGGGCGCGACGCCGAGCATCGCCACCGGCGCGACGTCGGTCATGGGATTGAACGGCATGGAGCTCATCAGATGGGTGTTGATGGCGAACGGCCCAGGCGGCGCGACGAACAGCATGTGGCCGTCCGCGGGCGCCTTTACCACCAGATCGACGCCGATGTTGCCGTTCGCCCCCGGCCGGCTCTCCACCACGAAC
>VBOT01000015.1 GCA_005893225.1 Candidatus Eiseniibacteriota bacterium
CCTCTCGCTCCTCGCCGGCCAGACCATGGCGTTCTTCGAGCCGCTGGCGACGGCGGTGTTCCCCTTGCCCGACTACCGGCGCTTCGCCGCGCTGATCGAGCGGCGCGAGACGGTCGAGGCGCTGCTCCGCACGATCGAGAAGCACGTGGACCAGAGGGACAAGCGGCGCGCGCCGAAGGAGGGCGCCCCTCCCGCGCGCGGCGCCGCCTCGGAAGCGCCCCGGGAGCGCTCCCGCTGAATCGCGTGACATGATCGCCCCGCCCGAATCGATCCGCTCGATTCTCGCCACCGACTGCGGATCGACCACCACCAAGGCGATCCTGATCGAGAAGGGACCCGAAGGCTATCGCCTGGTGGTCCGCGGCGAGGCGCCGACCACGGTCGAGGCGCCGTTCGAGGACGTGACGCGCGGCGTCCTGAACGCGGTGCGCGAGGTCGAGGAGCTGGCGGGCAGAAAGATCCTGGAGGGCGAGCGCATTGTCTCACCCCAGTCCGGCGACCAGGGCGTGGATCTCTATGTCTCGACGTCCAGCGCCGGAGGCGGGCTCCAGATGATGGTCTCGGGGCTGGTGCTCCAGATGACCGGCGAGAGCGCCCAGCGCGCCGCGCTGGGGGCGGGGGCGATCGTGATGGACGTGATCGCCCTGAACGACGGCCGCCGCCCGCACGAGAAGATCCGCCGGCTGCGCCAGCTCCGGCCCGACATGATCCTGCTCTCGGGCGGCACCGACGGCGGCGACGTCAAGCGCGTGGCCGAGATGGCCGAGATCCTGGTCGCCGCCGACCCCAAGGCCCGCCTCGGCTCGGACTACCGGCTGCCGGTGATCTACGCCGGCAACCGCGACGCCGCCCCGCTGGTGCGAGAGTGCCTCGATTCTCGCACCGCCCTCACGGTGGTCCCCAACCTGCGCCCCTCGCTGGAGCGCGAGGAGCTGAAGCCGGCGCGCGACGCGATCCACGAGCTCTTCATGGAGCACGTGATGGCGCACGCGCCGGGCTACAAGAAGCTCATGACCTGGAGCCCGGTGCCGATCATGCCGACGCCCGGGGCGGTGGGGATCATCATCGAGAAGGTCGCGCGCCGCGACGGCATCGCGGTGGTGGGGGTGGACATCGGGGGAGCCACCACCGACGTGTTCTCGGTGTTCCAGGGAGTCTTCAACCGCACCGTCTCGGCCAACCTCGGGATGAGCTACTCGGTGTCGAACGTGATGGCCGAGGCCGGGATCGAGAACATCCTGCGCTGGGTGCCTTTCCCGGTCGACGAGGTGGAGCTCCGGAACCGGGTCAAGAACAAGATGATCCGCCCCACCACCATCCCCCAGACCCTCGAGGACCTGGTGATCGAGCAGGCAATTGCGCGCGAGGCCCTGCGCCTCGCCTTCCAGCAGCACCGCTCGCTCGCGGTCGGGCTCCGGGGTGTGCAGAGCGAGCGCACCATCTCCGACATCATGACCCAGACCGAGACCGGCCAGAGCCTGGTGAGCCTGATGGACCTGGGGCTCCTGGTGGGCTCCGGGGGGGTGCTCTCGCACGCGCCCCGGCGGGTGCAGGCGGCCCTCATGATGATCGACGCGTTCCTTCCCGAGGGCCTCACCCACCTGGCGGTCGACAGCATCTTCATGGCGCCCCAGCTCGGCGTGCTCTCGACCGTGCACGAGGAGGCCGCGACCCAGGTGTTCGAGCGCGACTGCCTGGTGCGCCTCGGCGCGGTGCTGGCCCCGGTCGGCCCCGGCAAGCCCGGCCAGCCCTGCCTCGAAGTCCGGCTCGAGGCCCAGGGCCTCCCGCCTCTCGAGCGGAGCGTCCGGTTCGGGGAGCTGGTGGTGCTGCCCCTTCCCGAGGAAGGAGGGGCGAAGCTGCGCGCGACCCCGGACCGCGGCTTGGACCTTGGGCCCGGCAAGGGGCGCGCCCTCACGGCCGAGGTGCGCGGCGGGGTGGTGGGCCTGATCGTCGATTGCCGCGGGCGGCGGCCGTTCGCGCTCCCCACTGTCTCTGCGACCCGCATTGACCGGCTGCGCGAATGGAACCGCGCGCTCGGCGTCTATCCGAGGGACGTGTGAGGTCGCGACCGGCCGGCACCGGCCTCGAAGCGCCGCGCGGCTCCCGCGAATCCTGACTTGGCCCACGCCTACACCCCCGGCCTCCGGGTCACCGACTCGGCGCTGATCCGCCGCGAGCGACGGCTGCCGCTCAAGGGAACGGTGCTGGTCGCGCGCGGAGAGGCGGTCGAGGCCGACACGGTGGTGGCGCGCACCGAGCTGCCGGGGAACGTCCACACCGTGAACATCGCCTCCAGGCTCTCGGTCGATCCGGCCCAGGTCCCAGGGACGCTGCGGCGCCCGGTGGGGAGCAAGGTGGAGAAAGGGGAGGTGATCGCCTCGGCCAAGAGCCTCTTCGGCCTCGTCACCAACACCGCCCAGACGCCGGTCGAGGGAACCATCGAGAGCGTCTCGCACGTCACCGGGCAGCTCATCCTGCGGGAGCCTCCGATGCCGGTCGAGGTCGGCGCCTACGTGCGCGGGGTCGTGGCGGAGGTGCTGCCCGAGGAGGGCGTGGTGGTCGAGACTCAAGCCGCCTTCGTCCAGGGAATCTTCGGAGTCGGCGGCGAGACCTTCGGCGAGGTCGCGATCGCCGCCGAATCGCCGGACCAGCCGCTCCTGCCCGAGCTCCTGAGCCCGACCCACCGCGGCAAGGTCGTGGTCGGGGGCGCCTACACCTCGCACGCGGCGCTCCAGCGCGCGCGCGAGCTCGGGGTGGCGGCCGTGGTGGTGGGCGGCTTCGACGACCAGGACCTGCGCCAGCTCCTCGGCCGCGATCTCGGCGTGGCCATCACGGGGTCCGAGGAGCTGGGCTTCACCCTGGTCCTGACCGAGGGGTTCGGCCACATCTGCATGGCCGACCGCACGTGGCGCCTGCTCGGGGCCCACCGGGGCGAGCTCGCGTCGGTGAGCGGGGCGACCCAGATCCGGGCCGGCGTCATGCGGCCCGAGATCCTGATCCCCCGCGGCGTTCCGGCGCGCGCGGCGGCCGAGGAGTCGCACGCCACCGGGCTCGAGGTGGGCTCGCTGCTGCGCGTCATCCGGGAGCCTCATTTCGGGCGCATCGGTCACGTGGCGGAGCTCCCACCCGAGCTCCGGCCGCTCGAGTCCGAGGCCAAGGTTCGGGTCCTGGTGGTGGAGTTCGCGGACGACCACACCCGCGCGGTGGTGCCGCGGGCCAACGTGGAGCTGATCGCGGAGTGAGTCGGGGAACCGAGCACGGTGGCGCCACGGGAGGGGCAATTTCGTTGACACCTTCTCCGACGCGTTGCTAGGGTCGCCCCGCCATAGTGTCGCTCGCCGTGCCCTTCAGGGGGCGGCGAATCGAGGTCCGAGCCGCGGAGGGCCGGTGACGAAGCCCAGGTGGAGCCAGCGATCGAGAAGCGCCTGTCTCGGCTCCCTGTGCTTCCTCGCGGCGATCGTTCCCGGCCCGCTCACGGCGCAGACCGCGCCGGCCCCGGCGGGGAATCACCCGCAGCCTCCCGCTCCCGCCTCCGGCCTCGAGGCCCACGACGCCCCCAACGACGCCGGCCGGGCCGTGGACCTCAAGTGGAGCCTCTCGCCCGAGGACCGGCCGGGGGCGAAGCGGGTGGTCCATTACTACGTCGAGCGCGCCACGAAGCCCTCCGGGCCCTGGGCCGTGGTGGACTCCGTGCCGGCCGGGACCTCCACGAAGTCGGACCAGACCGTGCGGCGCGACACCGAGTACTTGTACCGGATCACCGCGGTCGGGCCCGGAGGCATGACCCCGGCCGTGAGCGTGACCGGCCCGGTGCACGCCAGCTCGCAGTGGGTCAGTGTTCAGCGCGATGTTCTTCGCCTTCGTGCTCTACTTCATCCGCAGCGCCGAGAAGGGCAAGAAGCCGTTCGTGCGCCGCATCGCGGGCATCGACGCCATCGAGGAGGCGATCGGGCGCGCCACCGAGATGGGGCGCTCCGTGCTCTACATCCCCGGCATCCTCGACATCGACGACATCCAGACGGTCGCGGGGCTGGTGATCCTCGAGAGCGTGGCCCGCCTCACCGCCAAGTACCAGACGCCGATCACCGTGCCGGTCACCTACCCGATCCCGTTCACGATCGCCGAGGAGATGGTGAAGGGCGGCTATCTCCACGCCGGCAGGCCCGAGCAGTACGACCCCAACAGCGTGCGCTTCGTCTCCCCCGAGCAGTTCGCCTACGTGGCTGCCGTCACCGGGATCATGCTGCGCGACCGGCCGGCCGCCCACATCTTCATGGGCTCGTTCTACGCCGAGTCCCTGTTGCTGGCGGAGACCGGGTTCGCCACCGGGGCGATCCAGGTCGCCGGCACCGCCAACGTGCACCAGCTGCCGTTCTTCGTTGTGGCGTGCGACTACACCCTGATCGGGGAGGAGCTCTACGCGGCGAGCGCCTACCTCTCCGGCGAGCCCAAGCTGGTGGGGAGCCTGAAGGGCGCCGACCTGATGAAGATCGCCATCGTCACCACGGTCGTCGTCGGGTGCCTGCTCGAGAGCCTGGGGATCCACGCTCTCACCCTGTGGATGACCACCCAGTAGCCCGGCAAGGAGGGATCAGGTGAAGCGCGAGCTGCCACTGGCCATCACCGCTGCGATCGGCGTCTTCATGATCCTGTCGTTCTTCGTGCCTCATCAGGCGGTGAGCGTGCCCGCGGACTTCCTGCAGGCGAGCGCGATCATCGTGGTCGCCTTCGGATATGTGCTGGGCGGGGCCAACGTTCTGCGCGTCAACTTCGACGGCATCTACAAGCGGCAGCCCGACTGGCCGTACAAGATCCTGCTGCTGGCGGGCCTGATCGTCACCTTCGCGATCGGGGCGATCGACGGGGTCGAGCAGCACGGCGGGTTCCTCGACCAGGGCACTCGTTCGAAGTGGATCTACGACAACCTCTATTCGCCGATGAGCGCCACCATGTTCTCGCTGCTGGCGTTCTTCATCGCCTCGGCGGCGTTCCGGGCCTTCCGGATCCGGACTGTCGAGGCCGGCCTCCTGGCGCTCGCGGCTCTGCTCGTCATGCTGGGTCGCGTGCCGGTCGGCGACCTGGCCACCCACTGGCTGCCCGCGCCGGCACGCCTCGGAGCGATCCAGGACTGGATCATGAACGTCCCCCAGAACGCCGCCAAGCGCGCGATCCTGATCGGCGCCGCGCTGGGTGTGATGGCGACCGGCCTGCGCGTCATCCTCGGGATCGAGCGCTCGTACCTGAGCGGAGAGGAGTGAGGCGATGCCGGGGCTCGAGGTGCTCGAGAAGCTGGACCGGCGCTGGCTCTTTCTGATCATGGGCCTGCTGGTGCTCGAGCCGCTGATGTTCCCGCTCGCGCTGCCGCTCACCGTCACGCGTCCCGTCCAGGGCTTCGTGGACGCGATCGACAAGGTCCCCGACGGCTCGACGGTGCTCATGTCGTGCGACTACGACCCCTCCGGGATCCCCGAGATGGTGCCGATGACCCGCACCGCCTTCCGCCACCTGCTGGGCAAGAACTGCAAGGTGGTGATCACGGTGCTCTGGCCCGGGGGGCCCGGCCTCGTGGACAGCGTGCTGAGCGAGGTGGCGCGGGAGTTCCCCGACAAGAAGTACGGCGTCGACTGGGTGAACCTGGGCTACAAGTCGGGCAACGAGGCGGTGATGGTGGTGATGGGCCAGGGAATCGCGAACGCCTTCCCGCGCGACTACCGCGGCCTGGACTCCCGCTCGCTCCCGGTGATGCGCGAGGTGCGCGACTACGCGAGCTTCCCGCTGCTGGTGAACATCTCCTCCGGCTATCCCGGCACCAAGGAATGGGTCCAGCAGGTGCAGGCGCGCTTCCACCTGCCGATGGTCGCCGGGGTCACCGCGGTGAGCGCCCCCGAATACTACCCGTACCTCCAGTCCGGGCAGATCCGGGGGCTGCTCGGCGGAATGGCGGGGGCGGCGGAGTACGAGAAGGCGCGCGGCGAGAAGGGCTCCGCGACGCGCGGCATGGACGCCCAGTCGCTCGGCCATCTGTTCGTGGCCTTCTGCATCCTGCTCGGCAACCTGATCCGGCGTCGGCCCGCGGAAGCGCGGTCATGAGCCTTCACCTCAGTCACGACTTCGGGATCTGGATCGGGGCGGTCCTGACGCTGTTCATCTTCAGCTTCCTCTACAAGGACAACCCGTTCTACAAGATCGCGGAGCACCTGTTCGTCGGCGTGTCGGCAGGCTATTACATCATCCTCTACTGGTGGACGGTGATCGTCCCGAACCTGATCGAGCCGCTCTGGAAGCAGCTCGCGCACCGTGACCTCTGGACCGGCCAGCCTCTCCTACAAGCGCGCCCCGGGCTGTTCGCGGCCGAGCTCGGCGACTACCGCGGCTGGCTCGTCATCCCCGGGATCCTTGGCCTGCTGCTGTTCTCGCGCCTGTTCGGCAAGATCGGCTGGCTGTCGCGCTGGTCGCTGGCGATGATCATCGGCGTCTACGCCGGCATCAAGACCACGGGCTTCGCGCAGGGCGACTTCGTGGCCCAGCTCCAGGCCAGCCTCCAGCCGCTGTGGAAGGCGGGCGACCCGGCCTTCACCATCAACTCGGTCATCTTCACCGTCGGGCTGATCTCCTCGCTGCTGTTCTTCTTCTTCAGTCGCGAGCACAAGGGGACGCTGGGAGTCTTCTCGAGGCTCGGGGTGTTCTTCCTGATGGCGGGCTTCGGCGCCGGCTACGGGTACACCGTGATGTCGCGCATCTCGCTCCTGATCGGACGCTTCCAGTTCCTGCTGGACAACTGGCTGGGCCTGCGCTGAGCGGCGCGGCCGGCCCGCCACCCTTCGCTTCCCACATGATCCTCTGGTGTGACGGCCCGCACGAGGCCTCGGAAAACATGCGCCGGGACGCCGGGTTGCTCGAGGCCATGGAGCGCGGGGCCTGGCCCGGCGGGGCGGAACCGGCCGAGCCGGTGCTGCGGCTGTTCGGCTTCGTTCCCCCCGGGATCACCCTGGGGCACTCCCAGCGAGCCGAACACGAGCTCGACCTCGCGCGCTGCCGGGCCGACGGCGTGACGTGGGCGAGGCGCCCGACCGGCGGGCGCGCCATCTTCCACTCCGAGGAGTGGACCTATTCCCTGGCGGCGCCGATCGCCGACCCCGACTGGGGCGGGACGCTCGGGGAGAGCTATGCGAGGGTCTCGCGGCTGATCCTCGCGTCGCTGGTGCGGCTCGGCGTGCCCGCGGAGATGGCCGGAGCAGACGGAGGTCGGCGGCCAATCGCGGCGGCCGGGTCGTCGGAACGGGCAGCCGCACCCACATGCTTCGCGACCGCGGCGCGTCACGAGATCCTGCTCCACGGCCGGAAGCTCGTGGGCAGCGCCCAGCGGCGCACCGCCGGCGGGTTGCTCCAGCAAGGCAGCGTGCTGCTCGGTCCGGGGCACCTGAGGCTCGCCGATTACCTGGCGGTCCCCGAGGAGCTCAGGCTCCGCGCGCGTGCGGCTCTGGCCACGGCCTCCGCCGATGCCGGCGCCACTCTCGGTGGGGCGGCGCCGCTCGAGCGCTGGGCAGAATCGCTGCTCGCCGAGCTGCCGGCCGGCACGCGACTCGTTCGGACTCCTCCCGAGGGATGGCGGTTGACGCTCGACGGAAGCGAGAGCGCTCCCTATACTCCGTCGGTTCGTAATTGAAGCGCTGACCAGAGGATCGGGGGATGCGATGAAGCCATCACGGAGAGTCGGAGGAAACCTCCCGGGCGAGTGGGCCCGCGGGGCGCTCGCGGTCGGGAGCCTGGCGCTGGTGCTGCTCGGGGCCGGGGGATGCGGCGGCAAGGTGGGGGTGGCGGGCGCGACCTACAAGGATGCCCATCCGCTTCCCCCCGACACGCTCACCAAGGAAGTCGAGGAGATCGGCACCTACGGCGGGCGCTTCGTGATGGCGCAGACCGCCGCGCCCCGCACCTTCAACGTGGTGATGGCGAACGAGACCTCGAGCGGCGACGTCTGCGACGGGCGCCTGTTCGAGCAGCTCGCCACCTACGACAACGGGAAGCAGGAGATCCTCCCCTCGCTGGCGAAGAGCTGGGAATCGACCCCGGACGGCCTGACCTGGACGTTCCACCTCAGGCACGGCGCGGCGTTCTCGGACGGGCACCCGCTCACCTCCGAGGACGTGCTGTTCTCGGCCGAGGTCTACATGGACGACTCGCTCCACGTGTCGCTCTACGACTTCTTCAAGGTGAACGGCCAGAAGCTGCAGTTCTCGGCGCCCGACTCCTACACCGTGGTGGTCAAGACCCCCGCCGTCTACGCCATGCTGATTCCCACCATCAGCTCGATCTACCTCATTCCCAAGCACCGGCTCGAGCCCGCGTTCCGGAACGGCACCTTCGCCTCTGCGTACAACGTGAGCACCCCGCCCGAGAGCCTGGTCACGAGCGGGCCGTGGATGCTCAAGCAGTACGTGCCGAACGAGAAGACCGTGCTGACGCGCAACCCTTACTGGTGCGGGGTGGATCCCCAGGGTCACCGCCTGCCTTATCTCGACGAGCTGGTCTTCCTGATCGTTCCCGACCAGAACACCGCGGCGCTCAAGTTCAAGGCGGGCGAGGTCGACGCGCTCGACGACGTGAAGCCCGAGAACTATCAGACCTACGAGAACGAGCAGAAGCAGGGGAACTTCACGCTCTACGACCTCGGCCCCTCGCTCAACACCAACTTCTTCTGGTTCAACCTCAACAAGGCGCGCGACGCCAAGGGCGGCAAGAAGCCGGGCACGACCTACGCGGATCCCGCGAAGTACGCCTGGTTCAACAACCGGGACTTCCGCATCGCGGTCTCCAAGGCGATGGACCGCGACGCCATGATCAAGAGTCTTTTCTACGGCTACGCGGTGAAGAACTGGTCCACCCTCACTCCCGGCAACAAGGTGTGGCACTCGGACTCGACCTTCCACTACGACTACGACCCCGAGGGTGCCCGGAAGCTGCTGGCGGGGCTGGGCTGGAAGGACCGGAACGGCGACGGGATCCTCGAGGACGCCCAGGGCCACAAGATCGGCTTCACGCTCAAGACCAACAGCAGCAACGCCCTGCGCGTCGGGATGGCCAACTTCATCAAGGACGACCTGGCCAAGGTCGGAATCGAGTGCTTCCCGTCTCCGGTCGAGTTCAACACCCTGATCACCAACCTGAGGCAGGACTTCCAGTACGAGGGGCTGTTACTGGGGCTCCAGAGCGCCACGCCCCCCGACCCCGGGATGGGCCAGAACGTGTATCGCAGCAGCGGGCTGACCCACTACTGGAACATCAAGCAGCCGAAGCCCGAGACCGAGGCGGAGGCGCGCATCGACCGCCTCGTGACCGAGAACGTTTCCACCAACGACATGGCCGAGCGGCTCCGATCGTGGCACGAGATCGAGGACGCGCTCAACCGGGAGTGCTTCGTCGAATGGCTCCCGACCCTGGTCTACAAGGTCCCGATCCGGAACCGCTTCGGCAACCTCCACCCCAGCATCATCCCCCATCGGATCATCTGGAACATCGACCGGGTGTTCGTGAAGCGCCCCGGCCAGCGCGCTTGAGGGTCGATGCGCACCTACGTCCTGCGGCGCCTGCTGCAGATCGTTCCACTGCTGCTCGGCATCTCGGCGCTGACGTTTCTCCTGCTTCAGCTGGCACCCGGCGACTTCCTCAATACCATGGCCGAGAACCCCGCGATCTCGGCCGAGACCCTGGAATCGATGCGCCACCGCTTCGGGCTCGACCGCCCCTGGCCGGTGCAATACCTGCTCTATCTCAAGAACGTGTTCCTGAGGCTTGACTTCGGCGAGTCGTTCGCGCGCCATCAGCCGGTGTGGGTGGTGCTGCGCGAGGGCCTGGGGAACACGCTGCTGCTCGCCTCGGCGGCGGCGCTCGTGACCTGGGGCCTGGCGATTCCGCTCGGGGTGTGGGCGGCGGTGCGCCAGTACTCGTGGGTCGACAAGGCCCTCACCGTGTTCGGCGTGATCGGACTGTCGGTCCCCGAGGTGCTCTCGGGCCTCCTCCTGCTCATGCTCGCCGCGCGCACCGGCTGGTTCCCGGTGGGAGGGATGCGCTCGCTCGACTGGGACGACCTCGACACCACCGGCAAGGCCATCGACCTCCTCCACCACCTCACGCTGCCCGCCATCGTGGTGGGGCTCACGCCGCTCGCCAGCCGCATGCGCCAGATGCGCGGCAATCTGCTCGACGTGCTGCGCCTCGACTTCGTGACCACCGCCCGGGCCAAGGGCCTGGACGAGAACGTCGTGGTCTTCAAGCACGCGCTGCGCAACGCCTTGAACCCGCTGATCACGCTCTTCGGCTACACCCTCGGCGCCCTGGTCTCGGGATCGCTGATCGCCGAGATCATCTTCTCGTGGCCTGGCCTCGGACGCATCACCTTCGACGCCCTGCTCACGCAGGATCAGTACCTGGTGCTGGGCTCGGTGATGATGGCCTCCCTGGTCCTCATCCTCGGCAACCTGGTCGCCGACTTCCTGCTCGCGATCGCCGATCCTCGAATCGCCTATGACTGAGCGGGCGCTCGCGGAGCGGGAAGACGTCGAGCCGGTCGAGGCCGCCCAGGGCCTGCCGCCGCAGTCCCCGTGGCGGCTCTTCTGGCGCCAGTTCCGCCGCAGCCAGCTCGGCGTGGCCGGCAGTGTACTGCTCGCGATCTTCTACACTCTGGCGCTGTTCGCACCCTTCGTCGCTCCCTATTCGCAGGAGGAGATGGACCGGCAGCGCTTCTTCCATCCTCCCCACCGCCTCCACTGGGTCGATCGCGGGCGTTTCAATCTCCTCCCGTTCATCTACCCCACCCGCCTCGAGGACCCCGGTAACCTGACCTACCGCGAGGACCGGAGCCGGACCGTTCCGGTCCGCTTCTTCATCCGCGGCGCTCCCTACCGGCTGTTCGGCCTGATTCCCTCCCGGCGGCACTTGATCGGCGTCGATCCTCCCGAACGGCTGTTCCTGCTCGGCGCCGACTCGTTCGGCCGCGACGTGTTCTCGCGTCTCCTCTTCGGCGCCCAGATCTCGCTCACCGTGGGGCTGGTCGGGATCGCGATCTCGTTCACGATCGGGCTCCTGCTCGGCGGCATCTCGGGTTACTTCGGGGGCTGGATCGACACGGTCACCATGCGCGCCACCGAGCTCCTGCTCTCGATCCCGGGCCTCTACCTGATCATCGCGCTACGCGGCATCTTCCCCACCGATCTTCCCAGCCAGCAGGTCTATCTGGCGATCGTGGCGATCCTGGCGTTCATCGCCTGGGCCGGCCTGGCGCGCATCGTGCGCGGCATGGTGCTCTCGATCCGCCAGGCCGAGTACGTCGCGGCCGCCGAGGCGCTGGGCATGAGCCGGCTCCGCGTCATCTCCCGGCACATCCTTCCGAACACCATGTCCTTCGTGATCGTCGCCGCCACCATCTCGGTGCCCGGCTACATCCTGGGCGAGGTGGTGCTGTCGTTCCTGGGGGTCGGCGTGCAGGAGCCCGCCGCCTCCTGGGGCAACATGCTCAACCAGGCGCGCAGCCTCCGCGTGCTGAGCTCGTTCCCCTGGCTGGTCTACGTGCCGGGCGCGGCCATCTTCCTCACCGTCATGGCGTTCAACCTGCTCGGCGACGGCCTGCGCGACGCGCTCGATCCCCGCCGGGTGATGGGAGGGAAGACCGGATGAGCGAGCCGCTGCTCAAGGTCGAGGAGCTCCGGACCCACTTCTTCACCGACGACGGCGTGGTGCGCGCGGTGGACGGCGTCTCGTACGAGATCCGCCCCGGCGAGACCCTGGCGGTGGTGGGGGAATCGGGGAGCGGAAAGAGCGTCACCGCGCTCTCGATCCTGCGGCTGGTTCCCGAGCCGCCCGGCAAGATCGTCTCGGGGAGGATCCTGTTCAAGGGGAAGAACCTGCTCGATCTCTCGCCCGCCGAGATGCGCCGCGTCCGCGGCAAGGAGATCTCGATGATCTTCCAGGAGCCGATGACCTCGCTCAACCCGGTCTACACCTGCGGCGAGCAGATCATCGAGACCGTGGCGCTCCACGAGGGTCTCGACCGGCGCGCGGCGCGCGAGCGCGCGATCGAGATGCTGCGCACGGTTCGCATCCCGGCGCCCGAGCAGCGGATCGACGAGTACCCGCACCAGATGTCGGGCGGGATGCGGCAGCGTGTCATGATCGCGATGGCCCTGGCGTGCCGGCCCTCGATCCTGATCGCCGACGAGCCGACCACCGCGCTCGACGTCACCATCCAGGCCCAGATCCTCGAGCTCTTGAAGCAGCTCCAGCGCGAGTTCGGCATGGCGGTGCTGCTGATCACCCACGACCTCGGGGTGGTTGCCGAGACCGCCGACCGGGTGGCGGTGATGTACGCCGGGCAGGTGGTGGAGTACTGCGACGTGGCCTCGGCGTTCAAGCGCACGCTGCATCCTTACACCGGCGGACTCAAGGCGTCGCTTCCCAGGCTCGGCGTCCGCCACGAGCGGCTGCGCGTCATCCCGGGCAACGTCCCGAACCCGGTGCGCTTCCCGCCCGGCTGCCGGTTCCATCCGCGCTGCCCGGTGGCCCAGGACCGCTGCCGCACCGATCCTCCGCTCCAGGCCTTCGGTTCCGATCACCTGTCGCGCTGCTGGCGCGCCGAGGAGATCGCCGCCGGGGCGCTCGACCCGGTCCCCGGGGAGGAAGCGCGCCGTGCCTGAGCCGCTTCTCCGGGTCGCCGGCCTCAAGAAGCACTTCCCGATCAAGAAGGGACTGTTCTCTCGCACCGTGGGCCAGGTGAGGGCGGTGGACGGGATCTCGTTCTCGGTGATGCCCGGCGAGGTGCTGGGACTGGTGGGGGAGAGCGGCTGCGGCAAGACCACGGCCGGACGCTGCATCCTGCGCCTCATCGAGCCCACCGAGGGGAGCGTGACCTTCGACGGGCAGGAGGTCACCCGGCTCGGCAAGGGCGAGCTCCGGGCGCTGCGGCGCCAGATGCAGATCATCTTCCAGGATCCCTACTCGAGCTTGAACCCGCGCCTCACCGTGGGCAGCATGCTCGGCGAGGCGCTCACCATCCATCGCCTCGCGAAGGGGGCCGCCGCGCGCGCGCGGGTGGCCGAGCTCCTGACCCTGGTCGGGCTCTCGCCCGACCATGCCGGGCGCTACCCGCACGAGTTCTCGGGCGGCCAGCGCCAGCGCATCGGGATCGCGCGCGCGCTGGCGGTGTCGCCGCGCCTGATCGTGGCCGACGAGCCGGTCTCCGCGCTCGACGTCTCGATCCAAGCGCAGATCATCAACCTGCTGCGCGACCTCCAGCGCCGCATGTCGCTCACCTACCTGTTCGTCGCCCACGACCTGTCGGTGGTCGAGCACATCAGCGATCGCGTGGCGGTCATGTACCTGGGCAAGATCGTGGAGCTGGCCGCGAGCGAGGAGCTGTACCGGCGGCAACTCCATCCCTACACGGTCTCGCTGCTCTCGGCGATCCCGGTGCCCGACCCCGACCGGCGGCGCCAGCGCATCGTGCTCCGGGGCGACGTGCCGAGCCCCGCCCGGCCACCGAGCGGGTGCCACTTCCATCCGCGCTGCTACATGGCGAAGGAGATCTGCTCCCGGGAGGAGCCGCTCCTGCGCGAGATCCGTCCCGGCCACTGGTCCGCCTGCCACTTCGCCGAGACCCTCACACCCCCGCAGGCGCTCCCCGAGACCCCCGAGGCCCCTCCGGCCACATAGCCCCCATTTGGATCGGGGCAGATTCCCCGACCCGAGGCGCCTTTCCGGGCCAAAGTCCCCGGCCCGCCACCGTCACCGCCGCCCCCCACCGCCCGCCTGCCCGCGGCGTACGGGAGTTTTCCGCCGCAACTCCATGCCGCGCTTCGAGCCCCGATCCGCGCCCCGCTCGACCCTCCCGCCGCGTGGGTCCGGCATCGCGATTGCGAAAGGGAGAAGCAGATGACGCGGCGGCGAAGGAAGCGAAACAAGATGAGCCTCGCTCCCGGAACCAACGCCGACCGCACCGACAACTGAATACGCAGTGTTCCCTGTGCGACTCGTGATTGACTGGCTGTGGGCTGATCCCCCTATCGCGAGCGAAGGAGTCATACGGTCCAGCACACGGTCGATACGGGGAACAATTTGTAGGGCCCCGTGCCCGCGGCTTCCTGCTCCAGCGCCAGACACCTCCAACCGCGGCCGGGGCCCATGATTCTCCCGCGCACGGTCGTTGACCCCTCCCCGCATCCCTGCTAGCGTGCCGCTCCACGCCCGGCAAGTGCCGTGGCCGCAGGAGTCTGGTCCCGCGGAGAGGAACGACGCGCACGGGTGGCACGCGAGGCGTTGGGTCTGATCGAGACGCGCGGCTTCCTAAGCGCGGTGGAAGCAGCTGACGCCATGTGCAAGGCGGCCCGCGTGCGGTTGACGAGATACGAGGTGGTCACGGACGCGCTCGTCACCGTCGTCGTGCGGGGCACCGTCGCCGAGGTCGAGGCCGCGGTGGCCGCCGGGGCCCGGGCGGCCCAGGGAGTGGGTGAGCTCCTGCGCGGCCACGTCATCCCGGCACCTGATCCCGAAATCGAGCCGGCGGTGCTGGAGCCGCCCGGCGCCGACCCGATTCTCTAACGTCCTCAGGGAGACCTCCATGTCCTCGAGGAGACGTCCATGCAGGAAGAAGCTCTGGGGTTGATCGAGACACGCGGCTTCGTGGCCATGGTCGAGGCATCGGACGCGATGGTGAAGGCGGCCCGGGTTCAGCTTGTCCACTACGAGAAGATCGGCGGCGGCTACGTGACCACGATCGTGCGCGGGGACGTGGCGGCGGTGCGGGCGGCCACCGAGGCCGGGGCGGCGGCGGCCACCAAGGTCGGCGAGGTGGTGTCGGTGCACGTCATCCCGCGGCCGCACACGATGCTCGAGGACGTGTTGCCGATCCGGGCGCGCGAGCCGGCGGGAAAGAAGTAGGGGAGCGCGGGCGTGATCCTGGCCCAGGTGCTGGGAACCGTCGTCTCCACGCGCAAGGACCCGGGGCTCGTGAGCCTCAAGCTGCTCCTGACCCGCGAGGTGGACGGCGCGTTCAAGCCGGTGGGCGGCTTCGTGGTGGCCGCCGACGCCGTGGGGGCCGGCGAGGGAGAGTTGGTCCTGCTCGCCCAGGGCTCCTCGGCACGCATGACCGAGGTGTCGCGCGAGAAGCCCGTGGACGCCGTGATCTGCGGCATCGTGGATGCGGTCGAGGTGGGCGGCCAGGACGTCTACCTCAAGCGACGCGGGGCCGCGGCGCACGGGGCGCGGCATGCCGGCTAGCGTCTCGCGATGACGCTGGATCACCGCCGCATCGAGACCATCGTCTCCGAGGTGCTGGAGCGCCTCGAGGCACAGCGCGCGGGCCGTGAGGCCGGCGCCCGCCCGGGCCCGGCGTCCCCGCTCGGCGTCCACCCCGACCTGGACTCGGCCATCCGGGCCGCGCAGGAAGCGTTCGCGGCCTACGATCAGGTGCCGCTCTCGACGCGCCACGCGATCGTCGCGGCGATCCGCGAGACGCTGGCGGCCAACTACCGAGTGCTGTCCGAGGTGGCGGTCGAGGAGACCGGTCTCGGCCGGGTCGAGGACAAGATCCTCAAGAACCGCCTGGTGACGGAGAAGACGCCGGGACCGGAGGACCTGGAGCCGCTCACCTGGACCGGGGACCACGGCCTCACCCTGCTCGAGCGCGCCCCCTATGGCCCGATCGCCGTGATCACGCCGGTCACGAACCCGACCGAGACGGTGATCAACAACGGCATCTCCATGATCGCGGGCGGGAACACCGTGGTCCTCTGTCCCCATCCCAACGCCCGCAAGGTCTCCAACCTGACCGTGGACCTCATGAACCGCGCGGCGAAGAAGGCCGGGGCGCCGCTGCCGCTCCTCCATTCGGTCGAGCAGCCGACCCTCGAGGTCGCCCAGTCCCTGCTGCGCGCCAAGGGCATCCGCCTCAACGTCGTCACCGGCGGGCCGGCGGTGGTGCGCGAGGCGCTGAACGCCGGCAAGAAGGCGATCACCGCCGGGCCCGGCAACCCGCCCTCGGTGGTGGACGAGACCGCGGACCTCGAGAGGGCGGCGCGCGACCTGATCGCCGGCGCCTCGCTCGACAACAACATCATCTGCACCGACGAGAAGGAGGTGATCGCCGTTGCGCTGATCGCCGACCGTCTCAAGGAGTGCTTCGCCCGGGCCGGGGCGGTGGTGCTCCCGCCGCACCAGACCGAGCGGCTGCGCGGCCTGCTGCTCGAGAAGGAGCACGGACCGCGCAAGCACGCGGTCATCCAGCGCAAGTACGTGGGCAAGAACATCGACGTGATCCTCCGCGACGCCGGCATCCCGTGCGACCCGGCCCGGCGTCTGGCGGTGTGCGAGGTGGACCTGGATCACCCGTTCCTGTGGACCGAGATGATGATGCCGGTGCTGCCGCTCGGCCGGGTACGCCACGTGGACGAGGCGATCGACTTCGCCCTCGAGGTCGAGCACGGCTTCCGCCACACCGCCTCGATGCACTCGCGCAACATCGACAAGCTCTCCCGGATGGCACGGGCCTGCAACTGCTCGATCTTCGTGAAGAACGGCCCGAACTACGCCGGCCTGGGATGGGGCGGGGAAGGCCCCACCAGCTTCACGATCGCGAGCCCCACCGGCGAGGGCATGACCACCGCGCGGAGCTTCACGCGCATCCGGCGTTGCACCCTGGTCGACCACTTCCGGATCGTATGACCCCCGTCGCCATCGCCGCGATCGAGACCAGCAGCATCGCCCAGGGCACCGTGGTCGGAGACGCGATGGTCAAGACCGCGGAGGTGACGCTGGTGCAAGCCTGCCCGATCTCGCCCGGCAAGTACTGGGTGCTGATCGGCGGGGAGGTGGCGCCGGTCCGGGCCTCGTTCCAGCGCGGCCTCGAGGTGGCGGCCGAGGTACTCCTCGACTCGCTGTTCATCCCGCAGCTTCACGCCATGGTGATCCCCGCGCTCGGCGGCACCGTGCCGCCCGAGGACCACGACGCCCTGGGAGTGATCGAGACGCTCACCGCCGCCTCGGCCATCGTGGCGGCCGACCGCGCCGCCAAGGCGGCTGCGGTGACCCTCCGCGACCTGAGGCTCGCGAACGGCCTCGGCGGCAAGGGAGTGCTGTTCCTCTCCGGCGACGTGAGCAACGTCCAGGCGGCGGTCGAGGCCGGTCGCGTGGAGGCGCTGGCCAAGGGGCTCCTGTCCCGCTCCGTGGTGGTGCCGAGGCTCCATCCCCAGATGAAGGAAAAGGTGTTCTGATGTACTTCGCCAGGGTCACGGGCACCGTGGTGTGCACCGAGAAGGTGCGGGCGTTCGGGGGCCACCGCCTGCTCCTGATCGAGCCGACCGACCCGGCCGGGAGCCCGCTCGGGCGCCCGCTGGTGGCGGTGGACCTGGTCTCGGCCGCGCCCGGCCAGCGGGTGTTCTACGTGCGGGGCCGCGAGGCGGCGAACGCGCTCCCCGATCCCGACAACCCGGCCGATGCGGCGATCGTGGGCATCGTCGACGACGTCCGCGAGCGGGCCTGGAAGCCGGTCGCGGAGCCCGCGCCGTGAGACCTCGCGTCGGGCGCCGAAACCTGCACGGACGGGCGGGACCGTGAACGTGGCGCGCGTGGTGGGCGAGGTGGTCGCCACCGTCAAGCACCGCGAGCTCGCGGGGCAGAAGCTCCTGCTGGTCCAGCCGGTGACACCGGAGGGAGAGAGGACCGGCCGGGTCGCGATCGCCGTGGACTGCGTCCAGGCCGGCCCCGGCGACCTGGTGCTGGTGGCCGACGAGGGCAACAGCGCGGCCCAGGTCCTGGCCAGGCCGCGAGGCGCGGTGCGC
Source organism: Candidatus Eiseniibacteriota bacterium (assembly GCA_005893225.1). GTDB lineage: Bacteria > Eisenbacteria > RBG-16-71-46 > RBG-16-71-46 > RBG-16-71-46 > WS-3. Next base: position 17,826 of record VBOT01000015.1, read on the forward strand.
ACGGTGATCGTGGGAGTCGTCGACGCGTGGGGAGAGACGCCCGCTCCCCGATCGGGCTGAAGGACCTCGGCCGCCGCGGGCCAGGGCTTGCAAGAATCACGGCCGGAGGATGGGCCCGAGACTCGGATCGACAGATGCCCGTCGAGTCGTGTTAGATTGAGCCGAGTCTCGCGCTCGGAGGTGACGGATGCCGATTTTCGAGTACCGGTGCGCGGCGTGCGGGGAGCGCTTCGAGGTTCTCCTCTCGCATGCTGGCGAGCCGCCGGGGCGCTGCCGGCGCTGCGGTGGAACCGACGTGGCTCGACAGCTTTCGGTGTTCGCGGTGACGAAGCCGGCGGGTGATTCACCCGGGCCCTGCGGCTCGGCGGACTGCGCCTGCCGGAGATCCCAGCAGCTCGAATCCGGGCATCGATAGGGAGGCCACACCCATGACCAAAGCGGACTTGGTTGAAGAGATCTCGGCACAGACGGGCGTGCCGAAGAATCACACGGCGCTGATCGTCGAGGGACTGCTCGACGCCTGCTGCCGCGCGCTCAGCGAGGGCAAGCACCTCGAGATCCGCGGGTTCGGGACCTTCAAGGTTCGGGAGCGCCGCGCCCGCCGCGCCCGCAATCCGCGCAGCGGCTCCGAGGTGCTGGTCCCGGCCAAGCTGGTGCCGGTGTTCAAGCCCAGCAAGGAGCTCAAGGCTCAGGTGCTCGAGGCCGCCCCGGCGCCCGAGACCGTGACGAGCTAACCAGGGGCCCCCGAGGGCCCGCGATCGCTCACCTCTGAGGAGAACGGATGGGTTCAGGGAAGAAGCGCAAGCGCAAGAAGATCGCCACCCACAAGCGGAAGAAGCGTCTCCGGAAGAACCGTCATAAGAAACGCATCCGCTAGCGCGGCGTCGCGGCCCGCCGAGCCCCCACCACCACGGCTCGTGGGCCGCGCGTACCGCTCGCGCGGTAAATGGATCTTCGACCCCGCGCGGCGCTGGCGGGGGGGACGTCGCGAGCTGACCTGGAGCGGGTCCACCGGTCCCGAGGACGGCGACCACTGCATCGCCGAGGTTCCGGACGACGGGCCGGCCCGCCTCGTCGAGGTGCTGGGAGCCGACGATCGCCCGGAATGGGACGATCGGTCCGTGGCCTCGCAGTACCGGCTGCGGACCTTCTTCTCACCTCAAGTAGAGCGTGAAGTGGGCCGCCTCGCCGAGCCAGCCGCCCGGGACTTCGCCGGGCGAGTCGACCTCAGGGAACGCCTGACCTTCACCATCGACCCCGAGGACGCCCGGGATCATGACGACGCGCTCTCGGTGTCCCCGGCCGGCTCCGGTCGTTACGAGGTCGGGATCCACATCGCCGACGTGTCGCACTACTTCAGGCCGGGCTCGGCAATCGACGCCGAGGCCCGCGTCCGCGGCACCAGCACCTACCTGCCGGGCGGAGCGATCCCGATGCTGCCAGACCGCCTCTCGGGCGACCTGTGCTCGCTCAAGCCGGATCGCGACCGCCTCACCCTTTCGGTCTTCTGCGATCTCGACCGCGACGGAGCGCTCTACGGGGTCCGGTTCGCGGAGGGCGTGATCCGGAGCCGCCATCGTCTGGACTACGGCGAGGTCCAGTCGGTCCTCGACGGGGCCCATAGCGTTTCGCCGGAGCTCGCCGAAGCGCTCGAGACCCTGCGGCGGCTGGCGCGCGCGCTGCGCGGGCGGCGCCGGGAGGCCGGCGCGCTCGAGCTCGAGGTGCCCGAGACCAAGGCCTCGGTCGACGGGCGAGGCGTTCCCCTGCGCATCGAGCGCCGCGAGCACCTCGAGAGCCACGAGCTGATCGAGGAGTTCATGCTGCTCGCCAACCGCTGCGTCGGGGCGGAGGGAGCCCGGCGGCGAGCCGGGCTTCTGTACCGCGTCCACGAGCCGCCTTCCCCGCGCAAGCTCGAGGAGCTCGACCTCGTCCTCAAGGGGCTCGGCCTGCCGCGCCCCGGAGCGGCCGCCGAGCCGGCCCGCGCCCTCCAGGCCCTGCTCGCGGTCCCGCTCGATCCCCCGCGACGCCGTCTCCTCCACCGCATGGTGCTCCGCGCCCTGGCCCGGGCTCGCTACCTGGAACGAGACCTCGGGCACTTCGGGCTCGCCGCTCACGCCTACTGTCACTTCACCTCGCCGATCCGGCGCTATCCCGATCTCCACAACCACGTCCGCGTGCGCGAGTGGCTGCGCGGCGCCCGCACCGGCGCCTGGGACCCGGTCGAGCTCGCGGCCATCGCGGAGCAGACCACCGCCGCCGAGCAGAACGCGGCCGACGCCGAGCGCGAGGCGGTGCGCGTCAAGGGGCTTCGCTTTCTCGAGGGGCGACTCGGGGAGCGCGCTTCGGGTATCATCACCGGAGTGGTGCCCAAGGGCTTCTTCGTCGAGCTCGACCCGACTCCGGTGGAGGGATTCGTGCGAGTCTCCTGGTACCTCGACGATCACTTCGTGCTCGATTCCTCGGGGGTCCGGCTGGTGGGCCGCCGGACGCGGCGCCGCTTCACCCTGGGCGACACCGTGGATGTCGCCGTGGCTCGCGTCGACGTGCTCGCGCGCGAATGTGAGCTGGCGCTGGAAACGCCGCCGCGGCGACCCGGTCGCCGCCATCATGGGAGGACGTGATGCCGCAGAGCAAACGAACCCGTCGTGGGCCCGAGCGCCGGAACCGTCCGCGCGCCGAGGCCCGGTTGAGCATGCGCGTCGAGGAGACCACCGAGGGTCACGGCACGCAGATCGTGACGGAGAGCCAGAACATCTCCTCCAGCGGCGTCTACTGCACGTCCTCGCACTACCTCGCCCCGTTCTCCAAGGTGGCCCTGACCATCGTGCTCCCGAGGTCGGGCCCGCGCGCCACGAACGAGCTGGTCAAGTGCGAGGGGATCGTGGTGCGCTGCCAGCCGGCGGCGCGGCGCCGCGAGCGCCACTACGATCTCGCATGCATGTTCTCGGACCTCGACGATCGCCGCCGCGCCCTGCTCGAAGAGTTCGTGGCGTGGCGCAACGTCCAGGCGCTGCGCGCCGCGACCGGGAACGCCGAGGACCGGCGCCGGGCCACCGCGCGAAGCGGGGTCCGGCGCACCACGACGCGCGCCACGCCGCGCGGCCGAACCAAGGCGGCGCGCGGCCGGTCCAAGACGGCGGCGCGCCGGCTCGCGAACTGAGCATCCCCCCGGGTATGAAGGACGCTGCACTCCCGCGGACCGAGGCACGGCGGGCCGGGGAGGGCTGCGCCGCCGGCGCATGGCGGTCTTGATCGCTGCCGCCGATCCCCATCGCCTCGAGGTTCGTCCCGGGCCGCCGCTCGGTGGCACGTTCCGGGCCCCGGGCGACAAGTCGGTCACGCACCGCGCCATTCTCGTCGGCCTGATCGCGCGGGGGGCGAGCCTGATCGAGGATCCGAATCCCGGCCAGGACTGCCTCGACACCCTGAGCTGCGCCTGCTCGCTCGGGCTGGAGGCCCGATCGAGCGGCGGCCGCCTCGAGCTCGAGGGCCGCGGCTTCTCCCTGCGCGAGCCGGATCAGGTGCTGGACTGCGGGAACTCCGGGACCACCCTGAGGCTCCTCTCCGGCATCCTGGCCGGCCAGCCGTTCCAGTCGGTGCTGA